>CAVICI010000077.1:0-6934 GCA_963640995.1 Dialister hominis | reverse complement strand
GACGGGAAAGGTCCCGTCCGCCTTCGACTTGAACAAGCGCATCACAATACTGAACCTGACATGACGCAACTTTTAGCATCAGACTCCGAGCGAGACGGGATCCTCCTTCCGGAGCCCCGATTTCCGCCGATTTCTCCGCGATTCTCCGTCCGGCCGGGCGGAATCCGACCGTTCCCGGCCTTGTCTTGGCTTTACGCAACTGTTGAAAAGACCGACGAATACAAATACTTCTGATGCTATTATAGCATTAGAAGGGATGATCGGAATGACGTTCATCAGGGTCCAGAATGCCAAAAAGGATGAGTTCGGCAACATCGTCGGAGGGAGCGCCTCCATCGTCGAGAGCGTGTATCAGAAGGACGGCCGCAGCGCCTGCAAGCAGGTCCTGAAGGAGAGCCTCGGGAGGATCGTGTTCATGAGCGACCGCCGTTCGGGGATATTCGTCTCCAAGACCCGCGGTCTGGTGGAGTACGATTCGGAGAAGGACGAGTTCTCCTCCGTCGATCCCGACGATCCCCGGATCGCCGGCACGGATGCGATGTTCACGCCGAGCGCCAGCACGTTCTTCGGGGACGCCCATCTGGTGATGGGCCTGATGTACAGTACCGGCATCCTGAGGATCCTGAGGAACCTGACCGTCGGGAACGATGCTCTCTTCGAGAAGGTGGTCTGCCACACGCTCCACGGCGTGCTCCGGGACGGGGCCAGGATCCAATGCGACCGTTTCATCGAGAGGTCGTTCGTATCCAACGGGCTGACCATCAGACCCGCATCCCTGCGCACGGACACCCCGTACTACGAGACCATCGGCGACTTCGACTTCAGGGTCGGGTTCTTCAGGAGCTTCGTGAAGGAGATGAGGCTCCACACGCCCGGGTTCGGCAGAGGATGCTACGTGGACTCCACCCCCCTTCCGAACACCATATCGGACCTCCCCACGAACGCCATGTGCTCCCACGGGCTCGGTTCAGTGGGGATCCAGACCCGTCTGGTACTGATACTGGACATCAGGACCGGACTCCCCGTCTGGTTCGACCTCATCCCCGGGAACGTCCTGGACCTCAGCACGATCATGAACCAGACAGAGAAGGTGGCCAAGCTCCTGGACGTGCATGTGGAGGACATGGTCCTGGATGCGGGGTACGTGTGCAAGGACGTCGTCACGGCGTACAACCGCGACAAGAACAAGGACAAGACGCTGATAGCCAGGATGCCCGGGAAGCCGGGGTACGGGCGCGACGAGCTGTTCGAGAAGACCCACAACCTGTTCTCCAACGCCAAGTACGGGTTCGTCCGCCAGAACCATTCGTATTTCGGCATCAGGAAGGAAATAGCGCCTTTCGGATGCCGCGAGTACGCCTATGTCTACGTGGATTTCGAGAACGCCTCCTCGGTCTACAAGGACTTCCTGCACGACCACATGGACCAGTACGAGAAGATGACCATGAAGGAGAAGAACTGGACCCGCTACAGGGGAGGGTTCTTCGTCATAGTCTCCAACATCGAGACCGAGCCGGACCGCATGCTGGACAACTACTACGGAAGGACGGAGATCGAGAGCGCCATCAACTGCGGGAAGGAGTATCTGGACATGCTCCCGCTGAACAAGCACAAGACCGAAACGGTCAACGGGAAGCTGATGCAGGACCTGATGGACGTCATCGTGTACATGATGATCCGCAAGGTCACGGTGCCCACGGGGAGGTCGGTGTCCGACTACATCTACGACCTCCAGTCGCTGAGGTGCTGCCGCACCGAGAAGGACCTGCTCCTGATCGACCCGCCGAACAAGCAGGCCAAGCGCGCCTATCAGCTGTTCGATATGCAGATCCCTGACAGAATAAGCATCTCGAAATACAGGTCGGACATGATGTTCGACCTGACCTAATGCTAAAAGTGGCTTCATCTGAGGCTCATCGTGAACACGCATGAGCTGGAGCTCATGGACATCACGAACCTTGTCAGGCGCGATCAGATATGGTTCGTCAACAGGGATCGCAAGACCGGCGAGTCTGACCTTTACTCTCTTGCCGATTTCAACGATGTCCGGAGGATAAAATCTCTGAGCCATGCATATCTCATCGGACGTTTCGATGCAGTGCCCAAGATCAGAGCCCGCGATGTGATAGAATGAGCGGAGGCCAAAAGCTCCGTCAGTCCCGGCAGTTCAAGATTAAACGCAAGTTCCTCATAGTCGGAGACGGCAAGACCGAAGAAAAGTACTTCGACGGACTGACGTGCGAAGATCCCGACATTCTCATCAAGTCCGTGAGTCATGGAAAGTCCGGAATGAACGTCATCATCACCAAGACGCGGAACCTGATGAAGACATATGGGATAGATACCAATAACGAAGACAGGGTTGCCATCGTCACGGATCTCGATTTCAGATACACCCCTAAGCAGATCTCCGAGTCAGAGGAACAATGCCGCAAATGGGGAATCGAGCTCTACGTGTCCAACCCCTGCTTCGAAGTATGGTTGTTGCAGCATTTCAAAGAATACAAGAGGCCGAGCGATCCTGCTGAACTGGTCCAGGAAATGGAGAAGGTCCTCGGAAAGAAGTACAACAAGGGAGAACGGCTGGATTTGGAAAGGGATCAGGTGACAAAGGCGATCCGGAATGCGGAGAAAGCTTTCGGAAGAGAGCCCGACGCGATGTGGTGCTCTGAGAACAATCCAAGCACCAACGTTCACATGCTGGTCAGAGAACTGATCCGCAGATGAGTCGGGCAAGGGCCGCAAAGCTCTGCTCGCTGGGAACGCCGTAATGGTAATTCATCGCATTATCAATCCACAATTCTTATAATTTAGATTAGCCTAAACACTATACTCTAACGGATTCCGATGATTCTATCCAGATATGAGCTTCATTATCCTTCGATTCCGCCAATCCCTGCAACGTTCATATACGCTTTCCGGATTTTCGAGTTGGATACATTATCCAACTGATAAACATGGACAAGAAGATCATATTGGTCATAGCAGCCGTGGCAGTCATTGCCGTTGCAGCTGCGATCATCGTCGGCACCCGCGGCAATGACGATGACAAGAAGGTAATCCCCGACAAAGGCTCCGAGACGAACCTCACGGTCCTCGGCAACGCCGACCTGGACGACGACATCGACGGAGACGATGTCAAGGCCATAGAGTACATCATCAGCATCGGCGGCACCGTCGCCGACTACCCCTACGCGAACGCCAACAACGACGACGTCATCGACCAGAAGGACGTCGACTTCGTGAAGGACATGATCGCCAAGAAGGGGCAGAGGATCTACTACTACAACGTCGACAACGAGATAGCATCCGTCAAGTACCCCGTGACCGGGACCATCATCGCCACCTACAACAAGACCGTCGAGGCCCTCAGGACCCTCGGCGCATCCTCCCAGATCGTGGCGACCGACGACTTCACCTTCCAGTGGCCCGAGTACTTCCCCGAGTTCATGGACCTCCCCAGCATCGGCAGCAGGTTCACCCCCGATGTGGAGAAGGTCCTCGACATCGACGCCGACGCATACCTCTGCGGGACCAAGAAATGGTTCGCCCCGACGCTCGAGACCGATCTCGGCACTTCCTCCAAGACCGACGTCATAAGGCTCCCCACCTGGGAAGAGGGGCAGGTCCTCTCCGGAATGGTCACCCTCGGGTACCTCATGCAGAAGGAGGACCAGGCGCAGAAGTACATGTCCTGGGCCAACGGCATCCTGGACAAGGTGTCAAGCGTCGTGTCGAAGAAGTCCGATTCCGAGAAGCCCACCGTCCTCGTCCTCGACGCGAACAGCGTCCTCACCACCAAGAAGGCCGGGTCCGGCCAGTACGAGAACTCCGTCAGGGCGGGAGGGTACAACATCGTCAAGGACATAGGCTCCGAGTCCGAGTACTACACCAAGCTAACCATGGAATGGATCCTGGAGAAGGACCCGCAGTTCATCGTGTTCTCCCAGGGCAGCACCAACTACGCTTGGTCCGACGCCGACCTGAAGGAGAAGCTCGATTCCCTGAAGACGGAGTTCTCCAAGACCAGCGCCTGCATCAACGGGGACTTCCACATACTGAACCTGGAGGTCTTCATCGGCCCGTCCTACCCCATAGGGGTGCTGTACATGGCCAAGTGGTTCTATCCCGAGGAGTTCGCCGACGTGGACGTGGGCCAGTACCTGCAGCAGTACCTCACCGACTTCTGCGGCCTGGACATGGACGCATCCGCGCACGGCGGGTTTGCGCTGTGAAGCTCTCTTTCCTGACAGGCAGGGGCGTCCCGGAAGGGATGCCCGAGCCCGTTCCCCAGGACGATCGGGTCTACGGGGAATGGGCTTCCGACCGCGCCGAAGGCGGCGGCCAGGACGCGGCAGCGTCCTACCGCCGCCACACCTTCCGCAAGGTCCTGTTCATAATCGCAGCGGTCTTCGGGATAATCGCCGTCGTCGGGATTTCCGTGGTCACCGGCGATTATCCCATAGGCATCCTGGAGTCCTACCAGGTGCTTTTCGACCACATCATACGGGCGGTCCAGGAATGGCTGGGGATGGACGTCCCCGAGCTGGACCGCATTGCGGCCATCAAGGACCACGTGGTCTGGAACCTCCGCATGCCCAGGATTGCCGCCGGCATCATCGCTGGCGCCGGCCTCGCCGTCGCCGGCGCAGCCATGCAGAGCACCCTGAAGAACCCCCTTGCCGACCCGTACACCACGGGGATATCCTCCGGAGCATGCTTCGGGGCAACGCTCGCAATCTGCTACGGGTCCGGGATGCTGGCCAGCAGCGGCTCCATAGTCCTGAGCGCTTTCGTGTTCTCCCTGATACCCACGGCGATGGTCGTCTCCATCTCCATGGTCAAGAAGGTCTCCCCCGTGAGCATGATCCTGGCCGGCATCGCGGTGATGTACATCTTCAACGCGTTCACAACTGTCATGAGGTTGTGGGCGGACCCCAACGACCTGGAAGCGGTGTACCAATGGCAGGTGGGCTCCTTCGACGGCATCCACTGGGGGGACATGCCCGTGATGGCGGCCGTGGTCCTTCTCGGATCCGCATCGGTCATGCTCCTGTCCAGGGACCTGAACATCCTCTCGTCGGGGGACGAGAGCGCCCGTTCCCTGGGATTGGACGCCTCCTCCATGAGGATACTGCTGCTGATCATAGTCTCCCTGATGGCGGCGGCAGTCGTCAGCATCACCGGGATAATCGGGTTCGTCGGGCTCGTGGCGCCTCACGTGTGCAGGATGTTCGTGGGTGCCGACAACAGGTTCCTCATCCCCGCCTCGGCGGCCGTCGGGGCCCTGGTCCTGGTGGCATCCGACCTCATAGGGAGGACGGTCATCGCGCCCGCGGTGCTTCAGGTGGGCGTCGTCACAGCCTTCATCGGCGGGCCGCTGTTCCTGTACCTCATCATCAGGCAGAGGAAGGAGGCCTGGGGATGAGGCTGTCCGCTGAAGGGCTGAGCTTCTCCTACGGGGACGTTCCGGTGCTGCACGGCATCGACCTGTCGATAGACGGGCCCGGGCTGTGGTGCATCATCGGCCCAAACGGCGTGGGGAAGTCCACCTTGGTCAAATGCCTCAACGGCCTGAACAAGCCCTCTTCCGGGAAGGTGATGCTCGACGGTACCGACATCGCGGGGATATCCCCCCGGGACCTGGCCAAGGTCATGGCCTTCGTCCCCGTGGCGAGCGGGGACATGTTCTCCATGACCGTGACCGACACCGTCATGATGGGCCGCAGGCCCCATCAGAGGCTGGGGAACACCTCTCCGCTGGACCTGGAGATCGTCGCCCGCACGCTGAGGATGATGGAGATCGGGGACCTGGCGATGCGTGACTCGGACGAGCTGTCCGCGGGGCAGCATCAGAGGATGGTCATCGCCAGGGGCCTGGCGCAGACCCCCAGGTTCCTCCTTTTGGACGAGCCCACTGCCAACCTGGACATAAGGCATCAGGTCCAGGTCGCCGGGACGCTGAAGTCCCTGGCGTCCAGGACGGGGATGTGCATCATCATGATATCCCACGACCTGAACATCGCCGCCAGGTTCGCGGACACCATCGTCCTGATGGCGCCTCCCGGCGTGGTGCACTCGGTCGGACGTCCGGAGGACGTCGTGACCGAGGACGCCATAAGGGAGGTGTACGGGATGGACAGCCGCATAATCGGCGTGGAAGGGAAGCCCCACGTCATCCTCCTGGACCCGGTCCCGGACAAGGGGCGACGGCCGTCCCAGGAGGGGGCGGCAGCCGCCCGGCGGAGCCGGGCCGGGGATGATGCTCCGACAGCTGCGACCGCAGACAGGAGATTGAGGACTTCAGCGACCATCTTATCTACCGGGATGCTTACTTCTCTCCGATATGCACAGGGACTCCCGCAATCTGATGTCAGCCGTCTCCATGGCGATCAATCGTGAGCTGGACGTGAAGAGCTTCGACGACCGTCTGGCGATGCAGAAGGGCTGCTACATCCTCAACAGCTGGGGATACGGTCCGAAGTACAGATACAGTCTGTTCATAAAGGGCCCGTACTCTAGCGAGCTGGCCGATGATTGCTATGAGCTCTGTGCAGACGCTTCTGCGCCCACCGACGTATCGTCGGAAGACATAGCGGAGCTTTCGGATCTGTTCGCAAAGGGTCTGCCGTTCATCGAGGCATACGCCACAGTGATGTTGGTCAAAGAGAACAATCCCGGACGCTCCAGCGACGATATCCGCAACACTGCGCTCAGCATAAAGCCGCATCTGAGAGGCGAGGTTATGGAAGCATCAGCGATGCTTCTGGGCCGAGCATCAGCATCTGTTCTGCTACGAAATCGGTACAGGCTGCGACCGATGCCGTCACATGCTCGTAGATTTCGTATCATCCTCATGGGCCTGGTCCGTCTCCTATTTTATACGCACGACCCGATGCCCCTATCATTACCGGGCCTCGGGCGCCCTTCACGG
>CAVICI010000076.1:0-7087 GCA_963640995.1 Dialister hominis | reverse complement strand
GCCCTGGTCATCGGAATTGCCCAACTGATCGTTGAGCTGTTCCAGCTGATGTATCGGTGACACACCGGCCTGGCCGATGCATCGTCGGTGCACCAGCACCCGGCACGCCTTGCGACGTGCCGGAAACCCTTTACCTGCCTTCGGGCAGGGTTCTCAGGCTCTGAAAGTATTACAGGCATCGTGGTATAAAAATCCCGCTTTCCGCATTCGCCAAGAGCCGAGAACGATTGATGCGAATGTCAGGCCTGCTGACCTCATTTCCGTGCACGGGCACCGGTACGGAAACGGACAAGCGAGCCCCTTCCGATGAGGGGGCACCCCTTTGCGACTGAAGTCGCCGGCTCCGGGATCGCTCGTCCCCGGACTCCAGGTCGAGGAACTGGGCCGCGATCTGGCAGATGTTTTCCCGAGCGTCGTATCCCCAATAGACCGGGTATGCGCCCGCGCCGTTCCCGGCCTGGACGATGATCGCGGACAGCTCCGTCCCGGGAACCGTCCACCTTATCCAGTCTCCCGAAGGCCCCTGGTGCTCCGGATGGGCGTCCCTGCTGTCCATGAACGCCTGCTCCAGCACATCGGAGTAGAGCTCGAAGTCCGGATCGTCCTCGAACATGGCGTCCATCCACTCGCAGAAAGCCTGATGGGCTTCCTCGTCGCAGATGCATGCCAGCCCAGACTCCGTCTCGAACCCGAAGTACTCCCCCGGCGCCATCCTGTAGATGTCCTCGTAGCCCACCAATGCTTCATAGAAAGAGACCGCAGGCTCTTCCGAGAACAGGACGCGGCAGGCCGCGTACATGTCCTTCCCGTCGGGCCCGGACACTACGGCGATCTCCGCCATGAACTCCCCTTTCGGGCACTCCTCCAGATACGGCCTCTCGCGCGGGTCCCCGAGATAGGACATGGGGTCCCTGACAATCATCTTCCCCGACGGGACAGAGCATGTCCCCGCCCGTATGACGGACATCTCCATGCCCCCGGCCCTCTCCTCGGTGAAATAGGAGCCGATGCGGGAAGGGCAGGATGTGAGCTCCCTCTTCTCCCTGTAGGCGTCGAGCCATCTTCCGCTGGCCATAGGATCCCTCAGAGGATGTCCTCGTCCAGGATCTTGTAATCCTCGCTGTACTTCCTCCTGAACAGCTTCGCCAGTATGGGCGGCGCGACGATCGTCGTTATGACGGACATCAGGACCACGACGGTGTACAGCTCCTCGGACATGGCGCGCACGACGGCCCCGTCCTCGACAACGGTTATGCTGAGCCCGATGGAGGCGATGATAATCCCCACCTCTCCCCTGGGCATCATGCCCACTCCGATGATCCCGAGAGACTGCTTGTCGAGGCTGGGGTCCCCTATCTTCGCTCCCAGCCCGCATCCGATGAACTTGGATATCAGGGCCAGGACGAGGGCCACGGCAGCCAGCATGATGATGCTGCCCTCGGACATGGAGCTCAGGTTGACCTGCATCCCCACGTTGAGGAAGAAGAAGGACAGCATGAGAGTGGATATCGAATCGATCTTCTGCTCCAGCTCCCACTCCCAGGCATGGTCCGCGAAGAGCATCCCTGCGAGGAACGCCCCGATGATAGCGGCGAGCCCGATGCACTCCGCGAAGGCTGCCATGCACAGGCACACTATCAAAGCCAAGACGAGCTTGTTGATGGATGCGGGCACTTCGCCCCTGGCCTCCTTGGCCTTCTTCTTCGCGTCGAAATAATCGTATATGCGGGGCACCACCCACTTGCACGCAACGATGACCACGAAGACGAACGCCACTGCCTGAAGGGTTATGGAGACTATGCCGCCGATGGAGACCTCTCCGGACTCCACCATGCCCTTCACTATCGCCAGGACGATCATCCCCAGGACGTCGTCGATGACGGCCGCCGCGATGATGATGCGCGCTTCCTTGGCGTCCATGAGGTGCATGTCCTTGATGATCCTCGCGGTGATCCCCACAGAGGTGGCGACCATCGATGCGGCGAGGAACAGCGCATGGTTGGTGTCGCCGTCCCCGAGGGACATCACGAGCGCGTATCCGCAGATGAACGGCACGATGACTCCCAGTATGGCGCACAGGAGAGCGGCCCTTCCGGAGCTCATCAGGTCCTTGACCTTGGTCTCCAGCCCGACGGTGAACAGGAGGAATATGACTCCTAGCTCGGCGAAGGCGTAGATGACGTTGTACACGTCGCTGGCCTTGCTCCCCTCGACGGTCGGGTCGGCCATCACTATGTTGAGCGATTCCATCAGAGAGAAATCGCCGATGGCCAGGTTGGCCACGATCACGCCCATCACGATCTCGCCGATCAGTCCGGGCAGTCCGAATCTTGACACGATAGCCGAGCCCGCACGGGCGAGTGCAAAGAGGACTACCAGTGCGAGCAGCAGCTGTAGAAGATCCATGCTGGCAAGGAAAGTATCTCTGTATAAAAAATCCGTCATGGGCGGGATAGGGCCGGTCCGGCCCGGGCCCGTCCATGGGCATGATGCAGATGCTCAGAGGGAGCCTCTGCGAAAAGGGGTGCGATGAAGGGCTGCCCTCAGAACGAGAAGCAGACCCTCCAGCATGCATTGGACGATTCCGAGACCGTTGCGACAGGCTCTTCCGCGGGGGCCGCCGCAGGCGCGATGGCCGGGACGCTCTCGGACGCCGGGAGCGCCAGCGTCACGGGCGCGGTCAAGGCGGCGCAGGCAGCTGCGGGAGCGATCGCGGCGGGGGCCGCCGCTGCAGCGATCGCGAGGATTGCCGGAGCAGGGGCGATCGCCGGCACGGCGCATGCCGCCTCCGGGACCTCTTCGGGCTCGCTCCAGTCTATCGCGATGCCGTCGTCCGGCATGTCGCGCTCTTCGATGCAGGCATCCTCGCATCCTGTCAGCGAGGGCACTGCCACGAGCATCAGGTCGCGCACCTCGTGCCTCAGCTCCATCCAGGGGATCTCGTCCCTGATGAAGGCCTCGAAGAAGACAGCGTCCATCCCGTCGTCCATCATCTGGACGTCGGAATCGACGGAGATGTCCTCTCCATCGGCCCTGAGGCCCGGCAAGGTCAGGAGCATCACATCGCGGACCCTGTCCTCGATGGGGATGTACTCCCTTGCCGCGATGGCGCAGCGGCCCGTCACTCCAAAGGGCGGCGGAGCTCCTCCTGAGGCTCCGTGTTGTTGCACAGCTGCCCGTTCTTGAAGCGCATCGTGCGGGAGCGCGGGCGCTTAACGCACGGGTCGGAGAGTACCTTGCGGCCTTCTCCGTCAGGCGTGAGGGCGGCCATGCAGGGATTCTGCTTCTCGACGGCCGCGCCGGAAGTCTCTGCCGTCTGGAGGCTCTCCACGATGGCGACGCCGGGCTCTGAGCTCGAAGCGTCGGACTCCCTGGCGCCGTCCATCTGGAGGCCCTCGATCCCTGCGACATCGATCTTCTCGGGGGCCTTCGGGACAGCCGTGATGATATCTGCGGGCGCATCCTCGACAGGCTCCTCGGCGGCATCCGTCGCAGGGACCTCTTCTTCCTCGAGGGAGGCCTCTCCTGCAGAGCTTGTGAGCTCTTCGAGCCCGATCCACCCATAGTCGTCGCCATCGGCGGACGCGGCATCGGCCGCCTGGAGCTCGGGCTCCGCGGCCTGGCCTTCCGCCTGCATGCCGGGACAGACGATATCCGTCGGCTCAAACTCGGCAACGGCCTCCGGGACAGCCTCGATGACGGCTTCCGTCTCGGCGGCGGCGTTCGCGGGAGCATCGGCGACGCTCTCGGCAACCGCATCGTCATCCATGAACTCCACATGGCTGACCTTGGCGGACACGTTGTCCCCTCTGTAGCCGGAAGTCACCTTGCTGATGATGTTGGAGCCGACGATGCAATCCGTGGCGGACTCGGCAGGCGCGCTGTCCTGCCCGAACACCCCGGAGCTCACCTCGATCTTCCTCTGGCCGGAGGTCCCGGCGATTATCTCCGCGAGCGTGCGCTTATCGGAAGCCGGCGCGCTGGGAGAGGCTGTCTTCACGGGCACGGGCTCGGCGGCGGCCTGAGGCTCCTGCCACATGGGCTTGCAGACGGAGAAGTCCGCATCGTCGAATAGCGCCCTGTCGGAGCGCTTGATGATGAATATCTCCGAGGCGTCATCGCCGGCGTTGATCTTCTCGTATCCGTAGGAGTCCAGCCTGCGCTCTCCCACCACATAGTCCTTGGGCTCCTCCTTGGAAGCTTCGGGCCTGGACTGGAAGATGTTCATCGTCTTGCCGCTGAGATCCGTTATCTTCTTCTTGATATCCGCAGTCGGGATAGATCTCGACTGGAACATTCCCTTGAGGCCCTTGCGAGAGCCTCCGCTATCATTGCGTGTGTTGTTAACCATACGCACCCCATCCGATTTTCGATATGAGTTCTCAATATATAATACCGTCTCGGACACTCCTTCCCGCTTGGCCGCAGGCCCCGGAACGCAGGGCGGGAAATCCCCTCAAACAAGGTCATCCGCGGACGAATTTGACGTAGTCCGCCTTGCCCTCGCGCTGGATCTCCTTGAGCATCTCGGACAGCGTCCCGGCCTCGCAGGAGACCACCATGACCTCCAGGCACTTGTGGTTCTGCAGATGCGAATGCATCTGCGTCCTGATGGCCTTCTCGTACCTAGCCTGGATGAGGCTCATCCAAGGGTCGGCATGGTTCCCGCGGACTATCACCAGGACGCCTTCCACGGTGCCGTCCAGCCCCTCGATCTCCCTTATCTCCGCCAGAGCGGCGTTTATCGCCGTGCGGACCGCCTCCGACCTGCCGGAGAGGCCGTAGGTCTTCTGGATCCTGTCCAATGCCGAGACGTTCTCGTCGTTCAGCGACACGCTTATGATGCCCATCCTTCCACCGTCCGATGCTTACGAAGTTAATAACATCCGGCATGTATGCTATGGGCAGGTTAATAACAATCCGCCAATGTTTTAATATCACCCCGCCGAGCGGAGCGCATGGAATCGCTGATCACATTCTCCATGTACGCCCTCCTGCTCCTGGCGGCATCCATGGTCGGAGCGCTGCTCCCTCGGATCAAGAAGCTGGACGACAGGCAGGCCCACCTGCTGGTGTCCCTGAGTGCCGGGATATTCCTCGGGCTGCTGTTCTTCCTGCTGCTCCCAGAAGCCATCGAGGAGTGCGAGCACGGCGATGTCGGCGCCGATGCGATGATGTGCGCCATAGCCGCAGGGTTCATCGTGATAATGATCGTGGAAAGCATCCTGAAGCACCGCCACATGGCCACCTGCGCCTGCGAGTGCTGCCAGGACGCCCACAGCCACAAGATCACCTCCGTGTCCGCATTCGTCGGGCTCTCCATCCACGCCGCCTGCGACGGATTGGCCCTGGCGGCCACGTTCATGGCCGGCGAGACCGTCGGGCTCATCGCCACCGCGGGCATGTGCATCCACAAGGTCATCGAGCTGTTCTCGCTGTCCACCACCATGGTCCTCGCCGACACCGAGAAGCCCTACGTCCGCCTCTTAGGGTTCGCGCTGATAACCCCGGTCGCGGGGCTGATCTTCTTCCTGGCCCTGTCCGAGGTCGACATCGAGACGATCACAGGCCTTCCTCTGGCCTTCGCCGCAGGGACGTTCATGTACGTCAGCATGTGCAACATGCTCCCCGAGGCGTTCCACAGGAAGAAGCAGGACTCCCTGTCCCTGGCGCTGGTCCTCGTCGGGATCGTGCTGATCCTCGCGTTCTCGCTGCTGTTCCCGGATGCCTGCTGAGGGACAGAGGCGACCGCTTCCTGCCCGGAGGCCTCCCCGATGGGGCCTTCCGGGCGCAGCCCGCCCGATAGCCCCCTTTCCGCGAAGCTCCCTTTTTGTACTGAACAGGGACTTCGTGAACAAAGCACAGGGATACGAAACGGCCTTGAACCCCCAATGCAGAATCGGACGACTTCAGAAGGCGTTCCAGCAAGCAAAATGACCGACTATCGATACGGCATCAATCTTGGTTGTTCAAAAAGGGGGTTCTGCTTGTTCCGATGTCTTCCGAATATCATTCTCGCGGACCGATGCAAGGCCCGCCAACATTACAATATATAAGACCTAATATCATAATTTATGTTGAAAATCCAGATAAATCATATAATTCATTTTCTGGACGAGACCTGATTCATCACGGACTGGACTGCCTGGACAGGAGAACAGCCTGTCGGAGGAAAACCGAATCCTGTTTCAGCTAGAGGAACCTTCAACTCCGTCGATGATCGGGCAGGACAGGATGTTCTATGAACAAAAACCTGCACAGAACAGCCGCGGGAGGGGGCTATCGCCCCATATCAGCGATCCTGATCTTATCCTTCATCTTCCTGGCGACGATTGGAGCCTTCGCGCTCGTTGGACCGGATGATTGCGCCGAGGCTTCGGGCGAATCGAACGAATCATCGGGAGATTGCACTTCCACCCTGCATTGGTCACTCGATAATGAGGGCAATCTCACGATTTCCGGCTATGGGAGTATGCCTTCCTACTACAGTGGTGCGCCGTGGGGAAAAACAGTCAAAACCGTTAAATTCGATATTGACTCCGGTCAAACCACGACCATCGGAGATTGGGCGTTCGCGAGTTGCACCGGACTGGTCTCGGTAACTATCCCCGAATCTGTCACTTCCATAGGGAAAGAAGCCTTTGCCGAGTGCAGATCGCTGGAGAAGATAGAAGTCAACAGCGGCAACAATGACTACTATTCCGACGACGGCGTCCTCTTCACCAAGGACCAGACTCTAATCAAATACCCTCCCAGCAAGGAAGGGAGCGCATATTCGATTCCCGACGGGGTCACAAC
The DNA here is from genome assembly GCA_963640995.1 of Dialister hominis. GTDB lineage: Archaea > Thermoplasmatota > Thermoplasmata > Methanomassiliicoccales > Methanomethylophilaceae > Methanoprimaticola. Next base: position 289 of record CAVICI010000076.1, on the reverse strand, counting down.
CATCGAAGAATATGCGTTCGCGAGTTGCACCGGACTGACCTCGGTCACTATCCCCGGCTCAGTCACATCCATCGGAGATTGGGCGTTCTATGGTTGCACCAGCCTGACCTCTATCACGATCCCCGACACGGTCACAACCATCGAAGAATATGCGTTCGCGAGTTGCACCAGCCTGAATACCATCCGCTTTGGAACAGGGATTACTTCCATCACCCCCAATATATTCTCTTATTACCTGACCTAGACACATTCTTCTGCATGCGCGCGTGAGCGTGCACGCGCGTGTGGG
>CAVICI010000075.1:0-7115 GCA_963640995.1 Dialister hominis | reverse complement strand
GACTCTGACCCGGCATCGTGACTTCCGTTATGGTACCGAAGTCAGGAAAGTTATGATTAATGAATTATATCAATTTTTTAATAAGAATAATAGTAAATAAATAGTATAATTCTATAACATCTGTATGGACCCGGCCAGATATCTTCCGCGTATCGTAGACCATACTCTCGAACGTTGCCTCCATTCCTCGGGGGCGATTCTGCTAACGGGCCCCAAAGGTTGCGGAAAGAGCACTACTGCGAAGATGATGGCATCGAGCAGCGTGATGCTGCAGGGCAAGGCTGACCAAGACACCCTGTACACAGCACGCACGAATCCCAGCCTGATACTCGCAGGACCGGTTCCGAGGCTGATCGATGAGTGGCAGTTGGCACCTTCAGTCTGGGATGCAGTACGCAACGAAGTCGACGAACGCGATTCCATGGGCCAATTCATCCTCACGGGCTCATCTGTGCCTGTCGATGACGGATACATGCATTCAGGCGCAGGCAGGATATCTGAACTGAGGATGCGCACGATGTCCCTCTATGAATCCAAAGACTCGTCCGGAACTATATCCATCAGAAAACTGTTCGACGGCACCCAGGAACTGGTCATGGAAAGCTCAGCACACGATCTTGAGGAGATAGTCTCGATGATCGTCCGCGGAGGATGGCCCAGAGCCATCGGCTTAGACCCCGACTACGTCCCCGACCTGGTCATAGGCTATTACAACTCCACAATCGGCGTCGACGTGTTCAAAGTGGATGGCAAGAAGAAGGATGTAGACGTAGTAGAGCGCCTGATGTGCTCATACTCCCGCAATATATCCACCATGGCTAGCACGAAGAGCATCATTTCCGATGTGAACGCATACGGCGGCAACATATCGCCGACCACCGTCGAGAACTACATCGATGCGCTCAGAAGGCTGTTCATCATCGAGGACATACCCGCTTGGTCTCCCGCAGTGAGGTCGAAGTCGGCAATCCGTCAATCTCCCAAACGCTGCCTGGCAGATCCTTCGCTTGCTGCTGCGGCACTTGATATGACGGCATCCCGGCTCTTAGGCGATTTGAACACCGCGGGCTTTTTATTCGAGGCGATGTGCGCCAGAGACCTCCGGGTGTACGCTCAGCCGCTGAGAGGCAGAATACATCATTATCATGACAGCTCCGATCTCGAAGTCGATTTCATAGTGCAGCTGCGCGATGGCAGATGGGGCGCCATAGAGGTCAAGACAGGCGGAAGAGGCATACCTGATGCGATTGAGAATCTGACGAAACTCAAGGATCTGACTGAGAGCTCCGGATTCGCAGGCCCGTCATTCATGATGGTGCTGATATCCAACGGATATGTCAGCAGAGACGAGAACGGCGTCTGGGTGGTGCCCATAGACTGCCTGGGCCCATGAACGCGACAATCGGAGCTCGTCGTACTTCAGGTTCCTGCCCTTCGACGGTTCCACAGGGTACTTCTCCGCGTTCAACGCGATCTTCCTGGGGAGCTCCTCGGAAAGGTCGATGCCGTTCGTCTGGGCGAACCTCAGCACGAAGTAGAAGACGTCTGACAGCTCCTGCTTCACATGCTCCAGGCGCGCCGGGTCGGACATGACCTCCTCGGGGTCCCTGAACCTGAATATGTCCAGCAGCTCGGAGGACTCGGTGGCCATGCCTATGGCCAGGTCCTTCGGGTTGTGGTACTGCCCCCAGTCCCTCTCGTCGCAGAACCTCTTCACGAGCTGCTTCAGCTCCTCCACGGTTGTCTCGCTGTCCGTCATCGGTCTCCCCTGCAATGAGATGCCCGCCGGGGGCCGGCCCCGGCAGGCCTGCTCCAAGGTCAGAAGCCCTTGGGCTTCTTCGAGTTGTACACGGCGAAGATCGCCTTGTACAGCATGTAGATGTCCGCCTTGGCGGTGACCTCCACGGGAGCGTGCATCGACAGGACCGGGACGCCGATGTCCACGGTATCGATGTTGTGGACCGAGATCACCGAAGCGATCGTGCCTCCGCCACCAAGGTCGATCTTCCCCATCTCGCCGATCTGCCAGGAGACGTCCTCGTCCCTGAAGATGCCGATGATGAAGCTCATCATCTCCGCGGAGGCGTCGTTGGTGCTGTACTTTCCGCCGGCGCCGTCGTACTTGGCGATACATGCGCCGTGGTTGATGAAGTTGCAGTTGTTCCTCTCCTGGACGTCGGGGAAGGCAGGGTCGAACGCGGCCCCCACGTCGCACGAGAGGCATATGGAGTTCCTCAGGACGTGCCTGACCTCGCACCCCTCGTCCTGGGCCAGGTCCTCGATGAAGTCCCTGAAGAAGAACGACCTCATCCCGGAGACGCCGTCGGACCCCGTCTCCTCCTTGTCGGCGAAGATGGTCACGGTGGTGTACTCGGGCTTCTTCGTGTCCAGCTCGGCCATGAACTCCGCATACGCGCAGGAGCTGTCGTCCTGGCCGTATCCGGCCACCATGGACCTGTCGAAGCCCAGGTCCCTGGGCTTGAAGGCGGGCACGGCGCAGAGCTCGGCCGTCTCGAAGTCGCACTCCCTGATGCCGTACTTCTCGAACAGGATCTTCATGATCGCCAGCTTGACCCTGTCCTTGGCCTTGTCGTCCTCGTGGGGCCAGGAGCCGAGGAGGACGTTGAGCTGCTCCCCTTCGACTATCTCTCTGGCAGGCTTCTTCATCTGGTTCTGGGCCAGGTGGGGAAGGAGGTCGGTGATGATGAACGACGGCTCGTCGTCCTCCTCTCCAATCCTGATGTCCACGGAGCCTCCGTCGCGGAGGTACACCGTGCCTCTTATCGACATGGGGACCGTGGTCCATTGGTACTTTTTGATGCCGCCGTAGTAGTGGGTCTTGAAGTAGGCCATGTCGGCGTCCTGGAACAGCGGGTGGGGCTTGAAGTCCAGCCTGGGGCTGTCGACGTGGGCGACCGTCACCCTGACGCCGTCTGCGACGGGCTTCCTGCCCTTGGTGCACATGATGATGTTCTTCCCGCGGTTGACCTTGTAGAACTTCTCCCCGGGCTTGTACTTGGCGCCGCGCACGTACTCCTTGTATCCGTGCTCCTTGAGGATCGGCAGGACGTAGGCGACGGCCTCGCGCTCGGTCTTGTTGGAAAGGAATGCTTTGTAGCCTTCGCAGAACTCCGTCGCCTTCTCGAGGATCTTCGGGTCCTTCTCGGGCAGGCTCTTGGAATCGACGAGGATGTCCTCGGCCAGCTTCTGGCCATCTGTCTTCTTGACCATGAGTGCGAACAGTGTTTGCGCCTGTATTTGAATGTAAGCTACGAGAGCGCAGATCCGGCGCATCCGGAACGGTACGGGACAAGGGATTCCCCGCAAGAGGGCTGCTCGCTCGGCCTATCCGAAGCACGAGATGAACAGATTCCTTGCAGGACAGGGCATCAGTCCTGCCCTGCTGGAAGAGAGAAGGCTCCGCATATCGGACGATGCGGGAGCCTATGGGAAACGGTTCAGAGCGCCCCGGCGCCCTTGGCGGCCTGGATGCACTCATCGCATCCGCAGCCCTCGATCTTGGGCAGGCCCAGCTCAAGGAGCCTCAGGACCTTGTCCAGGCACTCGGACATGGTCTTAGTGACCATGTCGATGTCCACGGGCTCGTCCTTCCATACGTCATAGTCCGTTATGGTGGCGAGGCTGCAGTAGCACATCCCCAGCTCCCTGGCCAGCTGGCATTCGGGGGCCACGGTCATCCCAATGATGTCGGCGAACTGCCTGAACATTGCGCTCTCGGCCCTGGTGGAGAACCTGGGGCCCTCGATGCACATGTAGGTGCCGCCGAGGTGGTAGCTTATCCCCATCTCCTTCGCCGTATCGGCGAAGATCCCGTTCAGGTAAGGGCAGAAGGGGTCTGCGATGGAGATGTGGACCGCTCTATCATCGAAGTAGGTGTACTCCCTCTTCTTGGTGAAGTCGATGAACTGGTCCGCGATGACCAGGTCGCCGGGGGCGAACTGCTCCTGCAGGGACCCCACGGCGCATGCGGATATCACGTACTTGCAACCGAGGCCCTTCAGGGCCTTCATGTTCGCCCTGTAGGGGACCCCTGTCGGGGGGTGCTGGTGCTGCTTCCCGTGGCGATAGAGGAACGCGACCTCCACGCCGTTGATTCTTCCGATGAGGATCGGGTCGGAGGGCTTCCCGTAAGGCGTGTCGGGGAAGACCTCCTCGATTGTCTCGAAGGTGTCGGGATTGTATATCCCGGTGCCGCCGATGATCGCTATCTCAGGCATGCCTGCGTCATCGGAGAGACCATATAATAAGATAAGGCGGATCGGCACGCATGCCGGGCCCGATCCGCCGAAGGCGCCGGAATGGGAAAGGCATCCCGGGCAGGCAGAGGATGGCCGACGGCCTGTGCTGCCTTCAGGCCGCCCTGCGGACGGCCTCGTAAGGCGTTCTGTAAAGAGCCTTGTCCGCTTCCTCGGCGGTCATCCCGGCCCCCAATGCCACCACCCTCGCGGCGGCATCGTCCATCAGGTTCTCCGGCTGGTGCGTGTCGGAATCGACGACCATGTCCGCGCCGACGGCCCGGGCCATGTTGACCACATGCCCGTTGGTGATGTTGTGCCCGGCCCTGCCGGTGACCTCCAGGACGACGCCGTTGTCTTTGGCGAGCTGCGCTTCTTCCAAGGTTATGAACCCCGGATGGGCCAGGACGTCGATCTCCGGATCCTCCGCGGAGGCCCTGTTGGTCCCGGGAGCGACCGGCTCCGTGACCGTCTCTCCGTGGACGACGATCCACTCGGCGCCTGCCTTCCTGGCCATCATGGCGACCTTGTTTATCTTCGAAGGCGGGACATGGGTGATCTCCACTCCGGGGACCACGCGGATGTAGTCCTCGACGAGCTCGACCGCTTTGGCCACATTCCCTGCCACGAACTCCACGTTGGTCATGTCCACATGGTCTGTTATGGCGATGAGGTCGTGCCCCAGGACCATGGCCCTGCGTACCAGCTCCGCGGGGATGAGCTCCCCGTCGCTGAACACGGTGTGAGTATGAAGGTCTGCTCTCATTGCGCCCTCTCCCACAGCTTGCGGTAGACCTCGTTCATCGGGATCCCGGCCTTCTCAATCGCCACCATGGTGTGGTAGATCAGGTCCGCGACCTCCCAGGCCTCTTCCTCCCGGTCCTTGTCCTTTATGGCCAGGACCACCTCGGCGGCCTCCTCGACGATCTTCTTGCACATCTTGGTCTCGTCGCTGTAGAGCTTGCATGTGTAGCTGTCGTCCTGAGGGTTCTCCAGACGGTCCTTCAGCACCCTCTTGAGGTCGGGGATGATGGCCATGGTCTCCTCGGTGCTCCCGTAGACCAGCTGGTTGAAGCAGGACGGAGTGCCCGTATGGCAGGCGATCCCTCCGGCCTGCTCCACCCTCGCCAGGAGGGTGTCGCCGTCGCAGTCCTTCTCGATGGACTTGATCTTCTGGAAGTGGCCGGACTCCTCGCCCTTCTTCCAGAGCTTCTGCCTGCTCCTGGACCAGAAGTGGGTGTAACCGGTCTCGACCATCTTGTCCACCGCCTCCTCGTTGGCCCATGCGACCATGAGGACCTCGTTCGTAATCCAATCCTGCACGACCACGGGGATGAGCCCGTTGGCGTCATATTTGAGTCCGTTCATCTGACCACGATCCCCCTGTCCCTGAGGTACTCCTTGACCTGCCCGACAGTGCATTCGTTGTAATGGAAGATGGATGCCGCGAGAGCGGCCGATGCTCCCGTCTGGGAGAACACGTCGTAGATGTGCTCCACGCTGCCGCATCCTCCGGAAGCGATCACTGGGACGCTGACCTCGTCCGCCACCGCTGCGGTAAGCGGGATGTCGTATCCCGTCTTGACGCCGTCGGCGTCCATGGACGTGAGCAGGATCTCCCCCGCCCCCAGGTCCTCGGCCTTCTTGGCCCACTCGACCGCGTCGATGCCCGCAGGCCTGGTGCCTCCGTGGGTGAAGACCTCCCAACGGCCGCCGGCCTTCTTGGCGTCTATGGCGACGACGACGCACTGCCTCCCGAAGCTCTCGGCGCATTCCGAGATGATGGAGGGGTCCTTCACGGCCGCGGAATTGACCGAGACCTTGTCGGCTCCTGCGTTGAGCGCATCCCTCATGTCTTCGACGCTGCGAATCCCTCCGCCCACGGTCAGCGGGACGAAAAGGCTGCTTGCAGTCTCCGAGACGATGTCCAGCATGGTCTGCCTGGTCTCCAGGGAGGCAGTGATGTCCAGGAAGGCGATTTCGTCGGCGCCCTGCTTCTCGTAGGCAGCAGCCATCTCCGGAGGGCGTCCGACCTCGCGGAGCCCCTTGAAGTTAATCCCCTTGACTACCTTCCCTTCTTTCACGTCCAGGCAGGGTATGACCCTCTTGGTCAGCATGCTATCACCCGATGACCTCGCGATCCTTTGTGCTCAGCTCGGCCCCCCTCCTGCGGAGGGCCTCAGCCAGCGCCTTGCCGGTGGCCTTGAACGACGCCTCGACGATGTGGTGCTCGTCGAATCCTCTGATCTTAACGATGTGCAGGGTCATCCCCGCGGCCATGGCGAAGCTGCGCATGAAGTGGATGTACAGCACATCCGGGAGGTCGATGTCCGCATAGGGCCTGTCCACCAGGTCCAGCGAGGACATGACGAGCGCATCGTCCATGGGGATGATGCATGTGGCCATCCTCTCGATGGGCTCCTCGCCCATGGCGGCCCTCAGGGCCTTGCCCAATGTGATGGCAGTGTCCTCGATGATGTGATGGTCGTTGTCTCCGGAGGCCCTGAGCCTCAGGTCGAATCCCGCGTACCTGGCCAGCGTCTCGGTCATGTGCTTCAGGAACTGTATGTCGCACTCGACGTCGAACTGCCCGGTCCCGTCTATGTTGAGGTCCACGGAGATCTTCGTCTCCCTGGTGCTGCGCTCGATGGTGGACGTCCTGGCATTCATAGCATTCGTCGTAGGTTGCGCCAATACATATAAATGCGCGTAGAGAAGCGGGAGATCCGATCATCCGACAGGGACCACGACCGACTCCGTCCTCACCTTGACTAGCTTGCTGTAGAAGCACAGCCCTATCAGCGAGACCTTTCCGGGAGGCATGTCCTTGAAGTACCTCCTGTCGTGGATCTGGTTCAT
>CAVICI010000074.1:0-7442 GCA_963640995.1 Dialister hominis | reverse complement strand
GGCGGATCTCCTCAAGCTCAAAGAGAAAGTGAACACCGATGCCATGGGGGAGCCCGCGTTCCTTGCAGTGATTACAGCGACCAGGTATGCCTACACCCGTCCGGACGGGGTCCACGTGATCCCGATCGCGCTGCTGGGGCCCTGAAACGGGTCGCGACAGCGTCTCGATTCGTCGCATCTTTTATTAGTCGGAGGCAATCACCCGATATCACCAAAGGGGGTTAGGGATGGTCTCTGGAGCGGACGCTGCATCGAACGGGAATATCATCGGCAGCAGCCTGTCCGATGCCATCCGTGCCGGGCTCTCATGCAGGCTCCCCCGTTATCAATTGAAGAAGGCCTGCATCTTCGGCTGCGATCCCGTCTCCCTGGCGGGCGAGATCGTCAGCGACCTGGCCGATTGCTGTTCTCCTTCTCCCGTTCCGTTCATCTCCGACCTCCGCGTCCCCGGATGGCTGGACCGCGACACCCTTGCCATCGTCATCGGAGAGACCTGCGCAAAGGCGATGGCGGAAGAGCTCGAACGCCGCGGATGCATCATGATTGCGTTCGTCCAATCGGACATCGACATCTACGGGGCGGCGACAGTCCGGATCCCCGGCGGGCTCGGGTTCGCCTGCTCGATCGGGTTCGTCCTGGGCGCGGTCTCCGGCCTGATATCTTCGCTGGGCATCTTCGATGCCGCGAAGATCCTGGCCGACGATCTCGATCTAATCGACAGCTACGAATCGTCCTGTGGCGGCATCGTCCCCCTGGACTCCGAGAGGCTCCACGCGTTCTACAGTACCTCCGACATCCACGCTGCGGCCAGGATCTGCAGGGCCACGCTCGCCGTGTGCGCCGGCAAGGTCGCGTTCTGCGGAGAGCTCCCCGAGTTCGACCACAACGAGCTGGTCGGCTGGTCCGACCCCAACGGGCACGCCCCGGAGCTGGAGATGATAGTGGTCCGCGGCCGCAACGGGGAGGGCATCGTCACCGACATCGTGGATTCCATGCTGGAGGTCCTTTCCGAGAACGGGCGCAACGTGAAGGTCTACGGCGTCCCCGGAGAAGACGCGGCCGCCAAAGACTGCTGCGCCCTGCTCCTGGGAGCGGCGCTGGCCGGGAGGCATGCATGACAGACTCCATACCGACCCACCTCCAGCTGTACCATTTCGTGGACGACCTGGAGAAGTCGCTCTCGGAGAAGGTCGACCTGGACATCGACTGCGACGGGATCATCCTCTGCGGAGTCGGAGGCTCTGCGGTGAGCGGAGATTTCGCGGCAGACTGCTGCTATATGGAGAGCAAGGTCCCGATCCGCCTGATAAAGTACCCCGACCTGCCCGCGTGGGCCGGCCCCAGCACCCTCGCCGTGGTGTCCAGCTACTCCGGCAACACCGCCGAGACCCTGGAGATGTACCGCCAGGCCAAGGCCCGCGGGTGCAGGACCGTCGTGATAACGTCCGGAGGCATCCTCATGGACGAGGCCAAGGGGCACGGGGACGACATGATGCCCCTCCCGGCCGGGATGCACCCGAGGCACGCCATCGGGTACATGATCGGATACACTCTGGCGGTGATCAGATGCGCCGGAGGGCCCGACCTTTCCGGCAGGATAGGGGAGTTCATCCCGGCGCTGAGAGAGTACCGCGATTCGGTGTCCTCCGAGAACGGCCGGGCGATGGTCATCGCCAAGGCCCTCATGGGCACCGTCCCCGTGATATGCTCGGACAGCTACATGCGCTCAGTGGCCTTCAGATGGAAGACGCAGGTCAACGAGAATTCCAAGTTCGTGGCGTTCTGCGAGTCCGAGCCCGAGTTCGGCCGCTGCTGCGGAGGCGCATGGGCGAAGGACCCCCGCGATGGATGCACCGTGATCGTGCTCCGCGGAGACGTCCCGGACCCGGCCGTCCTGGACTCGGACATCGATCTGATGCGCGACAGCCAGAGCGCCATGGTCGTCCGCATCGACGGCAAGACCCCGCTGGAGAACATGTTCCGCGCGATAATCCTCGGAGACTACGTCTCTGTCTTCATGGCGGAGATCCGCGGGATAGACGCCGCCGAAGTGAAGCCCGTGATGCAGGTGAAGGCCAAGCTCCGCGAGCTCGGATATTGATCACAGTCTGCTGAGAGCTTTCTCGAACTCTTCCGCGAAGGCATCCGCGCGCTTCTCGGCGGTTTCCGGATCCTTGGATTCGGAATACACCCTGAACTTGGGCTCGGTTCCGGACGGGCGCAGGATCACCCATCCGTCGTCGTAGTCGATCCTCAGGCCGTCCGTCCTGTTCACTTTCTCTCCGGAGTGCATCTCCGCGATCGCTTCGGTGACCGCCTGCTTCTTATCGTCCGGGCAGGGCATTCCCCTCTTGATCGTGGTGTACTTCGGGAGCTCGGCCACCAGCTCGGACAGCTTCTTCTTCTCCTGCGCCAGGAGCTCCAGCATCCTGGCCAGGCCCATGGCCCCGTCGCGGCAGTACTGGTGGTCGGCGAAGATCAGGCCGCCGTTCTCCTCCCCGCCGAAGATGCCTCCTTCGGACATCATGGCGCGGGCGACTATGGGGGAGCCCACGGCGGTGTAGACGATCTCCCCCCTGTTGGATTCCGCCACCTCCTTGACGAGGGACGACGTGGCCACGGTGATCATCACCTTCCCTCCTTTGCCCTGTCTGAGCATATGGCCTGCCAGGAGGGCAAGGGACACATCCCCGCTCACATACTTCCCTCCGTCGGCTATGAAGACGCACCTGTCCGCGTCGCCGTCGTGGGCGGCGCCGAGGTCGGCGCCGGTCTCGGCCACCAGCCTCTTCAGGTCTGCCAGGTGGTCTTCGGTGGGCTCGCTGGGGTGCCCCGGGAACTCCCCCTGGGGGTTGCCGTTGATCGTGATCGCCCTGACTCCCAGCTTCCTGAGCAGGAGGGGCGTGGCCTCCACCGACGCGCCGTTGGCGCAGTCGATGCAAACGGTCAGTTTAGCGGAGCGGATGGCGTCCGCGTCCACCTTGGAAATTATAGATGATACATATTGCTCGACGGCGTCCGACACGTCAGTCGCGGATCCGACATCCTGCCATCCGACAGCCTCTGCGCCTTTCGTATAGGCGGCCTCGATGGCGTCTTCCTCTGCTTTGGAGCACTCGGTCCCGTCGCCGGAGATGCATTTGATCCCGTTGAACTCGGGAGGGTTGTGGGAAGCGGTGATCATCACGCCTCCCGCGACATCCGGATGAGTCTTGATATACAGCTGCAGCGCGGGCGTGGGGACCATGCCGAGGTCCAGGACGTCCGCTCCCGCGGACATCAGCCCTGCGCGCAGCGCGTCTTTGAGCATCGGCGATGTCACGCGGGTGTCCGAGGCGACGGCTATCTTCTTTCCGAGGACGCTCGCCGCGGCGCGCCCCATCCCTACCGCCAGCTCGCAGCCGAGGTATCCGTTCGCGATTCCGCGCACTCCGTTGGTGCCGAACATGCTCATGACGTGCCTCACCGGATATGTTGTTTTTAACCTTTCATGCATTTTTTATAATGGTCGTTCCTAGCACCCTTGACCTTGGAAGAGGGCCGCGCTCCCCGACGGGCCGGAGGAATGGAAGATGACAGGGACCTGCACCATCGTGATACCCACCTACAACGAAGAGAAGAACGTCGCCAACATAGCGAAGGCGATCAGGGAGGCGTATCCGGACTACAGGATCCTGTTCATGGACGACAACTCCACCGACAGGACCAGGGAGGAGGCCGAGGCGCTGAACGACCCTCTCCTCACATTCTACGTCCGCGACCCCGCCAAGAGGGGCCTGGGAGCATCCGTCCTGGAGGGATTCACCCTGGCCGAGACGGACTACGCGATGTGCATGGACTGCGACTTCCAGCATCCCGTCTCCGCGCTGGGCGGGATCGTCGCCCAGATGGACGCCGGCGCGGACCTGTGCGTGGGGTGCAGGACCAGCAGGATGTCCATGGGCTTCAAGAGGGCCGCCGGCTCCGAGCTCGTGGAGCTGTACTGCAAGATATTCTTCAAGGTCCACGGCAAGCAGACCACCAAGGACATGATGAGCGGATTGTTCGCCATACGCTGCGACGTCTTCAGGCAGGAGATCCTGGACAACTGGGACAGCCTGGAGCTCCGCGGATGGAAGGTGCTGATGGACCTGCTGAAGTACAGCGACAGGAAGCTGGACATCCGCTACTGCAAGTACGATTTCGGCGTCAGGGCCGAGGGCGAGTCGCACCTCAACCCCAAGGTGCCCATCATGACGTTCCACCAGCTCTGGGGGTTCGGGAAGTTCACGGCGAAGGTCATCGCCAAGATGTACCATGTGGACTACTACGAGATGTACCCTGCAGAGAAGTAACTCCCGTGAACACCTTGACTGCTGCGCATAAGATGGCAATTCTGCGGTGATGCGTAAAGAAGATAAGCCGCGAATGAGTTGCTGAATTGGGTTTGAGATGTTCGATTATGGCAAGGTGAGCGAAGTCGTCGATAGAATCGTCAAGGCGACGAATCCGCGCATTGTCGTGATTTTCGGCTCTGTGGCTCGTCGTGAAGCTAGAGATGATAGCGACATTGACGTTTTAGTCGTCTTCGATCATGTTGAAAATGAGACAGAAGCATACGTCAAGGTTGCTAGACAGTTCTTAGGGATCGGCGTTCCATTTGATATCATTGTGATGGATTATGATAAATATCTCCGTTACAAGGATAATGAATATTCGTTCACTCATGAGATAGTTTCCACGGGCGAGGTAGTGTATGTCCAATGATGATCTCGCGGGTGAATTCATTAGAGCTGCAGAGGCAGATCTGATATCCATGGAAGAATCCAGATACTTTGGATTCAAGTCCGCTAATTCTGCATGTTATCACGCACAACAATATGCAGAGAAGATGATCAAAGCCAGGTTGATCCAGCTAGGGTACAAGAATGAACGTACGCACAATCTCGTTCATCTGATAGAGAAAATCGAGAGCACTCCAGATGTTGAGCTTGCCAAGGAGTATTGCCTGATTCTTACGGGTTACGAGGTTCGGTCAAGATATCCTGATGATGAGTACAGGGTATTCAGTCCCGAGGAAGCCGAATTGGCCTACGAGATGGCGCTCAAGATTCCATATCTGATCGGGATATACGAATTGCCACGTAAGGCTCGTCCAGAATTGGGACGCAGGAGCTGGTTCCAGAGGTTGCGTGCTCGCAGGTGACATGATCTGGACTGTGGTAGGTGCACAAATAAGGTTGTCAGAAGTCCAATCCGGCATTTCATGATGACACCTTAGGTTATATATGAGAATACTAATCGGTTGCCTATGGCAGCCGATAAAATATGCTCTTCCTGCGGAAAGAGGCTGGTTGGCAAAGCAAATACCTTCTTCAAGTGCCCCCGCTGCGGCGAGTACGAGATCGGAAGGTGCTCCAACTGCCGCGACCAGGGCGTCTCCTACGAGTGCAAGAAATGCGGATTCATCGGACCGTGAGGAATCCAGATGGGACAGATTGCAGCAGCTTACGACCTGATGCCCGAGAGCACCGAGGTCGACCTGGACAATGTGATCAGCCAGCTCTCCGGAGTGCTCCCTGCGGGAGTCAAGCTCCTGGAGACCAAGATCCTCCCCGTCGCCTTCGGGCTCATGAAGGTCAACGCCGGGTTCCTGATCGACGACACCGACGAGGAAGTCGGGTCCAAGCTCGAGCAGGCACTCCACTCCATCGCCGGCATCGAGAACGTCGAGTGCGTCTCGAACACCGTCGTCTGAGGAGAAACCGTGGGGGCGACCCCACATTTCCTTTTTTGCTATGGTGCTCCCATGAGGTTCGATGCAGATTGCGCTCCGTGCCTTATGAGGAGGGTTCTGTTCCAGTCCCGTCTTGCGGGCAATGGTCTCGAGTTCGATGCCGTGAAGGAAGCGGCCAGGGTGCTATCTGAGATGATGGATCCCGGGCGCAGGTCGGTGGAGATCGCCACTGAGGTCCACAGAAGGGCCTATGCTGCGATCGGGATTGAGGATCCCTACAAGGAGATCAAGGTCCGGGCCGACGAGGTGGCCGAGCCGTTCATGGAGAGGCTGGACGATGTCGTCAGGCAGTCAGACGATCCTCTCAGGGCGGCCGTGATGGCCGCCGTCGTCGGTAACATAATGGACTTCGGCGCCGGGTCGGCCATAAGCGACCCGGACGAGTTCCTGGCGGTGTTCGATGGCATGATGGCCCAGGGGCTGGGCCATGACGACACGGACCTCATGAGGGGGATCCTGGAGAAGACGTCGACTGTGGTGTACATTTTCGACAACTGCGGAGAGTCCCAATTGGACAAGGTCCTGATAAGGCAGCTCCGCAGGATGGGGAAGAGGGTCGTCGGAGTGGTCCGCGGAGCGCCCATCCTGAACGACGTGACCGTCGAGGACGCTGTAAGGATCGGGCTGGACAGGGAGCTGGACAGGCTCCTGACCACAGGAAAGTTCTATGTCGGGATCGACTGGGGAGATGTCCCGGAGGACCTGGCCGAGGAGATCTCCTGTTGTGGCCTGATCATCGCAAAGGGGATGGCCAACCTGGAGGCCTCGTCCGACATGGATCCGCCGGTACCGATGGCCCACATCCTGAGGACGAAGTGCGTCCCGGTGGCCAGAGCATTGGGCGTTGGGACGGACCTCAACATTTTGAAGATAAGGATGCCAGGAGGGATATGATGGCGGTGAAGCAGGCAGTGATAATGGTCGGCGGGAAAGGGACGAGGCTATTGCCTCTGACGGAGACCCGTCCGAAGCCGGTGCTGCCTGTCGCCGACAGGCCCTGCATCTGGTATCTTTTAAGGTCAATGGCGAGAGCGGGGATCGAGGAGGTCATCCTCGCCTGCGGGTACAAGCCCGGCATGATGGAGGTCCTGGGAGACGGGAGCGACCTTGGGATCCATATTGAATATTCCTATGAGGACGAGCCCAGGGGGACCGGAGGAGCGATAAAGCTCGTGGAGGACAGGCTGGACGATACTTTTGTTGCGGCGAACGGGGATGTGTTCGCGGACCTGGACGTGGCGGGGGAGATCGCCGCGCACATCAGGACGGGGGTGGAGATCACAGACCTGCTGATACCTGTGGACAACCCCTGCGACTACGGCATCGCCTGCATCGACGGCGACCTGAGGATAACCGCGTTCAAGGACAAGCCCAAGCCGGAAGAGGTGTTCTCCAACCTGATCAATGCCGGGGTCTATGTGGTCCAGAGGTCGGCGATAGAGCTGGTGCCCGAAGGCGAGTTCTTCGATTTCTCGATGGACCTGATCCCCAAGGTGATCGCCGAGGGCAGGAGGGTCCAGGGGCACAGGCTGGACGGCCTGTGGATGGACGTCGGGAGGCCCCATGACCTGCTGAGGGCCAACCTGTCCATCGCGGAGCTGGAGCACGGGTCGAAAGGGCCCGGCGCGGTTTCCGGATGCAAGCGCGAAGGCGTGACCTATGTCGG
>CAVICI010000073.1:0-7655 GCA_963640995.1 Dialister hominis | reverse complement strand
GGTCCCCGCGCCGCGCTTCCATTCGCGCTCCGCGGAATCTATGCGCAGCGGCTTGGAATGCATGGGGGAATCGAGGGTCAGCGACTCGTACTCGCCGCCCTCCCCCATGATCGATATCCCGTGCTTCTCGCGGAGGGCCTTCAGCTCCTCCACCGCCCGACGGTCGATCCTGCGCCCGAGCCAGCTCTCGTCCAGGCCCTCGGCGTAGCATCCGACTATCATCGACACGATCCCCGAGTCCAGGAACTGGTCCATCACGTAGTCCTGGTCCTTCCTCCACAGGGGGGCGATGAGCTTCAGGCCCAGGCCCCCGCAGACGATGTTCATGCGGTCCCACTGGTAGTCTGACCAGACGGCTCCCGTCACCACGCCCTCCACGTCCAGGCCTTCCAGTGCGTTCCTGAGGCCCTCCATGTCGCCCTCCTCCGACCCGGTGCTCGGAGCCGTGACCAGCTCCTTCCCCATGGACTCGGCCATCAGCGGCACGATGCCCAGGTTGGGGGTGTGGAATATCCAGGAGGCCTCGTCCTCGGGCAGGATGTTCACCAGATACGGGACGTCATGGCCCATCTGCTCTGCAAGGTACAGTGCGAAAGTGGAGTCCTTGCCGCCGGAGTAAAGGGACGCTAGCCTCATGATGGGCATCCCGATGCGGTAGTGTTCTTCAATCCTTCGGGGCCCGGGCCGGGTATAGATATTATTATCGGGAGGGCATGGAGGGGCCGGAGCGAGCTAAGATGGACGCCGCGGAGATGAAGAGGATCGTTGCAGAGAGAGCAGTGGACGAATACGTCGAGGACGGCATGAACGTGGGCCTGGGAACGGGATCAACCGCGTACTTCGCCATCAAGCGCATAGGCGAGCTGGTCTCCCAAGGATACAGCCTCACGTGCGTCGCCACGTCCGTCGCCAGCGAGGACCTCGCCAGGGAATGCGGCATAAAGGTCGCGGAGCTGGACGAGGTCAACAAGCTGGACGTCACCATCGACGGGGCCGACGAGGTCGACCCGAAGATGCAGCTCATCAAGGGCCTCGGAGGCGCCCTCCTCAGGGAGAAGATCGTAGCCGCGGCCACTGTCAAGGAGATCATCGTCGCCGATTCGTCTAAGAAGGTCGAGAAGCTCGGGACCAAGGCCCCGCTCCCCGTGGAAGTGCTCAGGTTCGGACACGAGCACACCCGCTTCGCGCTGAAGAGGCAGGGATGCGAGCCCGTCCTCAGGATGAAGGACGGGGCGCCGTTCGTCACGGACGGAGGGAACTACATCTACGACTGCAGGTTCCCCCAGGGGATCGACAACCCGTTCTTCCTGGAATCCAGGATCGACGTGATCCCTGGAGTGGTGGAGAACGGCCTGTTCCTGAACACCGCCTTCGACGTCCTGATATGCGACAGCGATGGCCAAGTGACGATGATGAGCGGATCAGCCTCCGGCAAAGCCTGAACGCGTTCGGGGTGCCGATGCGGCGGGCGGCTGCCAGTAGATATCCTTTAAATATAACCTCGATATTAGCACGTTCCGATTCACATTCAAGGTGATTTATAATGAAGATGCCCAGGACCATCAAGAGATACTGCCCTTACTGCAAGGCGCACACCGAGCAGGAAGTGGAGAGGGTCAAGAAGAAGAAAGCCAGCGAGCTCAAGTGGGGTCAGAGAAGATTCAGAAAGGTTACCGCCGGTTACGGAGGTTTCCCCAGGCCTAAGCCCGAGGGAAGGGAGAAGCCCACCAAGAGGATCAACCTCAGGTACAGATGCACCCAGTGCAAGAAGGCCAACATCTCCCCCTGCATCCGCGCGAAGAAGTTCGAGCTCACGGAGTGATTTGAATGACTGGAGATTTCATCAAGATCAAATGCCCCGACTGCGCCAATGAGCAGATCGCCTTCAGGAAGGCAGCGACCAAGGTCACCTGCCACGTCTGCGGCTCCGCGCTCATCGTCCCCAAGGGCGGTGTCGGAGAGATCAAAGGCGAGATCCTCGAGGTAGTAGGCTGATGTCTAGGGTCAGGGGCTTCCCCGAGCACGGCGAGCTCGTCGTATGCACCGTGAAGAACGTCAAGAACTTCGGTGCTTTCGTCACACTCGACGAGTATGACGACAAGGAAGGCTTCGTCCATGTCAGGGATGTCGCTTCTGGCTGGGTAAAGTACATCAGAGACTACATCAGGGAAGGACAGAAGATTGTCTGCAAGGTCTTGGGCGTTGATTCTTCAAAAGGACACATCGACCTTTCCCTGAAATCCGTAAACGAGCACCAGAAGAGAGAGAAGATCCAGCAGTGGAAGAACGAGAAGAAGGCAGAGAAGCTCGTGGAGATCATCGCCGAAAGGATGAGCATCCCCGTGGACGACGCCTACGACATGTTCGGAAACAGCCTGCTGGAAGCTTACGAGACCCTCTACGGTGCCTTCGAATCGGCAGTCGCCGACGAAGAGGGGTTCTGCGAGGAATTCTCCGGCGACTGGCTGGAGACCTTCATCGAGGTGGCCAAAGAGAACGTCATCCCGCCGTCTGTCCAGATTGACGGGGTCCTCGAGCTCACATCTTCTGCCCCCGACGGAATGGAGCTCATCAAGCACGCGCTCCTGGCGGCCGAAGCGGCCGGCCAGGACTACGACGTCGAGATAACCTGCGTCGGGTGCCCCAAGTACAGGGTGGTCGTCAATGCCGCCGAGTACAAAGAGGCTGAGGAGATCATGAAAGAGGTCGCCTCGGC
This sequence comes from Dialister hominis, assembly GCA_963640995.1. Classification (GTDB taxonomy): domain Archaea; phylum Thermoplasmatota; class Thermoplasmata; order Methanomassiliicoccales; family Methanomethylophilaceae; genus Methanoprimaticola. Next base: position 4,939 of record CAVICI010000073.1, on the reverse strand, counting down.
CGCGATAGACGACCTCACATCCAACAACGGAGCCGCTGTTCTCAAGCGCGAGAGCAAGTGATGGCATCCAGGATCAGGAAATGCCCCTCCTGCGGGAAATACACCCTTCTTAACCAGTGCAAGCATTGCCATCAGGGCACAGTCTGCCCCGTCCCGCCGAGATACTCCCCCGAAGACCGCATGGGCGAGTACCGCAGAAGAACCATCCGCGAGAGGTATGGTGAGAATGGCAAGCTCGATAGATATTGAGTCTCGCATCTCCACGTCCGGCCCGGCCATCGTCGTCGGCCTCCCGGGCGTCGGCAACATCGGGAAGCTGGCGGCAGACCTCATGGCCAAAGAGCTGGGCGCCGAGGTCTTCGCCAGGGTATACTCGTCTGACCTCCCCCCTCAGGTCCTCGTCGGCGAAGGCTGCTCCGCAGAGCCCGTCTGCATAGAGCTGGCGCTGGCGAAGGCCGAGAAACAGGACATCATATTCGTCCTGGGAGAGTCTCAAGCATCCACGCCGTCCGGCCAGTACGACCTGGCGGAATTCATATTCAACGCGCTCCTCCCCTACGACCCGTCGCTCGTCCTGACGCTCGGAGGATACGGCACCGGCGACCTGAAGCAGAGCCCCCGCCTGCTCGGAGTGGTCACAGATCCGGAACTCAAGCCGCGCCTGGAAGAGGCCGGGGCCGGATTCTACGAAGGAGAGCCGAAAGGAGGCATCGTCGGAGCCGCCGCGCTGTTCCTCACCATGGGAAAGAGATATGGCATCCCGGCCGCATCCCTTATAGGAGAGACGTCGGGGTACATCGTGGACCACAGGGGCGCGAGCCACGTGGTCCAGGCGGCCAACGCGCTGCTCGGGACCGATGTGCCCTTGTCCGAATACTCGGACATGACCGACCTGATCGACGAGGCCAGCAAGATGGCCGTGCAGAACGAGAGCGCAGAGGCTCCCAGAGAGGACTTGAGCTACATACAGTGAGACGAGGGGCGGACATGCATCTGATGGGCAGGAAGATAAGAGACTACGTCGGGCTGCATGAGATCACCATCCTGATAGGCATGATGATAGCCACCATCATAGCCTGTCTCGTCGAGGCGGTGATCCCCCCCTTCGTGTCCCCGATCCTGATCCTGTGCATAGTCGGAGGTCTGCTCTACGGCCCCTACGCATGCGCAGGGATCCTGATCGTCGAGGCTGCGGCCTCCCATATGGCGGAGACGCCGCTGATAGACACTGCCATGAACTTTCTGATCTTCTTCGTGGTGACCATGCTCCCGTACAGGCTATGGTACAGCACGGACATGATGAAGGACAACCGCCCCCCGGTCCTGGACTCGGTGTCCAACGTCGTGAAGTTCGTCTTCGTCATCACCACGACCTCGCTCGTGTACAGCATGATCTGCAACCTCTACATGTCCCTCATATTCGGGCCCCACGACCTGACGATCATGGACGTCACCACGTTCTTCAACGCGATGTCGTTCTCGATGATGGCCGGGCTCTCGGCGATCCTGATACTCAGGTACTTCGGGTTCAGGTTCTACACCCCCAAGCTCGGAGGGACCCCGGACGGCTACCGCAGGAGCCTGGACCGCAGGTGGTACCACATCTGCCTGATCATCGCCATCGTGGCGCCGGCGTGGTACCTGTCGTCAGCCGTAGACGTGTACACGTTCGACGACACAGTCGTCGAGACCACCGCGGCCTGCATGCTCATCCTCCTGCTGATGTTCATCCTCATCCCGGTCGAGCACTCCTCGACCTCGGAGAAGACAACCGTCGTCTGGGGGCTCAAGCTCAACACGTTCAACGGCAGCCTGATGGAGCGCATGATAGCCCTCCTGCTGGTCTACGGGGTCTTCGTGTGCGTGGCCACTGTCCTGGGGACGATGGCGGGCATCCTGTCCCCCATATTCGACCTGACCGACATGCAGGCGACCACGTTCTACATGAGCGTCGTCCTCACAGGGTTCTTCCTCCCGTCCATCGCGTACCTCTGGTACCTGGAGAAGAACGTCACCGTCCCGATCCAGACCCTGTCCGTCGCGGCCAGGAACTTCATCGACGACGAGTACGGGGACTCCGGGACGGAGTTCAAGAGGAAGTGCATGCCCCTGACGGACATGGACACCGAGATCGGGGAGCTGGCCAGCTCGCTGGTCAAGATGACCGATGACATCGAGGAGTACATCTACGACATCAAGTCGCTGAACAGCGCCCAGGAGAAGTACAGGGCCGAGCTGGACGTCGCACAGAGCATCCAGGAGTCCTTCATCCCCAAGAACTTCGACTCCCTGGACGGCACCGGGCTCTCCATCGCGGGATCCATGGACGCCGCCAGATACGTGGGAGGGGACTTCTACGACTTCTTCATGGTCGACAGCGACCACGTGGGCCTCGCCATCGGAGACGTCTCCGGCAAGGGGGTCCCTGCAGCGCTGTTCATGGCGGTCACCAAATCTATCATAGAGAGCCAGACCCGCCCCGGACTGGAGCCCAGCGAGATCATGGCGAAGGTCAACATCAACCTCTGCAGGAACAACAACGAGAACATGTTCGTGACCTCTTGGCTGGGCATCCTGGAGCTCTCCACCGGGAACCTCAGGTACTGCAGCGCCGGCCACAACCCGCCTGTAATCGTCAGGGCCGATGCCCCGCCCGAGATGATCCAATGCAAGCCGTCCCTGGTGCTCGGCGCGAGGGAAGGGGTCAAGTACACGACGTTCCAGATAGACATGTCCGTCGGAGACAGCATCCTGCTGTACACGGACGGGGTCACGGAGGCCAACGACGGGTATCAGGGATTCTACGGCACCGACCGCCTGAAGGCCATGCTGGACATCCACAGGGGCGAGCCGCTCGAAGATCAGATAAAGCTGATAAGGAAGGACATCGCCGACTTCACGCACGATGTGGAGCAGTTCGACGACATAACGATGCTGATGTTCAGGTACGACGGCAAACCGGACCGTCCGAAGACGGAGTGATCATCCGATGGTCTTGTCGATTGTGAGGATGTTCTTCCCGTCCTCGCGGCGATAGCTTATCCCGTCAACGTTGTTCTTAACAAGGAAGATGCCCAGGCCGCCGATGTTGCGGTCGTCCAGGGGGAGCTTGATGTCCGGATCGGCCTTCTCGAGAGGATCGAACTCGGCGCCCGTGTCCACGAAAGTCAGAGTGACCTTCATCTTGTCCTTCTCCACGGAGCACGTGATCTCCACGTCGCCGGAGCCGGGCGGATTGTAGGCGTACTTCGCGATGTTGACGAAGATCTCCTCCACGATGAGCTGGAGCTGATGCACCGTCTCTTTCGACGGCGAGCTGCGGGAAAGGCAGGAATCAACGAAATCCAAGACCTCGTACAGGTCCTCCGCCTTCGAAGGCACGCTCAGCGTTCTTGAAAATGACTTCTTCCAGAAGCTCATCGCGGTCTAATCACGTTCTACTACTTTAACCCGAGTCATAGAGGCCTGCGGCCGCCCTCAGCATCGAAAGCCATGCGGTAGTGCTCCGAAGGGAAAAGCGGCCGGAAAGCCGCGAAGGCCACCCATGACCTCAGCGGCGGAGCGGCGAGCCCGGGGGGCACGAAATGCTCGCGGACGCGGCGGTCGAACAGGCATGCCAGCACGAGGACGGACACCATGGCCGTCAGGACGGGATCGAAGGAGACGACCCCCGCAGCGGTGGCGGATATGCCCATGCGGTAGAGGATGTTGACGGCTGTCAGGAGCACCGCCGCGCGGACTGCCTTCTTCCAGGAGCGGGGATCGGCCGATGACAATGTGAGGAGCGAGTCCACGGTCAGGAACATCAGAGCGGTGTCGATGACGAACGCCATCAGCGCGGCCTCGCGGAACCCGTATCCGGACGAGAACCCGATTCCGAGGAGGATCAGCTTGGCCACGTATATCCCGACGATGGCCATCATGAACAGCTCGGCGACCCTCAGGGCCACGGGGCGGACGGCCTTCGAGATCAGGGACGATGCGAGCCCCCCGATGCTCTCTGCGCTCAGCTTCCCACGGCCTTCCGACATCGGACCTTGACTGGGTTCATATCTGATAAAGGATTCCGCCTGCACATGGGAAGGAACGCCGATGCGGACAGGTTCGTCGATTGCGTGGTCGGGCGCGGGAGATACGACTCGGTCACAAGGACGACCCTCCTGCTGGCATCGATGCTCGTGCCGGCCTTCATCGGCGCGACGATGGCGTTCCTGGCGGCCTCGAGGCACCCCGATGCCTTCGACCCCGGCCGCGACACGGGGCTCGCCGTTGCGCTGATCGTCTCTATAGAGTGCGGGATGATCAGCTACATACTCCTGTTCATGAGCCGCAGGTCCAAGCGCCACATGCGCCGCGACATCGAATGGATGTCGTCGCTGTGCGACTACGTGGACAGCATCGGAGGAGATTCCGCCGAGATGAGGAGGCTCGCAAGGAAAGCGGACATGCTGGGCGCCAAGATCGACAACGGCGCATCCATGGCGATCTGGGCGTTCACCGCGCTGTTCATCTGCGCCGTGGGGGCGCTGTCCTACTGCGACGCGGACATCCTCGGGCCCAACGTCTGGCCCGTCTGCGCGGCCTGCTACGTCCTGCTCCTGGCCCAGTACCTCCTGACCGCCGGATCGGTGTCCAGGTTCCCGAACAAGCACGACAGGGCCCAATGCGATTTCACGAAGGCCCTCGCCCATGAGCTCCGCTCCAAGGGGATCCCCGTCGAGCCGATGAAGAGGAACACGGGCGGCCTCCACCCGGTCATGAACACCGTGCTGTTCATCATCACCCTGGGGCTGTTCTCGCTTGCGATGATCGTGGCATCCAACATCAGGTTCAACAACCACATCAAAGGCCAGTGGAAGTACGAAGAGGATCTGATGAGGGCCCTGATGAAGGCCCACGGGGCTTCGGGGCTGGAAGGGTGCCGAAACGAGCGAAATAG
>CAVICI010000072.1:0-7774 GCA_963640995.1 Dialister hominis | reverse complement strand
TCGGAGAGAAGCCCGAAGGCGTGGCGAACCGCGTCTCCGTGATGCTGGAGTGCCCGCCGGCCAAGGCGTCCTGACATAGCTCGGCCAGCGGCTCAGATGTCTGCGAGGGCCTTGGGATATGCAGGCTGCAATCTCTCTGCCTCGTGCCGATCTTGGAAGTTAACGCCGCTTTTCCTTGTCTTCCCAGCGATGCTGGGTCCGCTGCCGTCCCGGCTTGTGCCAGTACGTCCGGGCCTGCGTATCGGCGTTACATGCACAGAAAAGTCGGATATCGGGGATTATCCTCCATCTGCCATGGGCAACCATCATATACGGTCAATGTTTCCTCATGAGCATGGATATCATGCTGATGTTCTGCCCTTACTGTGGCGGAGAGCTCGGCTCCGACAATGAGTCCGGGTATGTCTGCCAGAGCTGCGGGAAGAATATCCACTCTGACCGTATGAGCATCGAGGGTCTGATCTCGGAAGGGGCGGCCGGCTCCGCGTTCAGGGACGCCCTTTCCGCCATACGCGACGGGAACCCGAAGAAAGCCTTGGCCATCGCCACAGATCTAGTCGAGCAGTCTCCGGATGCCGACGCCCTCTTCGTGAGAGGAGCCGTCTACGCTTACATGGGCGAGGACGGGAAAGCGGCCATCGACTGGAAGAAAGGGCTGGAAGCGATGACCTCGTTCACAGGGATAGATGCTTACGTCTGCATCATGGCGAGGGCGATCTCGGACATGATCTGCTCCAAGGAGAAGGAGTACATCGACTTCGACCCCGTCAAGTACATCGACAAGCTCTGCGACGAGATACATGCCGATACGGGCGAGTCCTGCAAGGCGTTCTTCTTCTACACAGTCTACGATGACTGCGAGGCCATGATGGAATTGCTGGGAGACGAGGGCAAGGAGGTCTTCAAGGACATCATCCCCCTCCTGTTCCGCAGGACGGTGGAGTACCACCGCAACATGGTCTGCCTGATCCATGTCATCGACGCCTACCTGGCGAAGATGGGGTACAATCCGGAGACCTACGAGGACGACGACATGGCCGACCTCCACGTGTACGACCTGATCAGCTCGGACCTGAAGAAGTACACAGCGGGGATGACCAATGAGGACATGAAGCGCATCATGTCCTCCTGGGATGACTCTTCCCTGAAGGCCAACGAGTCCATGCTCGAATCTCTGATGCCCAGCTCCAAGGATTCCGTCATCGGGAAGCTGCTGAACAGGAAGACCAGCTCCGAGGACGCCCAGAGCGAGCCCGATGCGGTGGACGTGTATGTGAAGAGGCTCCTCCTTATGGACAAGGCCGACGCCGAGGCTCCTGCCGAGCCTCAGTGACATCTCCGGTCCGATGCCGAATGCTTTCGCGGGCAGAGGTCCGCCGATTCCCGCGATGCGACGGCCGGAGCAGCCCGACTATTCGGGCGATTCTGCAGGCGGGGGTCTTTCGGCGCTCCTATGCGATCCGAACGGATGCGTATCGACCGGAAGGCGGATTTTTATACTACGATGTCCGTCGCTGGAATAAGACCTGAGAACCCTGCCCTGACGGGCAGGTAAAGGGTTTCCGATGCATCTCGCGACGCATCGGTTGCCGGCGCATCATCGATGCACCAGCTGGAGCAGCTCAATGATCAGTTGGGCCGCACCTATGACCAGGGCCGTCAGCTGCCAGGCCTCCAGGCCCTGGTTCTCTTCTTTGGCGATCTTTCTCACCTCCGATGGATCTCAGGGTCAGAGCCTGGACGCAGATAGGAAGTCTGCGTCCAGACTCCCTCCCTGGTAAGGGTGCCTTGCACTGTGGATATTTAAGCCGATTGTGCAGTTTTAAGATGGGTATTTCCTAGAGTCCACGACGATACTTATAGCGTCGGAAGCTGGGCCGCTCGGTCAGGCGGTTTCGCCGATTCATCTCTCGATGCGCCTGCCGAAACCGTCCAACGACTGGCTGGACCAGATTCCCTGCCTTCGAGATCGGCTGCTGATGGGACAGGGCAATCGTGTCTAATCGGAAGGCGGATTTTTATACTACGATTTCCGTAGAAGGAATAGGATCTGAGAACCCTGCCCTGACGGGCAGGTAAAGGGTTTCCGATGCATCTCACGATGCATCGGTTGCTGGCGCATCATCGATGCACCAGCTGGAGCGGCCTAATTATCACTTGGGCCGCACCAATGACCAGGGCCGTCAGCTGCCAGGCATCGGGGCCCTGGTTATCTTCTTTGGCGATTTTTCTCACCTCCGATGGATCTCAGGGTCAGAGCCTGGACGCAGATAGGAAGTCTGCGTCCAGACTCCCTCCCTGGTAGAAGGTGCCTTGCACTGTGGGTATTTAAGCCGATTGTGCAGTTTTAAGATGGGTATTCCCTAGAGCTAACAACGATACTTATAGCATCGGAAGCGGAACCGCCGGCTCAGAAGATCCCGCAGTGCTCCAGCAGGATCTTCAGGCCTATGAGCAGGAGGATGACCCCTCCGAGAAGCTCCGCCCTGTTGCCGAACCTGTCTCCGAACCTGCTCCCCAGCTTCACTGCTACGGCGGAGAGGACGAAGGTCGTGATCCCGATGATGGATGCGGAGGCGAATATGCCGTCGCCTGTCATCGCAAGGGATATCCCCACGGCCAGGGCGTCGATGCTGGTGGCGATGGCAAGGACGAACATGGTCCCGAAGCCGATGCTGCCGTCTATCCCTTCGTCTTCGTCGGAGAAGGATTCGCGGACCATGTTCAGGCCGATGGCGGCAAGGAGGATGAACGCAATCCAATGGTCGTAGCCGTCAATCAGGGAGTAGAAGGAGCTCCCCAGGTAGTATCCGATTATGGGCATGATCATCTGGAACGCGCCGAACCAGAGGCCGATGACCACGATGCTCTTGACGGAGGGGTTCTTGAGGGCCAGGCCTTTGCACAGCGATACCGCGAAGGCGTCCATGGAGAGGCCGATTCCGATGAGCAGGACGGATACGAAGTCCATGGGGCAGGTCATGGATTGACCGTATATGAAATGGAGCGGTGGGCGGGCCTCGGGCGCATGCCGTCTCCGACGGCATGGCACGGGATCGTCCGCAGCACTTTGCGAATCGGGGCCCAGTCTCACTGCATCTCATTCCGACGTTCTGAATCTGTTATATGGTCATTAAATTCTATTTATGACCAAAAAACGGTCAATAAAGTCATTAAATATCACAACAACATACAAGCCATCATGCTACGCTCGATGGAATTGGAGAACTTCCAGTCATTCAGCCGCATCGAACTCGACCTGAGCGGCAAGAACGGATCGGTCAAGAACCGTGCGTTCATATACGGCGAGAACGGGTCGGGCAAGAGCAATCTTATCAACGCCGTCTTCCTGCTGAAGGTATGCTCCGGCTCTCTGAGGAAGGTGACGGACGATCCCGGCAGCGCAGGCGTTCCGGACGACGATCTGAGGCAGTTAGCCAGAGACATGCGCATGATAGGCTCTGAAGGGCCCATGAAGCTGACATACACATTCTCCGTCAGGGGGTCTGATGCCAAGTACCTGATAGAGTTCGACAGAGACGGCACGCTCATCAGAGAAGTGCTTGAGAACAAGGTCAACAGCCGCAGAGGCGTCCTGTACAGGCTGGAGGCAGGACAGGAGCCTTATTTCGTGAGAGGGCTGGTGAAAGACAAGACGTTCAGAGGCAAGATCAAGAGCGAGATCGCGCAGTACTGGGGCAACCGTTCGCTGATCCGCATCCTGAACGAGGACTTCGGCAGGAGCAATCCTGGCTTCATATCGGAGAATGTCAACCCAAACTTGCTGGATTTCATGTCGGAGATCGGATCTACCGCTGTAGACACGAAATCGTTCCCGATCATGGTGCCGGGCATCGTGCTGCCGAAAGGGCGCATAGACGCAGGCAGGAGCAGGGACCTGGAAGCCGTCCAGTGCATGATATCCAGCTTCTTCACCAGATTGTGCACCGATGTCACGGGCGCGTATTTCAAGACGGATCTCAAAGACGGATGCATCGAGTACGAGCTGTTCTTCCGGAAGAGGATCTCCGGCAAGGTCCGCGACATCCCCGCATCTTGGGAATCCACGGGCACGAAGAAGATGATGGACGTGATGTCGGCGCTGATGGCCTGCATCCGGGGCGGAACGGTCTTCATCGACGAGATGGACACCGGAGTCCATGATCTCCTGATATCGGGCGTGATCGAGCAGGCCATACCGGACATCAAGGGACAGCTGGTGGCCACAACGCACAACACATGCCTGATGGAGGCGCTCGATGCGGACAGCGTGTACGTCATAGGCGTGGACATGGACGGGTTCAAGAAGATACGCTGCATCTCGTCGATAGAGAGGGTCCGGAAGACCAGCAACATCCGCCACAAGTACTACGAAGGGAACTTCATGGGGATCCCGTATATCGGCGACCTCGGGCTTCCTGACATCATCAGGATGGGCACGGAGGGCGAATGACCCTGTTCCTCGCCGTCGAGCACGGCGAATGCGAGATTGTGCTCTGCAGATACCTTTCCCGCTGGCTGCGTGCCGAGGTGGTGCCCGTTTCCCGGGAGAATGGCTCGGAGACGATATCGATGCTGGAGTCCGGAGAGTACCTCTGCCAGGGCCCTTTCAGAGACCTGAAGTCCCTGAACAGGTTCTATCGTGGGTACAGGAAGGGCAGAGCGACGAAGGACCTGAAGAAGGAGGACGTAACGATATTCGTGATCATGGATGTGGACGGCGACCGCTCCAGCGCGAAGGCCTTCAGGTCGAAGGATCTTTTCAGGGATTCGGAGTTCCGCGACCGCATCATCCCGATAATGAACGATCCGAACCTGGATCATATCATGAAGGCTGCCGGCTATGATATAGACGGGAGGAAGAAGCCCGATTCGTACAGGAGAGCGCTCGATAAGGTCGGGTCCGTCCAGGAGTTCTGCAGTTCGCTGGAGGGGCTGGACACCGACCTGCCTCTGATGATCGAGGAGATATAGAAGCACTGCCCGCATTTCCAATGATGCGGGCGCATGCCGTCTCCGACGGCATGCCACGGGATCGTCCGCTGCCCTTTGCGCATCGGGTCAGTGATCCGGAGAATCATCGCAGAAGGAGTCGAGGCGGCGGGAGCTCCTGCCCTTCAGGTCCACGATCCTGTCGCGGGGCATGACCGCCCCCCACAGGAGCTCCGATCCTTCGCAGTAGACCCGCCTCCTTCCGAGAGGGTCCTCCCGGCGGCCGGCGTAGCAGTAGATGCATCCGTGGCCGCAGGTGTCGTACTCTCCGATGTCGATGGTCCTGACGCACCTGCATCCTTCCCTGACGGGGACGTCCTGCGTCTCGTAGGGGATGTCCAGCATCCTCATGGTCTCCCTGTCGATGCATCCTCTGGGCTCGATGCCGTACCGGGAGAAGTCGTCGGTGCCGCAGCAATGGGTCAGGGAGATGCCGTGGTCTCTCGCGATCCCGGACGCCATCTTCGCGAACTCCGCCTTCTCGGAAGGGGATATGCGCTTGATGGCGCCCGCTTCCTCCAGCCTGATGAGCTTGCCGTAGATGTCCACGAAGCTGAAGATGCACCTGTCGGTCCATCTGGAGGCTTCCTTGCAGAGCATCTCGAACTTCCGGCGGTGGTAGTCCATGCTGATGCCCTTGTTGAGGATCACCGGGTCGTACCTCCAGGACATCCTGTCCCTGCCGATCATCCGGGATATCTCCTCGCAGGAGTCGGAGATGTCCGCCTTGAAACGGACGTAGGGCTCGATGTCCCTGTGGTAGGGGGTCATGGTGACCTGGAAGAGGGCGGTGTGCCCCATCTTCCCGATCTCCCTCATGTGATCCGCCATGGGCCCCGGGTCCTTGGTGATGAAGACGATGCAGTCCACGTTGTCCTTAGAGAGGTCGATCCTGCTGACCGTGGTCCTGGAGACGGGGTTGCGGACAAGCGCGTAGCCTGCGCGGAGGCGGTTCATCATCCATTCGGAATGGAACGCGGGGATGTCGGTGCGGCGGCTGGCGCTTATGATCATCGGGGGAGGGGAACGGCCGGAGACGGATAAAGGATGTGATAAGGGCAGGGGCGAGGGCCCGGCGGATGGCGTCAAGCGGTGCTGCGGTGCATTGGATCCGTTTACACTTTGATACGGCGGAAATGCGCGTTTCGGACGGCAGGACGGCATTTTTGAAGCGGTACAAGAGATAGCTTCCTTAGACCGGATCTGGGGCGGATCGGCACGGATTTGAGTTCAAAGCTTCCCTTATGAGGTCGTCGACGGTGACGGGGCTCCCGTAGGTCTTGTAGTACACTTCGGACGGGGTGCGGAGGCCGAGGGAATGGTGGGGGCGCTCCTTGTTATGGAAGTCCATGTACGCTTCCAGCTGCGCCCTGTACTCCTCTATCGTGGCGGTGGCGGGAAGCTCCGCCTCCTTGCGGAGGTTGCCGTGGTGCCTCTCCACCTTCCCGTTGTGCTGGGGCACGCCGGCCGCGGACATCTTGTGCTCGATGCCGAGCTTCAGGCACCACTAGTCGAACCTGCACATGTCCGTCTTGCTGGAGTTCCATTGGCATCCGTGGTCGGAATGGAGGATCTCCGGCCTGCCGTGCTTCTCCATGGCTTCTTTCAGGACGGATATGACGTGGTCCGTGGTGGCATCGACCGTCGCGTCGGAGGCGAGGACCTATCTGGAATGGTCGTCGGTCACTGAGAGGGAATAGGCCTTCTTCCCCATGGCGGAGTCGAACCCGATCTTCACGAAGTCTATGTTCCACTGCTGGTTGGGGCGCTCCCTGCACACCCTCTTGGTGTGGCGCCTGCGGCTGCCCCGGACAGATTTGAACCCTGCCTTCTCCAGGGCCTTGGCGACGGTCTTGGAGCACGCGTCAGTGCCGCTCATGACCTTGATCTTCAGGGCGCCCACGTTCTTGCGGAACGGCTAGGATTTCTCTTTCTTCACCAGGCCGATGATCTCGTCCGCCTTGGGGCATCTCCCGGGCGCGGGGCCGGGCTTCTTCGACTGCAGGAGGAGCTCGTGCCCTTCCTTGAGGGACCAGCTCGGTTCGTTGTTATCAGAATCGGGAGGATGCCGGTCCAGGAGCTTCGCCGCCCAGATCTTGACGAACTGGTGGGTGACCCCTCCGATCTTCCTGGCGGCTTCCCGGAGGGACATCCCGTCCATCACGTACTGCGCCGCGAGGAGGCGGCGCTCCTGCCACATCTTCTCAGTCTCTGCCTTCTCTTCAAGGTCCCTTTCCGGGATGTGTTTGACTCTCTTCGATGACACGGTATGCCGGAATGTGACCGATTTATGGTCTTAAAAAGCTAATGTATCCTTAGAAAGGTCGATGTGTAAACGGAACCGGGTCGCAACACAAATGGTCCGGGGATGGGGGAAAAGGACTTCGAGGGGGCCCGCGGAGGTCGGAATCGGAGGGTTTTTGAGTCAGTTATACAATTGCTCCGAACGTCGGAAGGGACGGCTTTCTCTCCTTTCAACGAGTCTGACCTTCCGGCGTAGTCTTCTTCGCAGAAACGCAGAAATCTGATTCTCTGGCGCAGGAGATGCTAGAAGTCTGTACAATCTTTGACAACTAATAGGATAGCTTTATAAGCTGAATCGACTCAATGGTTGTTTATCCTGAATTAACCAAGGTTTAGGAGCATGAATCCGAAGACCGTTCGGAAACGGATGGGATTTTAGAATCTCTGAACTTTCCGTGCGTTCCGACGCGGATCATGAAGGCTTACTGGAGCTTTTCGGAGTTCCAAAGAGCCGTGAAAGATTTGGAGCAGATGTATA
>CAVICI010000071.1:0-7881 GCA_963640995.1 Dialister hominis | reverse complement strand
CACGAACTGCACCTGCTCCTGGTGCTGCTGGCACTGTCCACTGTCCTCGACAGCCTGGACATGTCCATAGTCTCCGTGGCCCTCCCCACGATATCAGAGGATCTGGGAGTGTCCGTCGGAGACACGTCATGGATCACAGTGACCTACCTGATCGCCCTGGCAGCCCTCCTGCTCCCGATGGCGAAGCTGGCGAAGAACGGCACTGTGAAAAGGGTGTTCTTCTGGGGGATCGTGGTGTTCACAGCCTCTTCGGTCGCATGCGGAATGACCGGCGGCTTCAGGGAACTGGCGTTCTTCAGGCTCATCCAGGGGATCGGTGCCGCGCTCATGACGGCGACGGCACCCGTGCTGATGGCCGACTTTCTGCCTGAGGATAAGAAAGGGCTCGGGATGAGCATCCTGGTCGTGACATCCGGCATCTCTATCGTCGTCGGCCCGTCGGTCGGCGGATTCTTGACCTCTGCGCTGGGCTGGCGCTGGATCTTCCTAATGAACATACCGTTCGGGATCATCGCGGCCATGCTGGCCCTGGGAATCCTGCCAAAGGACAAGGGATACGACAGGTCTCGGAACCCGGACCTGCTGAACAGCATCCTCGCCATCTTCGGAATCAGCGCGGCGATGATGTGCCTCCAGAACCTCGTCGGATCGGACATGGCGGCCGCAGAAATCGCTGTGTGCGGGGTCGTCGGAATCATGCTGCTGGCAGCCATGGGCCGCAGGATGTCGAAGCGGCCGGACATTGCCCTCATATCTCCGAGCTTGCTCAAACGCCGCGATTTCCAGCTGCTGTCCCTGGCTCTCACGATGACTTCCATGATCAGCATGGGGACCCAGTATGTCCTTCCGTATTTCCTGCAGATATGCGGGAGCTTCAGCGTGGCGGAGTCGGGCCTCCTGCTCTCTGTGGGCTCCCTGTTCGCGGTGATCGTGTCTGTCCCCGCCGGGAAGTGGTGCGACGCCCGCGGATGCAAGGTCCCGTCCGTCCTCGCCGGGGCGGGGCGCCTCGTGTTCTGCGTGATTTTCATCATCGTCACCCTGCCCGACGACCGCCTTCTCCTGCTGACAGGACTGGCAATCCTGGGGTGCTCCATGGCTTTCGCCGGGACCGGCCTCGGCACCGCGCTCATCCATCACGCCGGCACCGAGAACGAGGCCGACGCCACGACGTTCCTGCTGGAGGTGAACTACACGGCGACCTCGCTGGGCCTGGTGCTGTATTCCATCATCCTGCAGGCCGGGATCGGGGCTGCCACCGCCGCGAGCGCATCGAGAGAGGCCCTCAACAGCAGCTTCGATGCCGCCATGGCGGTCGGATGCGCCCTATCCGTCATAGCCATCGTCTGCGCGCTGAAAGTGCCGAACATCGTTCCGGAGAAGGACGGCGGATGACAAATGAGCGGAGTGCGAACCGCAGGCAGATGCGCAGGCGACCGGATCCGTCGCGCGCATCATGAATTTCGCCTATCCGACGATGTACATCTGCGTACATATCCATTTGTCTGTTATTATTAGAAATTTTTAGACGTTTATACAATGAAAATAGATTGTTTGATAGAACCAACAGGATATCCGAACGAATCCAGTAACATTTAATAAATATAAGCCACATGCGGAAGCATGCTGGACAGGACTGGTTGCATCCGCCCTCGCTCTGAAGAGCCTATGGCATCCCCAGATTGTGTCCTTGCGATTTTCGCTAAGCACGGCGTCGCCTGCAGTCAAACGGGCCCCGCCGATCTATGTCCAGGCCGTGGATGGCATCCACTGTCTGTTCGGGATGTTGATTGAATGAGTTTTGTTGACACTATAGACACTATCTTCGTCGATGCCGGCGGATACATATGGTGGGCGGCTCTTGCATTCCTTGTCGTTCTCGGGATATACTTCACGATCAGGCTGGAAGGACTCCAGATAGCAAAGATACATGAGACCTCCAGACTGTCTTTCTCCGGTATCAGCGAAGGGAAGGCGAAATCGAAGGTTTCATCCTTCGAAGCCTTCTGCATCGGAATGGGCGCCCGTATCGGCGTGGGTAACATCGCCGGAGTGGCCACCGCCATCGTCACGGGAGGCCCCGGAGCCGTGTTCTGGATGTGGATCTTCGCTATCATCGGATCTGCCACCAGCTTCATGGAGAGCACCCTTGCCCAGGTATTCAAGGAGAAGAAAGAAGACGGCCAGTATTACGGCGGTCCGGCATATTACGCGACCAAGGGTCTCGGAAGCAAGAAGCTCGGGATCTTCGTCGCGATCATGCTGATCCTCACGTTCGGGATCGGATTCGTCGGCGTTCAGGCCACCAATGCGACCTCTGCCCTCACGGGGGCGTTCGATTTCGCCCACAACGACCTGATCTTCGGCGTCATCATCATGGCAGTCGCCGGAATCATCATCTTCGGAGGCGTCAAGAGGGTCGCCAGGTTCTCGACCAAGGTCGTCCCGGCCATGGCGCTCCTCTGGATCCTCTTCGCTCTGGTCGCGATCGCTCTGAACTGGAAGAACGTGGGCAATGCGTTCGGCATGATATTCGAGTATGCCTTCGGCGCCCCTGCCCTCATCGGCGGAGGGATCGGAGCAGCGATCAATGTCGGCATGAGGAGAGGGATATTCTCCAACGAGGCAGGCCTCGGTTCGATCGCGAACATCGCCGCTTCTGCGGACACGCCTCACCCCGCGAAACAGGGACTGATACAGTCCTTCGGAGTCCTTGTCGACACGCTCATCGTGTGCAGCGTCACTGCCATCGTCGTCCTTTCCTACGGCACGTTCGACCAGATCTATGCGCTGAACCCCAACGGCGGAGCCAACCTCGTCCAGGATGTGATGTCATCGACCGCCATAGGCGGCCTTGCGAACTACATCATTG
The DNA here is from genome assembly GCA_963640995.1 of Dialister hominis. Taxonomy (GTDB): domain Archaea; phylum Thermoplasmatota; class Thermoplasmata; order Methanomassiliicoccales; family Methanomethylophilaceae; genus Methanoprimaticola. Next base: position 5,012 of record CAVICI010000071.1, on the reverse strand, counting down.
CCATCTTCATGCTGATATTCGCGTTCACGAGCATGATCGGATACTACACGATGAGCGAGTCCAACGTGAGGTTCATAAAAGACGACAAGACGATGATCAACATCGTCAGGATCATCGTGCTTGTCACGATCCTGCTGTCGAGCCTCGTCAGCACGAAGATGCTCGACCACATCAGCGATACGTTCAACGCCGTGATGGGGCTGGTCAACGTCATCATCGTCGGGCTCTTGTCCAACATCGCGTTCGCAGTCTACAAGGACTATCGCGAACAGAAGAAAGCAGGCATCGAAGAGCCTGAATTCCACCGCGACAGCCTCAAGGGGATGAAGCACGCGGAGAACATCACCGAGTGGGAGTGAATGAAACCGCGGGGCGCGCAAGCGTCCCGTGCCTTTTCCTTTTCGTCCTGTCCGCGGTCCGGAGATGTCCGCCCGTCTCCCTTGGAAGTGTGAAAAAAATAGCAAACTTATACCGACAATCATACGGCTGTTCCGAGCAACATCCCATCATATGATCTACAAAATGCGCGATAATTAGATGTTTGACGGTGTTATGTCTGATATGAGACATTTGAGCCGACAAAAGTTTTAACTAAGATGTACAACGTGGGCCTGAACATCCAAGGCGCTGGGTCGCGGTCTTAGAACGGGTCCCTGCAAAACGGGAGCATTCAAAATGTCGCTATTCGACGCTGTAATGGATGGTGTGGGCCATGTCAACTCGTATTTCTGGGGCATCGCCTTCGTATTCCTCATCGGGCTCGGCGTGACCTTCACGATCAGGCTGAAAGGCCTCCAGATCGCCAAGATCAAGGAGACCTCCACCCTCTCGCTCTCCGGAGTGAAAGAGGGCAAGACGACAAAGCAGATCTCGTCGTTCGAGGCGTTCTGCATCGGGATGGGCGCCCGTATCGGCGTAGGGAACATCGCGGGTATCGCCACCGCCATAGTGATGGGAGGGCCTGGCGCCGTGTTCTGGATGTGGGTCTTCGCGATCATCGGGTCTGCGAGCGCCTTCATGGAGTCCACTCTCGCCCAGATCTACAAGGAGAAGAAATCCGACGGGCACTTCTTCGGAGGCCCCGCATACTATGCCATGAAGGGCCTCAAGAACAGGAAGCTCGGCATCGTCGCCGCCATACTCCTTGTGCTCATGTTCGATGTCGGGTTCGCGTCCGTCCAGGCATGCAACGCCTCCAACGCCCTGTGCGGCGCATTCCTGTTCGACCACAACTACCTCGTTTTCGCGATCATCATCGCGGCCATAGCGGCGATCATCATCTTCAGGGGACTGAAGGCCATCGCCAAGTTCTCCGCCAGGATCGTCCCGGTGATGGCCATCTCATGGATCGTCTTCGCCGTCGCCGCCATCTGCATGAACATCGACGGAGTCCCCAATGCGTTCGGCATGATATTCTCGAACGCTTTCACCCCCGAGAGCATCATCGCAGGAGGGATCGGGACCGTCATCGTGAACGCACTGAAGAGAGGCGCGTTCTCCAACGAAGCGGGCCTCGGCACCATCGCGAACATCGCGGCCACCGCCGACGTCAACCACCCTGTCAAGCAGGGGCTCATCCAGTCCTTCGGCTCCCTCGTGGACACCCTGGTCGTGTGCACGCTGAGCGCCCTGATCGTCCTGTCCTACGGCGATTACGGCAGCATCCTCGCCTTGGGACAGAAAGGCTCCCTGCTCGTCGAGAACGTCGTATCCAGCACTGCATTCGGGATCGCCGCGAACTACATCATCGCGATCTTCATGTTCATCTTCGCGTTCACCAGCCTTATCGGGAACTACACCATGTCCGAGGCCAACGTCAGGTTCGTCGTCGACAAGAAGAGCGTCGTCACCGGGGTCAAGATCATGGTCGTCATCGTCGTATTCATCGCCGCCACCACCCCAGACGTCTCGGCCGTGGACTCCGTGAGCGACACGATCATGGCCATGATCACTACGGTCAACATGATCATCGTCCTGCTGCTCAGCAGGCAGGTGTTCGAAGCCTACTCAGACTACCGCAGGCAGAAGAGAGAAGGGATAGAGGACCCTGTGTTCCACAAGAGCGTCCTATCCGATCCCAGCGGAGTCACCGAATGGGAGGACTGAAAATGGACAAGAGAACGCTGTTCCATGCCCTCCTGGCCGTCGCGGTTGTCGTCGGAGTCGTGGGCGGATACGGCTTCGACCATGGCAAGAACGCGATCCTGCTGACATGCCTCGCCCTCGGGCCCATCGTGCTCCTCGCCACTTACTTCGTCTACGAGAAGCTCAAGGACGAAGAGTACGGGAACAGGATCGGGAAGTTCTGATGCCTTACAGGGGCTCCGGCCCCGTTCCCCAACCCTTTCCCTGCTTTTGACAAATCTTCCGCAAATGCTCAGAGGACCGCGATGTTCTCCGAGATTATGGCGTCGTCGTGTACCTTGTACCCGAGCACTTTCGATATGTCGTCGCTGTGGCGGCCCGCGATGGACTTCAGGTCCTCCGAGCCGTAGCTGACGATCCCCTTGGCGATGGTGCGCCCGCCGCAGACGATCTCCACCACATCCCCCTTGCCGAAGGCGCCCTCGACCGATCTTATCCCGATCGGCAGTAGGGACCTGTGGTCCAGGAGGGCCTTCTGGGCCCCGGCATCGACGATGACCTTCCCCGAAGGATGAGCGGACTTTATCCAGCGCCTCTTCTTGGAGATCTCCGCCCCCGTGAGGAAGAGCGTGCCTATGTCCTGCCCTTTCACCGCGCGGTATATCGCAGAGTCGGCCCCGCTGTGCGCGATGACCATGTAGCACCCCGCATCCCTGCAGATGTGGGCGGCCTTCAGCTTGGTCTTCATGCCCCCTGTGCCCATGGCCGTGCCCGCGTCGCCTGCGACGCTCTCCACATCCTCCAGGACGGGCACCACGGGGATCAGCTTGGCATCCGGGTCCTTGGACGGGTTTGCATCGTACAGGCCGTCCACGTCGGACAGTATCACCAGGAGGTCCGCATCGGTCCTGCTGGCGACTATCGCGGAGAGGGTGTCGTTGTCTCCGAACCTTATCTCCTGCGTCCTTATGGCGTCGTTCTCGTTGAAGATCGGCACGATGCCGTGCTCCAGCATGGACATGACGGTGTTGTGCAGGTTCAGCGCGCTCTCCCTGTCGGAGTATGTGTCCATGGTCATCAGGATCTGCCCCACCAGGAGGCCGTACCTCTGGAAGCAGTCGCCCCACTCCCTCATCAGGATCCCCTGGCCCACGGAAGCGGCGGCCTGGCGGATGGGGACCTCATTGGGCTTGGGCACGACGCCCATGCTCTTCAGCCCCAGCGGGATGGCCCCGGACGATACGATCAGCACTTCTACCCCCTCATTCCTGAGCGCTTTGACCTGCTCAGCGACGGAATCCATGAAGTCGCGGGAGACCTTCGAGCCGTTCCTCATGATCGAGGACGAGCCGATCTTGACCACTACGCGCCCCACGTCCCCGAGGACCTTGGACCTGTCTATGGCATCAGCCATGTCAGGCACCTCTGAAAGGATACTCTTCGGACGATTTCTGATGCTTGAACTTCCTGCATCCGGGCCCGACATAGTCCTTCACGACCTGCCCGTGGCCCGCCAGGACATACTTGTAGATCATCAGCCCCTCCATCCCCACGGGACCGCGGGCGTGGATCTTGTTGGTGCTGATACCGACCTCGGCGCCCTTCCCGAACCTGTATCCGTCGGCGAACCTGGTGGATGCGTTCACGAACACGTCCGCGGAATCGACCCCGCGGACGAAAGCTGACGCATTGTTAGCATCTTCCGTGATTATGGCGTCTGTATGATGGGACCCGTGGGCGTTGATGAAGCCCATGGCCTCAGCGAGAGACCCTACGACCTTCATCGACACGATCAGGTCCCCATACTCGGTGTCCCAATCGGATTCCGCAGCGGGGACAGCATCGGGGCACAGGGACAGGACCTTCTCGTCTCCGCGGACCTCCACCCCGTTAGCGACGTACTCGGACACCATGCGGGGGATGAACGCATCAGCGATTTCTGAGGACACCAGTATGGTCTCGGCCGCGTTGCATACCGCAGGATACTGGACCTTGGAGTCCAATGCCACGGACACGGCCATGTCCGGGTCCGCCTCGGAGTCCACGTACACGTGGCAGATCCCGGCCGCGTGGCCGAGCACGGGGATCCGGGTGTTGTCCTGAATGTACCTGACGAACTCGTTGGACCCGCGGGGTATGAGCAGGTCGATGTACCTGTCCAGTCCGAGGATGGCATTGATGTCGGACCTGGTCTCCAGGAGGACGAACGCGTCTCCGGGGACGCCTGCGCCGACTGCCGCTCCTTTCAAGATGTCGAAAAGGGCGCGGATGGATGCGGACGCCTCGCGCCCGCCTTTGAAAGCCACAGCGTTCCCTGATTTCAGGCAGAGCGACATGATCTGCGGGACCACGTCCGGCCTGGACTCGAATATCATGCCCAAGAGCCCGATCGGACAGCGTATCTGATATAGAGTGAGCCCGTCGTCCAGGTCCAGGGCGGACATGACCTCGCCCACGGGATCCGGAAGATACAGGAGATCCCTTATGCCGTCGATCATCCCGTCTATCTTGGAATCGTCGATCTTGAGCCTCTTGTACATGGAACCGGAGATCTCGCCGGCATCCAGCATCTTCTTGGCATCCTCCAGGTCCCGGGAGTTGGCCTCCAGTATGGATTGCCTGTTGCAGTCCAATGCAGAGATCATCGCGCCGAGCGCGCGGTCCTTGACGTCCGTAGGCAATGCGGACAGCTCGATGGAGGCGGCTTTGGCTTTCTGGATTTCCGTGACGACATCTGACATGGACATCGTCCGTCCATCGCCCATTCTTGATATATATGTTGACAGGCCGGCGTTCCATAGAACCTTTTTATACCGCGATAAAATTGGGGAGGTCAAGCCGAGGTAGCCAAGCCCGGTATGGCGGCGGTCTCGAAAACCGCTGGAGTAATCCTCGGGAGTTCGAATCTCTCCCTCGGCGCCACTTCT
>CAVICI010000070.1:0-8090 GCA_963640995.1 Dialister hominis | reverse complement strand
CCAGGTCCTTGAGGCTGACGAACACCACAACGTTGCTGTTCTTCTCGGGATCGTCCGGGCGAAGTTCAGAGATCTTCAGGTCCGAGAAGCGGTCCCTCTCGCCGGCATACTTGATGTTCAGGTACGCGTCCAGCATGCTCAGGTTCAGAGACTTCCCGAACCTGCGGGGACGAGTGAAGAGCATGACATCGGACGAGCTCTTCAAGACCATGTCTATCAGCGGGCTTTTGTCTACGAAATAGAGATCGCGATCCCTCAATTTCCTGAAATTGTCATTCCCGACCGGCATCCCTTCCATCTTCTCGCCTCCGTCAGCCATATCGCTTACCTCCGTTATAAAGGCGGACATCCTTGCGCAAACGCACGGCCGTTCCGCCTTGCATCCGACGTTGCGGAATGGGTAGATAAAACATGCCCTCGAAGTTCCCATTTAACGCCGTTTCCGGCCGAAATCAGGTGCGATATATAACTACAGCGCACCCCGCGGAAAGCCGGCCGGAACCGTCCATCTCGTGAACGGGAACGATGCGGTGCACAGTGTTAGAGCTTCTCCATGACGATGGCCGAGAATTTGCCCAGGAACGCTATGTCGTAAAGGTACGTTGTGCCCTTCATGCCGCGGTTGACAATTGTCTAGGAAAGAAGATGACTTTACAGTCCATAGCTGAATCCAGGTGCTTAAACTGATGAAAGAAATGGTTTGGACGGCATCGCGAGAGAAGACTCGTTCGCATGCTTCCGCACGCTCGCTCGTCTGCTCTCGTGTGCTTCTGTTGTAAGATTGTTTTCTTGGCATCACTCTTCAATACGGCTCATACTTCTCAACACAGCAGTATACTATGCCACGAGAGTGATCTATGTAAGCCGGTTTATAATGACCGGATATCGCTACTCCTGCAGAGTGGGAAATGTCATGGTAAGTGTCAAAAGTATTGAAAAAACCCTGACTATCATACGCACCGAGAAGATAATCGAAGCAAATAGACCAATTAGAGTATAAATAGACTCTGTTCTCGACATAGATATCAGTGATGGAGCAATGACGGAATGCGTCCCACATGATGAATGTATAAGCATGGAATCTCACCGTTTCGAGAGATGCGCAGCCATCGAACGCACCAATACCGGTATAGCCGCACGATTTCGGCAATTCGACCGCGGATAATGATGTGCATCCGGAAAAGGCATATGCTTCAATGGTTGCCAGAGGATCTTCGAAATTGAAAGACTGAAGAGAAGTGCATCTGATGAATGCACTGTTTTCGATCCGCTCTATCGAGTTATGGGTGATGACCGTGGTAAGAGAAGTGCAGTCTGAGAATGTGCCTGTATTGATGTAGTTGATGCTGTGGGGAAGGTCCACCTTCTCAAGCGATGTGCAGCCGCGGAACACATAAGTGCCCATAGACGTCAGCGAACTGGCATCATTGAACTTCACCTCAATGAGATCCGTACAAAACGCGAATGCAAAGTCTCCGATAGCCGCAACGGAATCAGAGATCGTAACTGAATAGAGAGATATGCATTGGCAGAATGCCCTGTCTCCGATATATTCGAGGGTTCCGGGGAATTCGAAAGAAACAAGCGAGGCGCAATTGGAGAACGCACCGTTGCCGATTGATGTGATCTTGCCATCGAACTTCACTGAGTCAAGCGAAGTGCAATCCATGAACAGATAGGGGGCCACTGTGCTGATGCCAGCTGGGAGAACGACAGATTCAAGATAGATGCATCCGGCGAATGCATTTTCCGCTATAGATGTGACAGAATCCGGCAGGATCAAGGACTCAAGGCCTGACTTGGAGAATGCACCGTAGCTGATAGACGTCACAGAGCTGCTGAGCTCGATGTGGTCAAGGCTTACGCATCCGGCGAACATGTAGGGTGCGATCGTGGTGATGTTCCCGGGGAGCGTGAATGACCTGAGGGAAGTGCACCCGTAGAACAGGTAATTTCCAAGCGACGTCACCGACTCCGGGATAGCGATGCTTGTAAGAGCAGTGCATCCGGAGAATGCATAGTCTGCAATGGTCTTGACCGAGCCCGGGATCGCGACGGATTGAAGCGATGAACATCCGTAGAAGGTATAAGGCGCGATATACTGGACACCGCCGGGGATGATTATGGAACCGAGCGAAATGCATCCTGAAAACGCATTATCTCCGATATACGAGACGGTATCGGGAAGCTGCAGAGAGTCCAGGGATGCGCATGCCAGGAATGCGTATTTTCCAATGTGCTCGACAGAGTTCCCAAGGTGCGCGATCGTGAGCGCATAACAGCCGGAGAATGCAAGATCTCCTATCGCAGTGACCGAATCGGGCATGACGATCGAGTACAGACGAGAACAATTGATGAACGCAGAATACGGTATCTCTGTCAAGGGGCCGGAAAGAACGATCTCGTTGATAGATCCGCAGCCGGAGAATGCATACTGCCCCAGGTGCGCGACGGATCTGAGGTTCACAGCGGTCAGTGATACGCAGTTGCAGAAGGCATAATCTCCGATGGTCAGAACGGAATCCGGAAGGACCAGGGTGCCGAGGGACTTGCAGTTGAAGAAAGCCTTGTACCCGATCGAGGGGACCTTGCCCGACAGATCCAGTGAAAGGAGAGAATCGCAGTTGTAGAACGCTTCGTCTCCGACGGATTGGACAGAATCCCCCACATCCAGGTAAGACAAGGCGAAACAGTTCTTGAACGCTGCATTTCCGATCGTGGAAGTGGCATTCGGAATCGAGACATGTTGGAGAGAGGAACAGTTCTCGAACACGCTGTCGCCGAGGAAGATCTCGGACACATCGCAGTTCACTGTGGTCAGGGAGGCGCAGTTGCAGAACGCATAGCCGCCGACCGATAACGAACCGGTTCTGACCGAGACCTCTTTGAGGGAGGGCAATCCCAGGAATGCGCAGTCTCCGATGCTCTTCACGCCATCGGATATGACGATGCAGGTCAGGTTAGACCTGCTGAGATACCACGGGGCATTCCCCAGATAGGCCGGATCGGACTCGCCCGTGCCGTACGGATACCAGGTTCCGGATCCGGCAGTGAACGTGATCTTCCCGATGCTCTCGCAGCCATAGAATATGGGCAGGGCGGCGGTTCCGACGCTGTTGAGGCTCACAGGAATGCTGAGCTCGCTAAGGCTGGAACAGGAATTGAATGCATAGTTGCCAAGCGAAGCGACGGAATCGGGTATCGTCACGGAAGCGAGAGAGGCGCAGTCGCTGAAAGCATACTCTCCGATGTATTGGACAGAATCCGGAACGATGATGGAGCTGAGAGAGGCGCAGTTGCAGAACAGTCCGTCCGGTATGCCTGGGATGTTGTTGCTGAGCCTGACGGAAGCGAGAGAGGTGCAGTTAAGGAACGTATACTGCCCTATCTGCGTGACGGAATCGGACATGGTCACGGAAGCGAGAGAGGCACAGTCGCGGAAAGCATAATCTCCGATAGAGGTGACCGAATCGGGAACAGTGAAAGAAGCGAACGGAAAACTGCCGAACGCATAGCTTCCGATGCTCAAGACGCCGTCTTGTATCTCGATGTCCACATGGTCAGCGTTGATGTACCAAGGAGTCGCACGATAAGAATCCTCTAAACCCAGGGCGTAATCGAACCAATAGCCGGTCCCTGCGGTGAAGACGATCTTCTCGATGTTCACGCAGCCTCCGAAGATCGGATTCGGAAGAAAACCGACGCTGTTGAGGCTCACGGGGATCGTGAGATCCTTCAGGCCGGCACAGCCTCCGAATGCTCCGTAGCCCAGATGAGCGACGGATTCGGGTATGGTCACGGAAGCGAGAGAACTGCAGTTGTAGAACGCATTATCGCCGATCGAGGTCACGGTATCCGGCATGGTATAGTACGAAAGGGAGCTGCACCCGTAGAACACCCTGTCGCCAATGGTCTGAAGCGAGCTCTTGAAGACTGCGTAGGTGAGGGTCGGACAGTTCTCGAAGGCGGATTCGCCGATCGAATCGATAGACCCGGAAACGCTTACCGAGACAAGGGAAAGACAGTTCTCGAAGGCGGATTCGCCGATCGTGATATCTGAAGCATTCAGGATGACTGCGGATATCTGCTTGCAGTCGCGGAATGCAAAATCTCCCACCGAGGCCACTGTGTTCATGGCAGAGAGATGCTTGATGGCTTCGCATCCGTCGAACGCATGCGCGCAGACGGAGGTGATGCCGTCGGATATGACCACTGTGGTCAGAGTGGAGCTGCTGAGCTGCCAGGGAGTGAGCCCGACATATGAGTATTTCTGCGAAGAGTCTGCGCTGTACTCATACCAGGAACCGGTTCCTGCAGTGAACGTTATCTTCTCGATGCTCTCGCAGCCCTTGAAGTTGGACCAGGAATTGGAACCGACGCAGTCAAGGCTCGCCGGGAGAGTGAGCTCCTTCAGAGCGGAACAGTCCCTGAAGACGTTCTTGTCTAAAGTGGCGACAGAATCCGGAATGACCAGAGATGCAAGGGAAGCGCATTCGGCGAACGCTTCGTATCCGACATATGTCACGGTATCGGGGATGACGAAAGAGGCCAGAGATGAGCATCCGGAGAATGCAAAGCCGGCTATGCAGGTCACCGGCCCTCTGATCTCCACGGAGACGAGGGATGAGCAATCTTTGAACGTGTTGCCATCGATGGCAGTGACCGAGCTGCCGATGACCACGGAGGCGAGGGCAGCGCAGCTGTCGAATGCTCCGTTGCGCAGAACGGTCACGGAATCCGGAATGATGATGGAAGCGAGAGAAGTGCAATGCTTGAACGCTCCTATCCCGATGTACTCCACAGACTCCGGGATGGTTATGGCAGTGAAAGCGCATCCCGCGAATGCGGTATCGCCTATCGAGACGAGGGTGCTCGGCAGGCTGATCGCATCAAGGGCGTAGCACTTGTAGAATGCTTTGAGCTCGATCGAGGCAAGGTGGTCCGAAAGGTCAACGGATTCGAGGGAGCTGCACCCGTTGAATGCAAATCTTCCGATGGATGTGACAGAATCGCAGATGGATGCGCTGACAAGGGAAGTGCACCTCTCGAACGCATTGTCTCCGATGTGGGTGACAGAGCCTTGGACTATGACGTGCTTGATGGCGTCCCGATACTCGGCCCAAGGAGGCAGTTCGGTATCCTCCATCGGTCCGGTCCCATCGATCGTCAAAGTACCTGTATCGGAATCGAAGTTCCATGATATCTCTCCGGCAGGATCGCCGATTGCTGCAGAATCGGACGAGTCCCCGGCTGTGCAGACACATACTGAAGTAGCGGAAACCGCAATCAGTACCAGTGCCAATACCAATATTTTTTTCAGATTGTCCATTTTCCTCACCTTGAATTTATAGGGCAAGGCCTATTGTTAAAACTAAAATATCGATTTGTATGTTATATAGATGTGCATTTAACAAGTGCGAGCGCAGCCAAATCTTCATTGTTTAGGATCCGGACCTATGCTCTGCCGCCGATCTCTGAAGCTCGGATGCGGCCGGAGCGCAGGCTCGATCAAGCGTCCGGGCTCGGCCCTGCCCGATGTCATCGGGCCCAGGCCGAACGCGCCGGATCAGATCTTCAGCAGCGGTTCGTCTTGATGAGCCAGTAGCAGGCCGCGAAGAACGCGGCCATGTAGGCCAGGAGGATGGCGACGGAGTCGAGAGAGATCCCGGTGTCCAGCATTATGCCCCTCATCAGCTGGCTGACGTGCGTCAGGGGCAGGACATAGATCACATATGCGGCGGCGTCCGGAAGGGCGGAGACGTTGAACAGGGTCCCGCACAGGAAGGTCATCGGGACGATGGCTATGCTGGTGAACAGCGACAGCTTCTGCGTGTTGTTGGTCAGCATCCCCGCCAGCAGGCCGAACATGGAGAAGGTCAGGCCCGCGACGATCACCACAAGGAGCGCCAGGGGCTCTATGCTCACTCCGGGGGAGATCAGATGCCCTACGAACATGATTATGGTGCAGCTTATCAGCGCCCTGATCACGCCTGCCAGCGTCTTCCCCAGGATGACCGATGAGATGTGCACCGGGCACAGCAGGAGCTCGTCGAAGCTCATGTAGAACAGCCTCTGCACCAGGACCTTCATGGCCACGGTGCTGAAGGTGCATGACAGCGTGGAGAGGGCTATGATCCCCGGGACGATGAACTCCAGGTAACTCTCGCTGCCGGAGGACATGCTCCCTCCGAGGCCGTATCCGAAGGCCAGGAGGTACAGCATGGGGCCGACAAGCCCGATGACGATGACCTCGAAGAGGTTCTCCTTCATGTACACCAGATCGCTCCAGGCGACGCGGTAGGTCTCGTCCATTATGGCGAACGGATTGATCATGCCAGCTTCCCCCTGGTCTCGCCGGTCAGCTCCAGGAACACGTCTTCGAGGGTGGTCCTGCGGATGTTGTAGAACTCGTCCCCCAGACCGTTGGCGTACTCCCTGGCGTCCTCGTGGCTGGGGAAGTACCCTATCAGGCCCTTCCCGTCGGGGCCGGTGACCTCCACCGCCACCTTGCCGACGGACTCCCGGAGCTCGTCCACGGTGCCGATGGCCGCCAGCTTCCCATGGTTGATGATGGCGACCCTGTCGCAGAGGGATTCGGCCTCTTCGATGTAGTGGGTGGTGAGGAATATTGTGGTGCCCTTGCGGTTCAGCATGCGCACCAGGTCCCAAAGCATATGGCGGGACCTGGTGTCCAGGCCGGCGGTGGGCTCGTCCAGGAAGAGGACCTCCGGCCTGTGGATTATGGATGCGATGATGGCCGCCTTGCGCTTCCATCCGCCGGACAGGTCGCCGATGCGCTTGTCCATGTAGTCTTCGAGCTCCATTATGGATGCCGCCTCGTCCACCCTCTTCCGGATCTCGGAAGAGGGGATCTTATGGAGCATGGCATGGTGCTTCAGGTTCTGGCGGACGGTCAGGTCCTTGTCCAGGCTTATGTGCTGCTGGGCGATGCCTATCCTCTTCCTCGCCTCCAGGTAATCGGTGCGGACGTCGAAGCCGTCGATCACGACCTTCCCGGAAGTGGGCTTCTGGATGGTGGTGACCGTGCGGATGGTAGTGGTCTTGCCGGCCCCGTTGGGGCCGAGGAAGCCGAATATCTCGCCGCGGCGGACGCTGAACGATATCCCGTCCACTGCGGCGAAGTCGCCGAACCTGACGACGAGGTCCTCGACGGACAATATCGTGTCGCCGGGGCCCTCGGGAACCTGTTTTTCCATATCCTGGAGCATGTCTTTATCGGAATATGAATCCTGGTCGGGGTTGATATAGTTGGCTGGTGCATCCGAGCCGGAGGCGTTCGGGAACGGATGCAGAACGGAATGTCCCATAATCAGGTGCAGCCTGATGCGAGCTCTTTGGCAAAGTACAGGCAACGGATGAAGATAGGAGAACCACCTCATTCCTGGAACGGCCTGTCCGATGAAGACCGTCTTGTAGCCGTGGGAGCGGACGACACAGACGACGGGGGCGAGCCGAGATTCAGCATCTCGGGGGCGCTGATGTTATCCACAGAACGCATCATATCCAGGGAGCTTTCGGGCTACTTCCTGGAGCACACCACCCATAGCACGTTGGGCTGTATGATGGATGAGCGCATCACATCGATAGACGGAGACTCTGGCGCAGATGACTGTGAGCACAGGATCGTCCACCGGCACCCTGTCCCGGCGTCTCAAGGAGTTCAAAGAGCAGGGCGTTATAGAAAGATCCGGAGGGAGAAGATCGAGGAAATGGATCGTCAAAAGCCAGGAATGACCGACTAGATACCGATGCTGTCTACATCTCCTCTCGATGCGCTCTTTGACGATCGGGCTAAGTGACAAAGAAGCTGGTACACCTGTCGGGCAGACAGGCCATCCCCTCAGCCGGTCGTGATGGCGGTTCCGTTTCCGCTCAGACACCGTCCGCGCTTTCATCCCTGCCCGCTTTTCCGCGGCCGGTTCCTACGCTACGGGCATCGGCCGTGCCGACGAGAATGAAGGATCCCTCCCTCGGAGGGGAGGGGAAATGGTTTGCTGTTCAGGTTGTTCGTCGGACAGGGCCGGGGAAGGCTGTCTTTCCGGCGCGGGAGCAGATGCACGCCATGTTCG
>CAVICI010000069.1:0-8106 GCA_963640995.1 Dialister hominis | reverse complement strand
CGAAAGGGCCCGGCGCGGTTTCCGGATGCAAGCGCGAAGGCGTGACCTATGTCGGTCCGGGCTCAGAGGTGTCCGACTCGACTATCGATTCGTCTGCCGTATCCGGCGGATGCATTGTCAAGTCATCGACCGTCGTCAACTCGCTGGTCATGCCCGGATGCAGGGTCGAGGGCGCCGTTCTGACCAATGCGATCCTCGGAGAAGGGTGTTCGGTGGGCAAGGGCGCGACGATCGCCAATGAGGTTCTCCGCGATGGTACTGTCGTTCCGGAGGGAACGGTCATTATGGGCAATCGCGTGGTTTGAGCGTCGCCTGGAGTAGACTATCGTTCCCGTGGTCGTAATCTCGTGGGTGAACGACTGATCTAGATCTTTGTAGTGGATGAAGTCATCATAGTTCATGATCACCAAATCGAAAGGCAATCTGAGGCCGATGAAGAGGCCCGACAGTTCGTAGTACATCGCCTTCTGATTCACGGGCCCGTCGAAAACGACCAGGAGGTCCAGGTCGCTGTAGTCTCTTGCTTCATGGCGGGCGACTGAGCCGAAGATGATGATCTTCGGGTCCGATTGGCGGATGATCCGTTGAATCACAGTGTCGACTTTGGCGTAATCGAACATGGTCTGAGGATGATAGCCATAGCCGATTATATCTGTTGGTTCAACATGCAGACCAGCTATTTGTATGAGCGGGGGAGCTGAATCCTCAATGGTCTTCGGCCGTAGAACGGTAAGACCATGTCGTTTGCCAGGCAGATTCAGAAGGATCCCTGCCGTGAACGTGTCATCCGCCATTATTTGTAAGGCGATGCTCATGCCGTTCCGAGAATGTCGTCCGATTGCTGCGAACATGTCGTGATGGCCGCAAACAGCTGTCTCGATGCTGCCACGAAGGCTCTCCGCAAAGAGATAGGCCGGCCCGTCACAGTGTTCACAGGTTTTAAGACCTTGAATAGGTTCATCGGACAGGACGCTGCCCTAGGCTGCATGTTCCATGCGGACGGGGACAGGCTCGGCAGGCAGAGGTGAGGCAGATGGGACTGGAAGAGATACTGGCGAGATACCGCGAGGATTCGGATACCAACAGGGAGCTCGGGACGAGGTTCGAGGAGCTCATGAGACGGTATCTCCTGACAGACCCTCAGTATTCCGACATCATCGACTGGGTAGTGCTATGGAATGATTTCTTCGCGAAGAGGGACTTCGGGAACCAGGACACCGGCATCGATCTAGTCGCCAAGACCGTCGACGGAGAGTACTGGGCGATCCAATGCAAGTGCTACGGAGAAGGCCACCAGGTCACCAAGTCCGATGTGGACACGTTCCTCTCGGTCTCCGGGAAGAGGTTCCATGATTCCGACGGCTCCGAAGCCCAGTTCTCTTCCAGGGTGATATTCGCCACGACCAACAACTGGTCGTCCCATGCCATCGACTCCCAGGAAGGCCAGATCATCCCCGTCACCCTGATAGGCCTGAAGGACCTCAACGAGGCCCAGGTGGACTGGGATCTCATCGAGGAAGGGATAGAAGGGTCGGGAGCAAGGCTGAAGAGGCATGAGCTCAGGCCCCACCAGCAGGACGCTCTGGACGCTGCCATGGAGCACTACAAGGAGAACGACCGCGGGAAGATGATCATGGCCTGCGGGACCGGGAAGACGTTCACCTCTCTGCGCATTGCGGAATCCCTCGTCCCGGGGAACGGGTGCGTCCTGTTCCTCGCGCCGTCGATCTCCCTAGTGGGGCAGACCCTGAGGGAGTGGACCTCCAACACCGTCCGCGAGGTCAAGCCCATCTGCGTCTGCTCGGACACATACGTGTCGAAGAAGAAGAGCGAAGACGATTCCAGCGAGAGGGTCGACAACCTGGCCCTTCCTGCCACCACGGACCCGCGCAAGATCCTGAAGTACCGCGACGCGGGCAAGCTGACCGTCGTGTTCTCCACCTACCAGTCCATCGATTCCGTCATCGAGGCCCAGAAGCTCGGATTCCCGGAGTTCGACCTGATCATCTGCGATGAGGCCCACCGCACAACGGGCGTGACGCTCGCGGAATCGGACGAGAGTGCTTTCGTCAAGGTCCACAGCAACGGCAACATCGCCGGGGCCAAGCGCCTGTACATGACCGCCACGCCGAGGATATACGGGGTCAAGGGGAAGGAGAAGGCCAAGGACATCTCGGCTGTCATCTGCTCCATGGACGACGAGTCCATGTACGGGAAGGAGTTCTACCACATCTCCTTCGGGCAGGCCGTCGAGAAGGAGCTGCTCACAGACTACAAGGTCATGATACTCTCGCTCAGGGGAAGCGAGATGCCGGAGAGCGTCACGCGCAGGTGGTCGATGTCCGACAAGGAGATCGATGCCGACATGGACACTCTGATCTGGGGGTGCCTGAATGCCCTGGCCAAGAACATGGCCTATGACAAGACGCTGAAGAACACCGATCCCGGGCCGATGAAGTCCGCGGTGGTGTTCGCTCGCACGATCAGGCGCTCCAATGACATCGCCCAGAGGTTCAACGAGCTCGCTTTCCTTCCGGAGTCTCCCGTGGATCTGGAGGTCAGGCACATCGACGGCTCCATGAATGCGATGCAGCGCGACGACCTCATGACATGGCTGAAGCAGGGAGACGAGACCGAATGCCATGCATTGTCCAATGTCCGTTGCCTGTGCGAGGGCGTGGACGTCCCCGCTCTGGACGCGGTCATGTTCATGGACTCGAAAGGGTCGCTGGTGGACGTGGTCCAGTCCGTCGGGCGCGTGATGAGGCGCGCTCCGGGGAAGAAGTACGGGTACATCGTCATCCCGATCCTGATCCCCGGCGACGAGGATGCCGAATCCGCATTGGATGACAACGAGAGGTACAAGGTCGTCTGGCAGGTCCTGCGCGCCCTGAGGTCTCACGACGAGAGGCTGGATGCCGAGATCAACACCTTCATGCTCAGGAAGGACAATGTCGGTGGGCACATCCACACCGCGAAGGTCATCCCCGTGGACAGGGGGATGCCGAACGATAACGACAACGATTCCCTGGAGCACTTCTACTCGGGCCAGTACTGCCTCGACGACTTCTCGGGGAACCTGTTCGCCAGGCTCGTCCTGAAGGTCGGGGACAGGGAGTACATCGAGAACTGGGCCAAGGATGTTGCAAAGGTAATGCCGGACCTCATGGACAGGCTGAAGCAGATCTGCACCGGGGATTTCTACGACGACGACATCTTCGACGAGAAGTTCAAGCAGTACCACTCTGCGCTGAAGATGTGCGTCAACGAGAACGTGAACGAGGAGCAGGCAATCTCCATGCTGGCGCAGCAGATCGTCACGAAGCCGATTTTCGAGAAGCTGTTCGGAAACGAGGGCTTCGTCCTGGACAACAGCGTCTCCCGCACGATAGACAGGATGCTGAAGGAGATCGATGCCCAGAACGGATTGGCGGACATCGACGACAGGCTGAAGGAGTTCTATGCGAGCGTGGAGCGCACTTTGTCGAGGATCGATACGGTCGACGGGAAGCAGAAGGTCATCACCGCCCTGTACGAGAAGTTCTTCAAGAACGCGTTCCCCAAGGACCAGGCGATAAACGGGGTGGTTTACACTCCGATAGAGATCGTGGACTTCATCATCAACTCCGCGGCGGAGGTGCTGAAGCAGGAGTTCGGCAGGGACATCAACGATGTCGGAGTGAACGTCATGGACCCGTTCACGGGGACGGGCACGTTCATCGCCAGGTTGATGGAGTCCGGCCTGATAACGAGGGATAACCTGGAGAGGAAGTACAGGTCCGAGCTGTTCGCCAACGAGATCACCTTGCTGGCGTACTACATCGCGGCGGTGAACGTAGAGAACACCTACGCCCGCATAACCGGCTCCGACACATATGTCCCGTTCGAGAACATCCTTCTGACGGACACGTTCAACATCGAGGAGATCTGCAGGAGGTTCGGTTCCGCTTCGCAGGACAGCCTCATCGAGAACGCATATTTCAAGAAGAACAGGGCGGTGATCCGCAAGGAGAATGATACGCCGATCACTCTGATCATCGGAAATCCTCCGTATGGGGCTAGACAGAAGAATGCAAGTGATGATGCAAAGAAGAGGAAGTATAGGTCGGGCATAGATATGCGGATTGAGGAAACGTACCTCTCTTCTAGCGTATTCACTTCAAAAAGTGGTCTGGTAAACTCTGTTTACGATAACTATATTCGTGCTTTCCGCTGGGCGACCGACCGTCTCAGAGGAGAGGATGGAATCATCGCGTTCGTCACGCCCAGCGGTTGGATGACAGGTAGCGCATTCGAGGGATTCCGCAAGACGATCGAGTCTGAATTCTCAGCAATCTATGTACTAAACCTCAGAGGAGACCAGAATGGTGCTGATTGGAAGGAACAAGGCGAGAAAGTATTCGGTCAAGGTTCCAAGGTCGGCATAGCAATAACACTTCTGGTCAAGAGGAAGGCATTCTCTGGCAAAGCCACCATCCATTATTATGCAGTCGAGGACTATCTGAAGCGCCAGGACAAGTTCAATGTTCTGACCGACAACAGATCGTTCCCGATGCTCGATTCTGCGGGGAAGATGAACATTCTGCATCCGAAGGACAACGGCGATTGGATCGTCCAGCGCAGCGCAGTCTTCCCGACACTAATGCCTTTGGCAGGTGAAGGGAAAAAATTCGAGGGAGGTAGTGAGAGCATTTTTGATGGCTATTCACTAGGCTATGGTACAAATAGGGACATTTGGTGCTATAATTATTCAAAAGATGTACTGATTGCGAATATCAAAATATTTAATGAAGAATACCACAAACAACTAGAGAATGGATTAATTGTCAAGGACAAGACTAAGATTGCATGGTCGAGAGATCTTGAATTAAAATTCAATAAAAAGAAACACCTAAACTTCGACGAGAATAAGTGTTCTCTAGCATATTACCGGCCCTTTACGAAGAAATGGTTCGTGGTGGATCCAGATTATATCAATATGACATATCAGATGCCTCGTATCTATCCCGATGGTGCGGAGGATCTTACGATATGCGTTTCAAGTGTTGGAGATAAGAAAGACTTTTCTTGTCTGATTACAAATATGCACACAGACCTTCATTTCACTGGCGCAAGTCAATGCTTCCCTCTGTATTGGTACGAGGTCAATGAAGGGCGCGGGGCGAATCAGAGCAGCATCACGGACTTCGGAGGCTCTGTCGAGTCCAAGGGCCTTGTCCGTCACGACGGCATTAGCGACTGGGCCCTGGAGCAGGCCAGGTTCAGATACGGAAGCGGAGTGACCAAGGAGGACATATTCTACTATGTCTACGGATACCTCCATTCCGCGGATTACCGTTCGGCGTTCGCAGACGATTTGAAGCTCTCATTGCCGAGGATCGGATTCGTCGACGATCCCGAGGATTTCAAGAGGTTCGCGGAAGCCGGCAGGAAGCTCGCCGATCTTCATCTCAACTACGAGTCCGTGCCTCCGTGCAAGGAAGTCCGCATCAACGGAAGGTCGGACATCGAGTCGTTCCTGAAGAACGAGCCGCTCCTCAAAGTCACTAAGATGAAGCTCGATCCCGCTGCGAGGAAGCTCGTCTACAACGAGCACATAACCATCGAGGACATCCCCGAGGATGCGTTCAGATATGTGGTGAACGGCCGTTCCGCGCTCGGGTGGATTGTCGATCAGTATCAGGTCTCGAAGGACAAAGAATCGGGGATCGTCAACAATCCCAATGAGTACGCCGGAAGCGCCTACATCTTCAATCTGGTCCTTTCAGTCATAACTGTCAGTATTGAAACAGTAAAGATTCAAGATCTGTTACCTAGGTTGTCTTTCTTTGATTCATCGGAGGGCAGGAAGTGAATAAAATCGAGGTTGCTTTCAATCAATTTCTGAGTTCTATCAAACCAAACATAGAGTTCGAGACCGAGGTTAGCCGTCGTCGTGAGGCGATTGTTAGCGCGATTAATAGTGAATTCACGGGTTCAAATGATGGAAATAATTCGATTTTTGTCGGTTCTTATGGGCGCAAAACCGCTACTAAACACAGTGATATCGATTTGGCAGTAATATTGTCTGATAAGTATCGTTCTCGGTTTGATAACTATGCACATAATGGGCAATCTGCATTACTTCAGTCGGTAAAAGCTGCGATATTGGATCAGTATCCAAGGACTGATGTTGAGGGCGACGGCCAAATCGTATCAGTTCACTTTTCAGACGGGTCTCTGTTCGAAGTTCTTCCTGCTTTTAAGAAAGGGCTCTACGATTCACGTCTTTGTTATGCTGACACTCACAATGGCGGTATGTGGAAGACTACGGATCCTCGTTCTGAGATAGATGCTATTTCTAAGTTGAATAATCTATATGGTAGGCAGGTCTATGATGTTTGTAGAGCTATGAGAATATGGAACATTCACAACAATGTGGGAATGGCAGGTTATTCGATTGATGCCGTGGTGTGTGATTATTTTAAACACAGTTTCAGCGGTATTTTGAACTATTCTGGTCTTTTCATTTCTGTTTTCGAATTTATGTATGTTAATCGCTTCAGGTCCTGCTGGTCGATGGTGGGGTCGGGTGAGGGCGTATCACTTACCTTGCGTGAAGGTACGATTGAACAGGCGCATGAACAAATTGCACAAATTGAGCTTGCGTCAGCAATGGGTTTACCACATAGAATCATAGGAACTTGGGGGGATGTGTTTGGTCCAGACTTTCCAACAGAATGATCCTATATTTTGTCACATCTTAAGTTCGGCAGTACGGGTGGAATATTCTCAAACGATTCAAATCAAAGCATCAAGGGACGTCTTGTTGTGCGAACGCCTGTTGAAGTTAACGCTTCTTATAGTTTCATCGCTGACTGCTGGTGGGCTAATTTTAACACTTGGGGGTTCGTATGAGAATACGACTCTTGTAACGGTTTTTTCAATAATATCTGTCGTTTTAGGTTCCGTACTCAATGTTGCCGACCTTCGTTCTCTCTCAGATTCTCACAAAAACGCTGCTGATGAATTATGGAAAATTCGTGAGGAATACAAAACTCTGGTCATGGATTTTGAGGAGATGAGTACAGATGAACGCATTCGCAGACGCGATTAGCTTACTGAGAGGACGGGCGAGACATATGCGCGCAGTCCCTCGACTGGATTCATCGCATGCTGGCGTGCCAAGAGGGCATTGTCCAAGGGAGAACAAGAAATCACAAATGATGAGAGAGAAGATTTTTTGAAATCTTGCTGATTTAATTCGCTGTAGTTAAATTGATGATAAATTTCAGTAACGGTTGTGGTGCGTGTTTTTGTAATGGTGAATAATATGCTCTTGATACATGGCCATAGTGAGGATATGCTGTTTTTCGATTTAATGGGATTGTGATATTATGGAAACAATGAGCGTAGTCGAGGCCAACCCCTTCTTTTTCCCGTCGATGGGCGGAATCGAACGTCGTATGCATGTCACAGCCAAGCATTTGACAAGACTGGGCCATGATGTCACAATACTAACGGCGCAGCTTCCTGGAACGCCTCTTGAAGAGGAGTCTGATGATGGATATCGGATTGTCCGGCTGCCATCGAAGTTCTATAATGTTTACAATCCCCCCTACGTCTCGACAAAAGGCGTCCTTGAACAACTGAATGCTATGAAGCCTGATTTGGTGGACTACAACTATCGGTGGGCTTTTTCGTTCGATGGAGACGTCGCCAAGTACGCTGGAAAGAAGATCTTCACTTACCACAACATGTGGGGAGAAGGGATTGGATATCAGAAGTATATTTCAGAGATCAATGACCGGCTATACCGCAGGAAGTTAGACACATATGATCACATAATGCCAGTCACGGAGTATGTTCGGCAAGATCTTATCAAACACGGCATCGATCCATCGCGCATGACCGCCATCGACAACTGTCTGGACGAGATTCCTGAGCTATCTTCTGAAGAAGGCGATTTCATCCTGAGCCTAGGCCGTCTTGTCGAGACCAAAGGTTTGCCTTATCTTATCGAGGCCATGAGATCAACTGATTGCAAGCTTGTCCTGTGCGGATCCGGGCCCGAGGAGAAGAAACTCCAGAAGATGATCTCCAGATACAATCTAGGCGACCGCATCG
>CAVICI010000068.1:0-8153 GCA_963640995.1 Dialister hominis | reverse complement strand
TTTGAACCCTTTTATATTTAAAGAACAGGGCATTTCCCCTGGCTCAGTTTATAAATTAGAGTAACAAGAACTTGGTATAACAAGATAATTAGAGAATTTCAAATCAGGATACGTTACGGCAGCTGACGTTACCGGTTTCTTAGAAAAAAATGAAGTTGAACTTCATATTTTTCTTATAGTTGCACTCGGTTCACCGTTCATGATCCCGCGCACGATACTGCCGCACATAGTCAGCGAGATAGCTCTCAGGCCTGTCATCCTGATAACAGGGGCGCGCCAATGCGGAAAGACGACCCTGTGCGAGCTGATCTCGAGAGAACACGGATTCGGCTACGTCACGTTGGCGGACCGCAGCGAGAGGATGATGGCGCGCGAAGACCCCGACATGTTCCTCAAAGTCCATCCGGCACCGCTGATCATCGATGAGGTCCAGTACGCCAAAGGCCTGTTCGATTCGATAGAGGCGGCAGTGGACAGGGCGAAGTTCGAGACAGGGCACAACGAGGGGATGTACATCCTCACGGGAAGCCAGGCATACAGGCTCATGGAGGGCGTCAGCCAATCTATGGCAGGAAGGGTGTCGATATTCGACATGGCTCCCCTCAGCATGAGCGAGATAGCCGGAAGGGACGAGGTGCCGTTCACCGTGGATTTCGAGAAGAACATCGAAAGGTCCGCGGAGCTCAAGACGGATGCCAAAGACATCTACAAGGCCATCCTCCGCGGCTCATACCCCGAGCTGCATCAGAAACCGGGGCTCAAGACGTCCAAGTTCTACTCCGACTACGTGGACACGTACATCGCAAGAGATGTCAGCGAGATAATCAGCCTGAAGAACAAGGACAAGTTCCTGAAGTTCATGGGGGTCATCGCCTCTCTGACCGGACAGGAGCTGGTCTACGAGACGGTCTGCAACGCAGTGGGCGTGTCCAAGCCCACCGTCGAGTCATGGCTGGGCGTCCTGAGGCTCGGCGGGATCGTCCGCTTGCTGCCGTCGTACAGCGACCGTTCAATGGTGAAGAGCGCAGTGAAGCGTCCGAAGCTGTACTTCTGCGACACAGGCCTGGCCTGCTATCTTTCGAGGATCTACGATCCGGAGACCCTGAGGGCCGGCTATCTCGGCGGCCCGATGGTGGAGACGTACATCGTCAACGAGATCATGAAGACCTACTCCAACAACGCGGAGCATGCCGGATTCTACTATTACAGGGACAAGAACGGCAATGAAGTGGACCTGATAATGGCGAGGGACGGAAAGCTGACGCTGATAGAATGCAAATCGGGCATGACGTTCAGCGCTTCGGATGTCAAGGCGTTCGGAAGGCTGGACCGCTCGGGCTATGAGATCGGCCCCTCCTGCATCATATGCCTTGCGGAGAAAGCGTACCCGCTCAAAGAGAACGTCTATGCGCTCCCCGTGACATCGATCTGAACCTGCGTCGATGCCTTCAGCCCGGCTGCCGGAACTGCCTAGGCCCCGCCCAGACATCTGAGGAACCGCAAAGTGCAATAAAAGTGAAAATGGAGGGCTGTCCGGAGACAGCCGCTCCTTTCGGTTTCAGAGGCGCTCCTTGGTCTCCCTGAGCACCTTGGCGATGAACTCGTCCGTTTTCACCGCTCCGAGGTCTCCCGCGTCCCTGCTCCTGACGGCCACGATGGAGCCGTCTTCGGACTCCTTCTCGCCGAGGATGAGCATGTACGGGACCTTCTGGAGCTGCGCCTCGCGGATCTTGTAGCCGATCTTCTCGTCCCTGTTGTCCAGCTCGGCCCTGATACCAGCCGATTTCAGCGTCGCCGCGACTGAAGAAGCATAATCGAAGGACTTCTCGGACACAGACAGGACCCTCACCTGCACCGGGGACAGCCACACGGGGAACCTTCCCGCGTAGTGCTCGGTCAGGATCCCGATGAACCTCTCGATCGACCCGAACGCCACCCTGTGGAGCATGATCGGCCTGTGCTTCTCCCCGTCGGACCCGGTGTACTCGAGCTCGAACCTCTGGGGCATCTGGAAGTCCAGCTGGATGGTCCCGCACTGCCAGGTCCTTCCGAGGGAGTCCTCCAGGTGGAAGTCGATCTTCGGCCCGTAGAACGCGCCGTCCCCTTCGTTCACTACGTAGTCCAGGCCCATCTGCTTCATCGCGCTGATGAGCGCATTGGTCGCCTTCTCCCAGTCCTCGTCGGACCCCATGCTGTCCTCGGGCCTGGTGGACAGCTCGACATGGTACTTGAACCCGAACTTGGTGTACACCTCGTCAATCAGCCTGACAACGCCCTCGATCTCCTGCTCGACCTGGTCGTCGGTCATGAAGATGTGGGCATCGTCCTGGGTGAAGCATCTGACCCTGAACAGGCCGTGCAGGGTCCCGGACTTCTCGTGCCTGTGGACCAGACCGAGCTCGCCCATCCTTATGGGCAGGTCCCTGTAGGACCTGGGCTCTGTCTTGTACACCAGCATGCCCCCGGGGCAGTTCATCGGCTTGACGCAGTAGATCTCGTCGTCGATGGTGGTGGTGTACATGTTGTCCTTGTAGTGGTCCCAGTGGCCGGACCTCAGCCAGAGGGCCTGGTTGAGGATCATGGGCGTGGAGATCTCCACGTAATCCTCTCTGTTGTGGAGCTCCCTCCAGTACTCGATGAGGGTGTTCTTCAGGACCATCCCCTTGGGGAGGAAGAACGGGAATCCGGGGCCTTCCTCCATGATGGCGAACAGGCCCAGCTCCTTTCCGAGCTTCCTGTGGTCCCTCTTCTTGGCCTCCTCCAGCATAGTGAGGTACTGCTCCAGGGCCTCCTTGCTGTCGAAGGCGGTCCCGTAGATCCTGGTGAGCATCTTGTTGTGCTCGTCCCCCCTCCAGTACGCTCCGGCGATGGACAGGAGCTTGAACGCCTTGACCGCCTTGGTGTAGAGCGCATGGGGCCCGGCGCAGAGGTCGGTGAAGTCGCCCTGCCTGTAGAAGCTGATCGGGGCATCCTCGGGAAGGTCCTCCACCAGCATGACCTTGTAGTCCTCGCCTTTGGACTTCAGGAACTCGATGGCCTCGGCCCTGGGAAGGGTGTAGGTCTCCAGCTTGAGGTTCTCCTTCACGATCTTCTTCATCTCGGCCTCGATCTTCTCCAGGTCCTCGGGGCTGAACCCCCCTTCCTTGTCGAAATCGTAGTAGAACCCGTCATCTATGGCGGGGCCGATGGCCAGCTTGGTGCCGGGGTAGAGCCTCTGGACAGCCTGGGCCATGATGTGGGATGCGGTGTGCCTGAGGACCGGAAGTTCGTCTTCGGTCTCGCGCACGGATCCGTCAGCATAGAGCGCCTTCATTGTCGATCATCTCCGGCCCGTCGTCTGCGCGCGTGCGCGTCCTGTAAGGGCCAACGGCCGTCGGAGTACGTTTGACCGTTCTTATAGTTGGCGAGGGCATGGCCAGACGTCCGGGGCAATCTTTATGTAAGGGAACGAGATAGACGGGCTTACATCATGGCCGGGATAGGGTAGCTTGGTTATCCTAGGGGACTGTGGATCCCTTGACTCGGGTTCAAATCTCGGTCCCGGCCCTCATCCTTGGTTTCTCGGCGCTCCATCCATCATCGTTATCATCATGCAGGTGCGTCAGCCTTCTATATGACGGACCCAGCCCGCGAGAAGTACGAGAAGCTCAGCAGCATGTGCACCGGCTGCGGAAGATGCCTGGAAGTGTGCCCTTCCCACCGCTACGGCGGATGCGATCCGGTGGCAGTCGCGGAAGGCGACCTGGAGAAGGTGTTCGACTGCGTCGGATGCGGCGCGTGCGCCAGAGTGTGCGAGTTCACCCAGCCGAAGGAGATGATGCTCGCGGCCTACTGCATCGTCATCGGGAAGCCGATCGACCCTGCGTTCAGCGAAACCGGACTGGCCAGGTATCCCCTGGAGAACGCCCCCGGGCTGGGCCTGGAGCCGGTCTGGAACGGGGACGACGTCTATGTCATGCCGGGATGCACCGCGAAGTGCGACGTGCCCTACGTGGTGTACTCCGCATCGGCCGCGATGAAGGGGATCGGCGTGAGGGCGTGCGAGGTCCCGGAGATGACCTGCTGCATGTACCCGATCCAGTTCGGCGTGATGACGGACGAGGAGCGCAGATCCTACAGGGACAGGATGTGCGAGCGCTCGAAAGGGAAGGACCTGGTGATGCTGTGCCCCGGATGCGCCGAGATCACCAAGAGGGACGGGTCCCAATGCGAGCACATCATCGAGTTCCTGCACAGGCATCTGGAAGACCTTCCCGTGTTCGGGAACGGGACGAAGGTGTCGCTGGAGCCGGGATGCTCCGCCCTGGACTTCTTCGGCAAGATGAGGGAAGTCGTCGAGAAGATGGGGTTCGAATGGGTCGGCAACGAGCCGGGATGCTGCGGGAAAAGGTCCCGCAAGGCCGCCGCGCCCATGATGGCCGAGAGACAGGAGGCCGCTAAGGATGCGGACATCATCGTCGTCGGATGCCCCATGTGCCAGAGCAAGTACGATGCCGCGGAAGACGGGAAGCCGTCCGTGTACATCGCCGAGCTGGTGGCTGCGGGGACCGGGGACGCGACGTCGCTGCAGTACCACCGCCTGTCTTTGGGCAACCGTTTTCAAACAGCTCCGCATCCACGGGCCCGGAGTTCGAAATGACCTGGGAAGGAAAGCTCAACAGAATCGACGGCAACAAATGGGAGATCCCCATGGACGAGTCCGCGGGGATGCGCACCAACGCCGTCATCTATGCAAGCGAGGAGATGATCTCCTCGATCAGAGCGGACAACGCGCCCCAGCAGGCCGCCAACGTCGCCTGCCTGCCAGGTATCGTCGGGAGCTCCATGGCGATGCCCGACATCCACTGGGGATACGGGTTCCCCATCGGAGGCGTCGCAGCCGTCGACGGCTCGGAGGGCTCCATCTCCCCCGGTGGGATAGGGTTCGACATCAACTGCGGGGTCAGGCTGATTAAGACCGACCTGACGCTGGAAGACCTCAAGGGGAAGAAAGACATCCTGGTGGACGAGCTGTACCGCAACGTGCCCTCCGGGCTGGGGTCCAAAGGGCTCGCCAAGATCGGCTATCCCGAGCTGGACGAGATCCTCGCCAGAGGATCCGAATGGGCGGTGGAGAACGGATTCGGCTGGGAGAGGGACCTGGAGGTCACCGAGGAGTCCGGGCGCATGGAGGATGCGGACATCTCAGTCGTCAGCGACAAGGCCAGGAAGAGGGGCCTGCCCCAGCTGGGGTCGCTGGGATCGGGGAACCACTTCCTGGAGCTGGACCTGGTGGAGAACGTCTTCGACGAGAGGACGGCCAAGGCCTACGGGCTCAGGGAAGGGGCTGTGACGGTCACCGTTCACTGCGGATCGAGAGGGTGCGGCCACCAGATCGCCACCGATTACCTCCAGGAGATGGAGCGCTACATAAAGCAGAACTCGGTCAGCCTGCCGGACAGGCAACTGGCGTGCGCCCCGCTGGACTCCAGGCTGGGAGACGATTACTACAAAGCGATGTGCTGCGGGGCCAACTACGCCTGGGCCAACAGGCAGATGATAACCCATTGGGTGAGGGAGTCGTTCGAGAAGGTCCTCGGCGACTCGGCGGAGTCCATGGGGATGGATGTCGTCTACGATGTGGCCCACAACATCGCGAAGAAGGAGAGGCACGACATCGGCCGCCATCACGAGGATGTCCTTGTGCACAGGAAAGGCGCCACCAGGGCGTTCGCGCCCGGAAGGAGCGAGATAACGATGAGGTACAGGGACGTGGGCCAGCCGGTCATCATCCCCGGGGACATGAGCGTCGGGACATATGTCCTTGCCGGAAGGCAGGGGTCCATGGAGCAGACCTTCGGATCCTCATGCCACGGAGCCGGGAGGAAGATGTCCAGGAAGGCGGCGGTATCGTCGCTCACCGTCGAAGGCGTGATGAAGGAGATGTCCGACAAGGGAGTCTACCTGAGGAACGGCTCCGACGAAGGCGTGCTGGAAGAGGCTCCCGAGGCGTACAAGGACGTGGACGAGGTCATCTCTGTCGTCTGCGACGCGGGGCTGACCGCCAAGGTAGCCAAGCTGACGCCCATAGGCGTGATCAAAGGCTGACTCCGTTCCCTTTCAGAACCCCAGGACCTTGGAGGCCGCCCTGCGGACCTCCTCCGTCTTTCCCTTCGGGGCGGACACGATGACGGCCCATCCGAACGGGTCCCTTGACTGCAACGCCCTCGCGATGGGAGAGAACCTTGTCAGCGACCTTATCTTCCCTTCGCTGTCGGCTATCGCCACGTCGGTCTTGCCGATCTGCATCCGTCCCTGGAGGTTCGATGCCGACGTGACCTCTGCGCACACGTCCATCACATCCAGGCCCGCGGCGTCTGCGACCTCCGCCTCCAGGCGGTCCCTTCCCCCCTTTCCGGCGTATCCCAGGAGGATGCGGGCCTTCTCGTCGTCCATCTCGTCGCTGTATACTGCGAATGCCTTCTTGTCCAGGTCCCTGGCCATCACCCTGCGGACGATCCTGGAAGGAGCGCCTCCGGACTCCGAGGCCCTGGACACGAGCTCGGAGTCGCCGATGAGATAGATGTCGGAGAGGTCCGTGCCGGAGGCCTCGACGGCCTTGCAGAGCATCCTCTGCGCTATCCGGACGGTCTCGTGGAAGTAGACGGTGGTGTGCATCAGGGACCTCGATACCATCAGCCCCTCGGCAGCGGTAATCCCGCCCCTGCTCAGGACGATCCTGTCGTTCATGACCATCATCGTCTTGATGAGCCTCTCCGTGTCGATGGCGCCGTGGGCGACGCCGGTATGGTAGGCATCCCTCATGAGGTAGTCCATCTGGTCGGCGTCCACCGGCCCGTGGATGATCTGGTGCGCATAGTCCTTGGACGGGAAGTACTCGTGCCGGTCCCAGAAGCGGTCCAGGGCCTCCTCCCCCGTGGACACGGGAGAGGAGATGTACCCGCACACCGACTCCGGCGATATGCCCGCGGACTCCATGGCCTCGGCGATGGTCCCGCATCCGCCGAAGAGGTCCTCGTCCCTCGGAAGGCATGTGGGGATCTTCCCGAATATCAGCGCCCTCGCGAGCTCCATATGGTCCATGCCGGTGGCCCTCTCCATGAAGGGCTCCAGGGCATGGGAGAAAGGCGGGTGGCAGATGTCGTGCAGAAGCCCGGCCATCCTGACGGAGTCGGAGTCCTCCCGGCTCAGCCCGATGGCCGATGCCATCCTCCCCGCGAGATGATAGGTCCCGAGGCAGTGCTCGAAACGGGAGTGGTTGGCCGAGGGGAACACCAGGTTCCCGAGGCCGAGCTGCTTGACTCCCCTGAGCCTCTGCATCTCGTGCCTGTCGAGGACGTCCAGGAAGATGCCCCCGACCTCGATCGTCCCGTGCACCGGGTCCTGCACTACCTTGGAGAACGGCAATTCACTCACCGGTCTTCCAGAGCTTGTCGCCGACGAAGTGGATGGTCTTGATTGCCTTCCCGGGCTGCTTGGAGGCCAGGTCCTGTGCCGAGCGGAGAGCGACTCCGACCGCCAGGGGGGCGCCGTTCTTGGTGTCCTTTATCCAGACCATGTCGCCTTCGGCGATGGCGGAATCGGCGTCCAGGATGCCGGGGCCCATGACGTCTGCGCCGTTGGTCACGAAGGGGACCGCACCCATGTCCACGGTGACCGACCTCTTCTGGGGCCTGTACTTCAGGATCCCCCTGATCGTCAGGAAGGGCTTCCCGTCGTAGATCAGCCCGAGTATGTCGCTCTTGACGAAGATGAGCTGGTAGTCCGAGCTCTCGGCGAGATCCACGCCGTCAGCTTCGGAGAACAGGGGAACGCCGAAGATGCCCTCCAGCTCGTCCGACAGGGCCTTGACCTCCTTGCTCCTCATCCTCTTCCGCTTGCGAATCATTATGTCTGCCATGATGTGAGTGGGATGAGCTACGGGGATATTGGACTTTCGGAGATGAGTACTAAGTTCGACAACCCGATAGCAGGCATATCAGGCCAGCATGCCTCGACCCCGTTTCCGATGACCTTCATGATGCCGGCCCTGGTGTTCTTGCGCATGCCGCAGAAGCCAGCCGCGCGCATGATCCGGCGCAGGACGCCGAGCTCGACAAGATCATAGAAATCCGAGGCGGCGGGATAGGATGGATGGTTGGATGGATGGATTT
>CAVICI010000067.1:0-8413 GCA_963640995.1 Dialister hominis | reverse complement strand
CTTCAGGAAGGCGCACACCTCGTCGAGGGAGCCGTCCAGGTCGGACAGGTCCCCCTTCACCGAGACGGCCATGGCGGGGACCTCCGGCATCCTGCCCAGGAGGAACCCGTAGAGCGAGCTGTCGCGCCTGCGCATGGCGAAGGATGCGGCCGCGATCCCCGCGAGCACGGCGACCTCTCCTATCCAGAACGATGCCCACAGCAGGTCCGTGTCCACGCGGACCAGGACGGCCGCGAACGCCATCACCGCCAGCGGCTGGACCACGGACACGACGATCGCCAGCCTCTTGTGGCCGAGCACCTGGAAGAGCACCATGAGGGCGTAGTTGACGCCGTACATGAGCGCGCACGGGGCGAACAGCCTCAACGCTCTGGAGCAGTAATCTGTCAGCGCGGGGTCGGTTATCCCGAACACGCTGCAGAACGTCCCGGGGAACGCGACGACCAGCAGGACGAGGATCGCCAGAGATGTCAGCAGGACCTTGGCGACCATCCTGGTGAGGAACGAGATCCCCTCCACGTCCCCGGAGCCGTACAGCGTCCCGCCGATGGGCTGGATCGTCTGGCAGGTCCCTCCGATGACCATGGTCGCCAGCATCAGGACGTTCATGGCCACCGCCATGGCCGCGACCCCCATGGTGCCGATCCACTCGATGGTGAGGCTGTTCATGAACAGCATCTTGGCGACCATCATCAGGGATGCGAGGGCTATCGGCGCTCCCAGGACGAGCATCTTCGGCGCCAGAGCCATCCCCCCGCGCTTCGGGCGGAACATGGTGGATGCGCGGTTCCTCGCGAAATGCCTCAGCAGGATGCAGATCCCGATGATGTATCCGATCACGACCGAGAGCGAGGCTCCCGCGAGCCCCATGCCGCTCTCGACGAAGGCGACGCACAGCACAGGGGCGACGATGTTGGCCGTCGCCAGGGCGATGGTCGCGGTCCTCGGCGAGCCGTCCACGCGGACGAACATGCCCAGTCCGGGCAGGAACAGGTATGCGAAGGAGCCGATCAGCGCTACGCGGGCGTACTCCTCCACCAGCGGCTCCAGGCTCTCGTCGGAGCACAGCAGCCCTGTCACGGATCCCGGGGCGAGCAGGCCGACCGCCGCCAAGGCGACGGCGAACGCCGCCGTGAAGATCATGGAAATGGCGAACACCTTCCCGGTGCTGCCGTTGTCCCCTTTCCCCACGAGCACGGCGCAGAGCGTGGCCCCTCCCACGCAGACCAGGGCGGTCAGGGCGTTGTACAGCTGGATGAGAGGCGACACCAGGTTCACCGACGACAGCTCCGCGCTGCCCATCAGGTTCCCCACTATGATGCCGTTCACTATGACCCCGAGCGAAGTGGCCATCACCGCCAGTATGGTGGATGCGGCGAACGTCCTGAACGCGCGGTTGACGAGGTACGGAGAGCGGCTCATCTGCGGTCCACCACCGGAGTGATCTTCAGGCTCGTGGCGTTGACTATGAACCCTCCGCTCCCGACGCAGTCCACCTCGAAGAGCATCAGCCCGTGGGGCACGGTCTTGGAGAAGGAATCGTACTCCGCGGCCAGGGCCTTCAAGGCGGCATCCCTGGTCACGGACGGGTCGTCCACGAGCAGGGTCATCCTGTCCGTCAGGCCCTCCGGCGAGTCCAGGACGACCTGCAGGTTGCCGCAGTATCCGAGGGAGTCGGCCAGGATCTTGGAGATCCTCCTGAAGTTGAAGAAGGTCCCGCCGATGCGCATGACGTCGCCGTACCTTCCGAGGAGCCTGAACCTCGGCTCCCTCCTCCCGCAGGGGCAGTCTCCCTCGATCCACTCTCCCATGTCCCCGATCTCGTACCTCGACGTCCTCCCGTTCTCCCTCAGGTACCCTGTGAAGATCAGCCTTCCAGGCTCTCCGGGGCCGACGGGCTCGTCGGAGCCCACCTTCAGGATCTCCAGCTCCTGTATCTCGGTGTTCAGGTGGAACTCGTTCCTGCCGCACCAGCGGCAGCAGTACCCCATGGTGCCTGTCTCGTTGGCGCCGTAGAGCATCGATTGTATCTCTTCTATGCCGAACTCGTCCTTCAGCCACTGGACCTGGGCGG
Source organism: Dialister hominis (assembly GCA_963640995.1). GTDB lineage: Archaea > Thermoplasmatota > Thermoplasmata > Methanomassiliicoccales > Methanomethylophilaceae > Methanoprimaticola. The sequence continues at coordinate 6,339 of CAVICI010000067.1, read as the reverse complement.
AGGAGAACATCTCCCCTCCGTAGACGATCTTCCTGATCCTTCCGTAGGACTTCAGCAGGGCGCGGTTCTCCTGGAACACCCTTATGATGTAGCTCGGAGCCCCCAGGACCGCGGTGGCCCTGCCCTTGACCATGTAGTCCGCGACCTGATGCACGTCGTCCAGCCCGCTGACGTTCAGGTTGCTGGCGTGCATGCTGTCGAATATCGATATGAAGAAGTTCATCCCGCCGTAGAGGTTCCCTGCCCTGAGCAGGTCGGCCACCACGTCCTTCTCGGGATCGAGGCCGAGGGCCATCATCGCCTTGACTCCGGGCTCCACGATGTACCTGCGGTAATCGTTGTCGGAGTAGCTGCACAGCACGGGGTCTCCTGTGGTGCCTCCGCTCTTGGTCAGCACTCTCGTCCCCTCGTCCGGGACGGGCGGATAGTCCTTCTTCCCTTGAATCGGGCCCGTGCCGCGGTAAGGCAGCTTCGCCTTCAGCTCGTCCATCGAGACTATCCCGTTCATGGGGATGTCCACTCTCATCGACACCCTGCGCATGAACTTCGGCAGGGCGTAGCCTCCGTCGTGGGGCTCGCCAGCATAGCTGGCGCTCATGGAATCGGCCGGGGTGATCCTCTGGACGCCTGCGCGGTAGAGCGCGGAGGAGATCTCTTCGAGGTCTCTTATGCCGCATATCAGCCCGCAGGTCTGCAGGTACCTGCGCATGCCCCTGAGGCCGGACGTGAGATCCTCCCTTTTCAGAGGGGACAGCCAGACCGTCCTGAACAGGGGCGAGGGCATGAACTTCGTCTTGTAGCTGACCAGGATCCTGTAGGTATGGCCCGGATCCTCTACGACATCGCCGTCGTTGTAGTACAGGTCGCTCCTGTGGAGCTCCTTCACGGCGGTGATCTCCGCGGACTCGGCGAGGTCCGGGGCCCTGCGGGGGCTGGACTTCATCTCGTCCAGGGCTGATGCGAGGAGCGATGCCATCCTGTCGATGTCTTCTCTGGAATCCGTGTCCACCAGGACGCACTGCGGGCTGGAGCAGGACTGCTGCTCGTTCCTGCAGACGCTCTTCGCGATCATCCTCGCGGAATCCATCTCGATCTTATCGGATGCGACGTATGCGAAGCTGATCTTGTGGCCCCATTCCACCACGGGGGTGCCTATCGGGGCCTCCTTGCGGATCGCTTCTATCGCTTCTTCCCCGCCCCAGGCGCTGATGCAGTCCGCGCGGTCCATCATCATCTTCATGACGTCCTTCTGAGAGGAGCTTATGCGGAGCATGTAGGTCCTGTCGGCTATGGGCTTGCTGCGGCACAGCCTCAGCAGGGCCTCCGTCGCGAATCTCCCCAGGTTGCTGGCGACCTTCAGTATGTTGATGTTGCCCGAGAGTAGCCCTTCCACCGCGGCCATCGGCGCGACTATCGGGGAGTTGCCGGCCGTTATGTGGAACAGCACGCCCACGGGGCTCCAGCCCTCGTAGCGCTGCTCCCTGACATCCACCCGCCTCATCGCGAAGGGGTCGTCGGTGCCGAGCTCGGCCCTGAGCTTCGCCTCCAGGGACTTCCTGGAGATGTTCTCCGCCAGGGCGTCCAATATCGGACCGGGGTCCTCGGAGCCGTCCGAGACCAGGGCATCCCTGAGGTCCCCGGCCTCTCCGTTCCTGATCTCCTGGGACAGCCTCTCGCAGGCGTCCAGGACCACGGATGTCTCCAGGGCCGTGTCCAAAGTCTCCTCGATCTCGCCGTCCAGCTTCTCCAGGAGGCCGTCCAGGGACTCTACCTTCCTGCCTCTCCATATGTGCGGCATCTCAACGCCTCCTCAGTATCTCGGACGCGGCTATGGCGCAGCTCTTGTTCCTGCTGGTGCCCGCTCTTCCGAGGATCTCGAACCACGGCGCTGGGTTCCCGCATCCGCAGGACCCTGCCGGGTGCTTCACGGCCATGTCCCCCAGCAGGAGGCTGGGCACGGGCACGCCGGTGTTCATCGGGGATATGACGTTCATGAACCCCTTCTCCCCGTCCTCCACCGGCTCCAGGGTCACGGGGTCGCGGACAACGGCCCTGCTGTAGATCGGGACGTGCAGATGATGTCTGTCGCAATCGGTGTAGGCGACGCCGTGCTCCACGGCCCCGTAGGTCTCGTGGCAGCAGGTGCGCGGGAGGCCGAGCCTCTCGTGCACATAGTCCCTGAACTCCTGCGGGGACAGCTGCCTGTCCACGAAGCCCTTCCATCCTCCGCCCATCATCACCAGGGAGCCGGGATTGAGCTTCAGCGGAGGGTATCCCATCTCCCTCATCCTCTCCAATGTGAAGTACAGGAATGCCGGGAACCCCAGGATCCTGACCGGGCGCCCGCCCTCCTCGAACCTCTTCAGGGCGGCTATGCTGCCGAAGAGGTCGAAGTCGTGGCCGGAGCCGTTGAACTTCAGCGCATACTCCAGGCCGTGCTCCGGGGCATATCTCCTCATCATCTGCCTGGTGCGGAGGGTCCCGGTGCTCACCCCCGGGGCGGGCTCGTAGGAGTACATCATGAACTCCGACGGGACGTCCGTTATCCTTCCGTAATAGCCGAACTGGACGTCGGCCGATTTGTCGGAGGCGTTGAGGCTCCACTCGTCGAAGAACATCTGCGTCTTCTGGCCGGTGGTCCCCGAGGACGTCAGCGTGAGGACGAATTCATCATCGGGCCTGGACTTGATGACATGCGTCTTGTAGAAGTTGGCGTGCAGCGGGGGGATCTTCGGAAGGTCCGAGACGTCTCTGAGGGAGTCCGGCTCGAACGAGTTCCTCCTCAGCCAGTCGGCATAGAACGGGCATCTGGCCGCGTGCCATCTGAGGACCTGCCTCATGGCATCCGTGAAGATGCCGTCGGTGCCTTCCAGGTCGTAGGGGTCCTCATGGGCCCAGAGCGCCTGGACGGAGCTCAGCTCCTTCGGCAGGACGGGGTCCGGCGCCCCCAGCTTCCTTATGCGGTAATCGGGCTCATGCATCGGGATCGCGCTCCTTCACAAGCCCGAGCAGCCCGGTGTACGGGTCCACCGTCTCTATCGCGGCGTAGTTCACGGTGGAGTAGGGGATGCTCTCCATCATGAGCCTGTCATGGTCGGAGCATCCGGCGAACAGCCCGGTGCACTTGTACCCCAGGGAGACGGCCGCATCGTACGCGAGCGCTGATTCGGGGCTGTTGCAGGAGATGTACATCATTATGGCCTTGCACTTCTGGGACCTGAGGTAGTGGTCCATGACCTTGAGCTTCGAGGCTATGTCATGCCCCGCCTCTTCCACGAACAGCTTCCCGGTCTGCGTGTACGGGTCCATGGACGCTTTCACGTATGCCTCTCCGGACGTCTCCGGCGCCCCTTCCACTTCTGTGACCGTGCGGTCGAGGGACCCGGCGGATGCGACGTACCTGCATACGGGCGCGGCCTCCGGCCTCGCGAAGATCTCCCTGCGGGCATCGGAGAACATCATCGCCGCCAGTCCGAGGCTGGGCCTGAACCCCTGCTCGAACGATGTGGAGAGGTCCTCGTTGATTATGTTGAAGAAGAACCCGCAGGGGCTCATCCCCTGCTTGTTGCATATCTTCTGGGTGAAGACGTGGTAGATCACGGGCATGGCGTTGACCGATGCCAGGCCGATGGCCCGGGCATGGTCGATCATCATGGCCGACATGCGGTTCATGATGGAGCAGTTCCTGAACTTCCTCTTGACCACGGCCATGCACATCTCCATGGTCCCGGGGAGGTCTGCGGAGGCCACCAGCGCCACGTGCCCCGCCACCTCTCCGTCAGGGGCGGCGGCGACCATGGAGACGCACTCTCCGCGCTGGACCGCGTCGAAGAGCCTGTCCGGATAGTAGACCATGCTGTGGGGGTACGTGTACCCGAACTCGTCGTAGATGCACTGGGCCACCTCGATGGCCTCCTCTCTCCTGAGCATATGGAAGTCTATGTCCTCCGGGCCGATGCCGCAGGGCTCCTCGGATTCCTGGACGGGCTTGCGCTCGTAGGCCGGGAGGGCGGAGAGGTGCTTGGACAGGATCTGCTCCCTGCCTCCCGATCCGATGCAGGTCAGGGATGCCCCGTCCGCGAACCCTTTCAGCAGGCGGACGGACATCTCCGCGTCCCCGTCGGCGGACAGGGAGTCGTAGTCGTAGGGCACTCCTTTGTCCGTTATCGCGACTATGAGGTCCCTTCCCTCTATCCTGAGGTCCACGTCGAACATGGCATCGGGGTTCCCGGGGAACCCGTAGGTGATGACCTGGGACATGGCCTCCTCGACAACGACGAGGAACCTGTTGGTGTCCTCGCTCCCGAGCCCGTATATCTCCGCGTAGTACCTGACTATGTCGTGGACCAGGTCCACGGAAGCGGGCTCTGCACGGACCCTGACGCCCACGATGTCCATGGTCAGTCCTCCAGTATCTCCGTTATGCCAGAGACCTCGAAGACCTCCCTGACGAGCCCCGTGGCGTGGATGAGCCTGAGGTTGGAGGCCCCGACGGCCATCCTGAGCCTCATGATCGACCTGATCCCGGCGCTGGAGATGAACTCGAGCTCGGACATGTCCACTATGGCCTTCATCGGCTTGGCCACCTTTTTCGCCACTGCGGCATCGAATTCCGGCGCGGTGGCGGTGTTCAGCCTTCCCTTGACGCATATGGTGGCGGTGTCCCCGTCCACCCTTATGTCAATCTGCATGCTTTCCGCATCGCATCTTTGCATAAGAACTGGTGCGATGGTCGGTCGGAACTGCCGTCAGGGAGAGGAGCGTGGTGTCGTCGGACCTGTCCACGCCCCTGGAGAACCTGTCCAGGGCCTCCATCACGTGGCTGCAGACGTCCTCTCCGCTCTCGGACGCAGCCTCGATGAGCCTTCCGAGCCCGAACATCCTGCTCTCGCGGTCCTCAGCGTCCGTGGCGCCGTCGGTGTACATCAGGACCGTGTCCCCTTCGCGAAGGCTGAACGACGCCGTGCGGTACTGCCCCTCCATGAGACCGAGCATGGGCCCGCGGGGGACCGCCATCTCGACAGCTCCCCCGTCCCTTATCAGGATCGGAGACGGATGCCCTGCGCAGGCGATGTCCATCCTGTCGGCGGAGACGATGGCCAGCAGGACGGTCACGAACATGCATGATGCGTTGCCCTCCATCAGGCTGGCGTTGGCTCTCTCGAGGCATGCTCCCGCGTCCAGGCCGAACCGGGCGCACTCGTCCAGGATGGTCTCCGCGCGCATGCTGAACATCGCGGCAGGGACTCCCTTGTCCGACACGTCGGCCACGATCACCGCCGCGCGGCCGTCTTTCAGGGGCACCACGTTGTAGAAATCGCCGGCGACCTCTTTCGCAGGGATCACGGACGCGTGCATCGCGATGCCCGGGACGCAGGACATGACCGATTCGTCCGGCAGCAGGGACGCCTGGAGGGCGGAGCCTTCTCCCAGCTCCCTGTGGTATCTTGTGACGCTTATCGACCTGTTGAGGTTCGTGAGCAGCAGGTAGAGGCTGAGGGCGCACAGCGCCATGGTGGCCATGAACCTGTACTTGTCCATCAGGCTGTAGTGGTTGTCGTATATCATCAGGTAGAAGTCCATGGCGAACAGGACATAGACGAGGACGGGCACAGGGACGTACCTGCCCATCCTGCCCTCGGTGCGGGCTATCATCCGCCTGATCGATACCGGGACGACGAAGTATACGGGAACGAATATGAGCGCGGTGATGGCCGAGTAGACCGCGACGTTCTGCGTCAGGCCGTCTATGTGTATGCCCAGCCTGTCGTCTATGATAGCGGTCGCGACCTGGACGCCGACGTAGGACGTCAGGCAGATGGTGCTGAACACCAGCGCCGTGAGCGCCTTGGACGATGCCGTCCCGCGGTATATGGTCATCGTCATGACCAGCCAGATGGCCGAGAACGTCGAGATGCAGATTATGGTGGTTATCTGCATGGCCTGGAGGCTCAGGCCGATGATCGACTCGTTCGAGAGCCCGAACACGTGGTCGATCTCCAGGTAGCACAGGCATATCGCCGCCGCGAGCGCCAGGGTCCAGCATGCCGCCATCATGGGGTGCGGGAACCTGCGCGCGAGGGTCCTGTGGGTCACGACAGCCGTCGCTATGAAGGGGAACATCATAGTGATGATTATGGTCGTGAAGATCTCGGTCTGCATAGCAGGCCATGTGACACGTATCGGTCAGATAAAGGATGCGCTCCGGCGCTCGGAGGTTCCGTTGCGGCCGCTTCATGCGGTCATGGCCTTCTCGCTTTCTTGTCGGACAGGGCGAATCCGTCTCCGTTCATCACGGAGCCTATCTCGATCTTCGGGACCTTGTTCCAGAATGCCATG
>CAVICI010000066.1:0-8619 GCA_963640995.1 Dialister hominis | reverse complement strand
TTATCAATTGCTAATGTCTCCATGATTCTTAGTGATTCTTCGTCCCCCTTGAGTATCTTTGAATACAACATGTTAACTTGCATTCCAACTTTTTTAGAATCTTTAATTGCCATAACGTTGCACCAATTTTATCCTAATATCTTATACTTACGATGGTTTGAAGTCTTGTAATGATTTCGTAGAGGAGTCCTGAGTCGTCGATAACATATGGATTCGCGTTTATTCTATCGACAATTCCCGGCGATGTAGCTCCATGTTTCATTCTGGTAGGTTCCTCGCCACCATCACTCCCTGAGGCGTCATGACCAGCTGCGATCTCCTGTTGTCCACCTTTCCATCGACCTTGAACTCGGCCTGCTGTATCAATCCGTCGTTCTCGAGTATCCCTGTATGATAGCCGACCTTCTGCTTGCTGATGTTGAATTCCTCGGCGATCAACGACTTGGTCACAGGCTCGTCCTTGTTGAACATCTCCAGGATGTACTTCAGGATCTCCTTGGTGAGGACCTTGTACTTCTCCACCTCGATCGCCTTCGGAGCCTCAACGCGGATGATCTGCTCGTCGATGGTGGATCCCTCCTCTCCCCTCAGCGCATAGTAGATCTGCGCCCTGATATAATACGAGCTGTAGCAAGCCGCCGCCGTTATCAGGTTGGTCCCGCCGGTGATGTTGATCGAGAACTCCACATCCTTGCCTTTCATCTCGTCGTACACATCGTAGATCACTTGGACGATGCCCATGAAGTCCGAGAACGGTATCACCCTGAGCCGGACATCCGGAATCATCGTGACTATCCAGTCCCTCACATGCTCTGCAGAAGCCTGGGAGCTCCCGCCCTCGGTGTGCAGGAGGTAGAGGACGTCTATGCCCGGGATGCGGCTGATCACTTTCTAGATGGGCTCGCGAGCGTTTCCGATGGTGGCGATATGGACTCTCATCATGGGAATATCAGTCTTACCGTCTTAATCATTTTCGGACTCAATCGCAGGATCGATGGATTCTGCAACATCTCCATCTTCAGATCCCATGCTTTTGCGGATGCTCCAGCTATATGAGCTGAACGTTGTAGTCATCAGCAGAGATTCTATCACAGAGATCAGCTTGCCGGGTGAACGGATGCACCAGGGATCTATCAACGTCGAGTGACGTGCGTAAAAGCGCTCCCCATCAAGACTGAAGATGGACGGTTGCATAAGAGGCAAACGGGCCAGTTCGAGGGCATAGCTCTCAACCTCATCAGCACCGAATTCGAGATCATCCCCGTTTTCATCCTTTACACGGCAAGATGCCATTACGATATCGTCATAGCATTCCACTTCTACCCTCATGCCCTCTACATACACATCGAAGAACGTGCTGTCATAATTCCTGATGTTCCTCCTCCCGTACTCGTAGGTAAGGGCTTCAAGGACCCTGTCGTAGATTGAAGGTTCTGACGTTTCATCTGATTGCGTGTTATCCGCCATGTTATCTCCATTGTACTGATCGATTGATATCTGTTGATAGATATGGTCAAAATGCAATTGGTACCGTCCGAGCGATTGTGCTCAGCTGTCCTCCTCATCCTCGGATGCAGAGGTGCCTTCCTTCGGCATCGCGTGCAGCAGCTCCTCCAGGCATTCGGATGCGAATGCGGCCCTCGCTCCGAGCTCGTTCACCGTGCTGCACAGTTTCTTGTCATCCTGACTGCCCCTGTAACTGATAGGGTTCGAGTAATGGGGTACATAGGATGCGCCTTCCGGAGATTTGTGTACTGAAGGGATGAGGACCGGGATCTCCGTCAAGATGTCTATGTAGTCTACGATATCATCGGCAGGGAATTCATAGACATGGCCTTCTGAATGCAGGTACGCAAATGCTACCAGGGCCGCCTCAGTGAGGGGGGCGACTGATACCACGCTCTTCCCGGTGAACACGTGAATCTTGTTTTCTTGTCTCTTCACGTTCACCTTCCCGTACTCTCTGCAGAGGGCATCGTATGCAGAATCCAAAGCGTCGTTCATGCCAGCCAAACATCAGACAGGTTCTTATCTGCTCATGACGACTGTCCGAACGCAGATAGTACCTGATGCCGGTTCTTGATATGGTAATGATTTCATTTTGACCGTATCTCATTTTTTCCTAATACCTGCGACGACATCTTCTCATCAAAGGTGAAAAAGGAATGATCGTCGGAATCGACTTCGGAACATGCTTCTCGTCCGCCGCCATCATGAGCGGGCTCATACCTGTGACGAACTATGCAAGCGACACGAACGAGGGGATCCCCAGCCTCTTCATGTTCTCCAAGGAGGCCGGGAAGGAGCTGTACGGCATCGACTGCACTAAGAGGGAGGCGGTCGAGAACGAGGGCGACGTCGTCCGCTACATGAAGAGGCTGGTAAGGGCCGATCCGGACAGCCTCGGGAACACGATCGTCAGCGGAGGGCAGGAGTACACCATCGCGCAGGTCATCGAGAAGTTCCTCACGTACCTGGTGGCCAAAGTCATGAAGGGCGCCATGGACAGCGGCGAATTCCAGGACGACAGGATCGAGGCGCTGGCGGTCACTGCGCCCGTGGGGATCGCCAAAGGGCAGATGATGGCCTCCGACTACAACAAGCTCCTGCAGGAGATGATGAGCAGGATCACCGGCCTGGACTCCGACAGGATCTCGGTGGTCCTGGAGCCTGTGGCCGCCGCAATCTCCTATCTCTACAGCGCCGACATCAGGAAGCACTACGATGGGAAGCAGACGGTCATGGTCTTCGACCTGGGAGGAGGGACCCTGGACGTGACCGTCGTGGAGCACGACCCCGCTGCGATGACCTACGAGATCAAGGCCAAGGAGGGCGACCTGGAGCTGGGCGGGAACGACTGGGACGCCTGCCTGGCGAAGCTGGTCATGGAGAAGGCCGGGAAGGACGCCTTCCGGTCGAAGCTTGACGAGGCCTCCTTCCGCAGGGATGTGACCAAGCTGAAGGAGAACCTCACCATGTCCGACAGGGCCGGGATGATGTTCGAGGACGGCGACGAGGACTATGTCGTCAAGGTCACTCGCGAGGAGTTCGACCAATGCACTGCGGAGCTCCTAGACCGTGCGGTGGAGGTGGTCCGCAGGACTCTGGACTCCTGCGATTCGGACGTGGACAGGATCGTCCTGGTCGGAGGAGGGAGCAACATGCCCCAGATCCGCGAGAGGCTCACCGAGGAGTTCTGCCCGTTCGGCAGGGAGGACTTCGTAGAGGTGTTCGAGCCCTCTAAAGCCATCGCCAAGGGCGCTGCCGTGTATGCGAAGCTAACGGCCTCCGCCAACGGCTCCCAGATGGGGCCGAAGGTCTTGGACATAGCCACCCTGTCCTACGGGTTCGATTCCAGGAAGGACGGCGTGGAGGACATGATATACAACATGATCTTCAAGGGCACTTCCTTCGGAGAGACGGGAAGGATATCGGTCAGGGCCGATTCGTCGTTCATCGCACTGACGGACGACCAGACCAGGGTGAGCTTCAGGGTGTACGAGTCCGAGGCACCGGAAGGCGACGGCCCCTGGATGCCATTCGGAAACGGAGAGACGTACAACGGCCTGGAGGTCACAGTGCAGATACCGCCCGAATACCTCGGAAAGGCCAGGGCGTTCTCCATGTGGCCGGAGATGACCCTTGATTCCAACGGCATCGTGGACATCACGGTCAGGGACAGGGCCGGCAACAAGCTCGCCTACGGGACCACCGCCAAGAGGTGCGATTGATGGCTGAACCGCCGACATGGTATCGGATAGCCTGCACATGCCGTGACGGGCCGAGGATTCGCAACCAGCTGGGGCGGTCGGATGCAAATCACATGGTATGCGTGAAATGCGGCGCTCGTCTGGAAGCTTTCGATCCGGACGAGCCGCGCATATCTCAAACGCAGGTTACGGGAGTCTCCCTCCGCGGCGCAATGATCGTTATCTCGCGCACATTCGCCAAGACCGGGTCGATGCCGAAAGGCATCGAGCGCTCCACGGATGTCAAAGCGCTGCAGGACCGCATCGCTGAGCTAGAAGCTTCCGAGAAGCAGAGAATCGAATCGGAGGATCTCCTGAAGAAGAAGATCGGCCTTCTGGAAGCTGAGAATCGCCGCCTCAGGAACGATGTGCTCGATTCCGAGAAGACTGCGGCCCATTGCAGGAACGAAGTCGAGAGGCAGAAGTCCGTGGACGTCCGCGGAGCCATGAAGGAGATCTCGGACTACTTCTGCGACATCTACTATGCGCCGGACAAGAAAGACTCCCTCGAAAAGCTGGGAGGATTTATCCGCAACAGGACGGAGATGGCCATGATGAACCTCGAAGGGAGAGGCATCGAGATAGTCTCGGAAGTTCCTCGCGAGAAGCTGTCGGGCTCGGCAGAGGTCATCGGGAAGGTGCCCACGACCGACTGGACCCTGAACAACAAGGTGGCTTCGGTCGACAGCTTCGGCTGCAGGTTCAGGAACGACCTGTTCCCGCCCATCCAGGGCGCGGTCAGGATATACTCTTCCGGACGCGTTCCGGAGGGCGGTCCAGAGGGTCCCGAATAAAGGTTTAATGTTTGAAAAACATCTCCGTGATACTATGGCGGACACTAGATTACAGCTGAACAACAAAGAGATTGTGGGAAGGGCATTGGACATCGTGCAGCACGAGCTGCAGTCGATGATTATCGCCCAGATGAAGCTGAAGCACAACCTGGATTGGTGGGGCTATGTGACATCGCTCCCGAGGGTCGAGATCCCCGAAGAGGCCAAGGCCTACACGTGCATCGAGGATGCAGACGCCCGCAGGTTCATGGACATCACCGTCTGCTATTGGATATTGAAGGACTCCGATGTCCTTTCTGCCGTGCAACGGAAGCAGTGCAACTCCGCATTATACAACGCCAAGGTTGTCAGGAACTCCAAGAGCCATACCGGGAAGCTCACATACACTGTGAAAGAGGCTCAGGATGCCATACAGGAGCTCATCCAGCTGGATGTGGCACTGGGTCTGATGATAGGCCCCGAGCTCCAGAGTCTGTACGATTCTGTCACCGAGGAGGATGCCCCGGTTGCGAAGCCCGCAGCAGTCTCCGAATCGATGATCGCAGAGATCAAGGCTGAGCCGACCGTCACCCTGGCGAAGTTTTCGCCGTCGCCAATCGGATACGATCTCCGCGAGGCATGCATGCGGTCCTGCGCCGGGATGTACGCCAGCCTGTCCGAGGTCCAGAAGGAGAAGTACAACAAGTCCAGGATAATCACCGAGACCACCTATATCGTGAGAGGCGGGGCTTACATCCTCACACTGCAGAACGGCATCCCCATCGACGACTCCACGGGAGTGATCATCGACGGCCAGGAGTTCAGCGGCTGCCTCGCGAACTTCAGCGGGTACGACAAGAGCACCCGCAAAGTCACCATGTACCCCAGCCAGGCCCTCCAAGCATTCATCAAGGAGGGTTCCGTCATCGGCCTGTACTCGGACATGAAGTGGCTGGTGCAGAAGACCGGCAGCTTCTTCGACGACTACGGGTCCATGGTCAGGTTCCCTCCGAAGCCGGAAGTCTTCGCTTCGTCTTCTCTGCTTTCATCTAACTTCATGCACATGTCGCGCGACCAGATCGGGGCAGTGAAGATGATCCTCGCGCAGCCCCTGTCCTACGTATGGGGCGTTCCCGGCTCGGGCAAGACACAATACGTTCTCGCCACGGCGATAAACGAATGCGTCCGCAGGGGCGAGAGAGTGGCGGTCATCGCACCGACCAACCAGTCGCTCGAACAGGTCCTCAAGGGCCTGATGAAGTCCTTCGGGGAGCAGAAGGTCATTGATCCGAAGAAGGACCTCGTCCGCATCGGCACGCCGACAGCAGAGTTCATCAGGGAGTTCCCGTCGATCTGCGAGGACAAGAAGGTCCGTTCAGACATGACAGACAAGATCGCTGCCAAGAACTACTATGCCGATGTCATCTCCGAGCGCGCCTACGATGCCCTGAGGGCCTCAGTCAACGATGCGATGGCATTCCTGGCCAAGATGGACGGCAGCCAGGCATCTGCGGAGAAGCTGTATGCCATGCTGAAGCCCCTGCTCGACGTGATGAACAAAGACAGGAGGTTCGACCTCAATGCGAAGAGGGTCAACATCAGGAACGTCCGCGAGCTTGCCGGCCCCATCTGCAAGATGATCTACGAGCGCGACCGCTCCAAGTTCTTCGAGGGGGACGTGGCCGATCTCACGGATGAGAAGCTCAGAGAACTGGTCTCGAAGCTGGACTCCGAGATCGCCAAGCTCTATCAGTCTGACCCCAAGGCGGACATCGACACCTGCAAGGTCATCTCCATGACGCTTTCCAAGTTCCTGATATCCTTCGGGCCGGAAGCGTGCTCCGGGAGAGCGAAGCTCAATGTGAACCGCGTGTTCGTGGACGAGGCCGGCTACTGCAACGCCCTGCAGCTCCTCGGAGTGTTCACCTTGGGAGTCCCGGTCACCCTTCTGGGCGACCACATGCAGCTCCCTCCGGTCTGCGAGATAGAAGATAAGAAGCTCAAGGAGGACCTCAGCATCGAGGCGCACAGGTACGACTTCTTCTGGGACCTCTCCGCGCTGTTCGTCGAGAGGTTCTTCGCCGTGTCGACCGAAGACCTTGTCACGGCCTACGAGAAGGGCATGACACCGGACACGAAGGCGTTGAAGTACACTTCCGTCGCCAGGCTGGTCTCCACCTACAGGTTCGGACAGAACCTCGCGAATTCGCTGGGAAGGATGATCTACGAGACGGAGATCAAGTCCCGCAACACCCATAACCTCGAGATCGAGGTCCTCGATGCCCGCATCGAGGCGTTCCCGATGAATCAGAGGCTCGGTAAGGCCGTGAGGGAGAACTCCGCAGAGAAGGCGGCCATCGAATCCTACATCCTGAGGGAGCATCCGACGGACTATGTGGTCCTCGCCCCGTACAACGACCAGGTGAGGCTCCTTCAGCGGTCTTCGGTCATCCCGAAGGAGAAGGTCCTGACCATCCACAAGTCCCAGGGCCGCGAGTGGGACACGGTGATAATCTCCGTGTGCGACGGAAGGGCCTGCAACGAGGACAAGCCCCCGAGGTTCACCAGCACCACCCAGGACGTCAAGGGGAAGCAGGTCATCAACACAGCCATCTCCAGGGCCAAGAAGAAGCTCGTCATCGCTTGCGATTCTGATTACTGGTCGGCAATCGAAGGGGAGCTCATCGGGGACATCGCAAAGAATTACGGGCCCGGCTGCAGGAACGCAGCGTCCCGGAACCTCTGACATCGGAATCGAAAGGAGGCAGGCGGTCCCTTCGGCCCCTGCCTCCGACTTCCCTTCCCTTAAACCGTGACGGGAGAGCGATCTTTCGACGCCCTCGATGATCCCGCCATGCTTCTGGCAGCCTGTTTCCCGTTCGCGCAGGACCTGGATGCCGGTGCTTCTTTCGATGGTCGACGATTCATATCTTCCCGAAAGCCACTTCGACCGATTTCTGCCTGATTCCCAGCCCGACGCAGACCGCTCCGATGGAATCGGGATCCTCGGCATACCTCTTCCTGTCGATCTGCGCCAGCGCCTTCTCCGCCAGAACCGAGAGGTCCATTTGGGGATCGTCGGTCGTCTTCACTTCGATGATCACTGCCGGGCGGTCTCCGTCCTTGGCGAAGAATATGTCCGCGAACCCGTATCCCTTGGGCATCTCGGCGCGGGCGCTCAGCTCCGGCGTCATCAGATACGCCATGATCACGTCGCGGTACCTGTTGTGCCTCGAGACCGGGTCCAGCCTCGACCAGCTGACATCGAGGCATAGGCCGTTGAGCATCGATTCGAGGAAATCTTCGAGCATCGAATCGTTTCCGGAGTAGATGCTGTCCATGACGGCGGATGCTCTCCAGTCGACTTCTGCAGACCTTTCCACGAGCGACATGAATGCTATGGAAACTTCGTTGTTCACCATGCTGATGCGGCAGACAGGAAAGCCGTCTTCCTGAGCCCCTGTGCGTTCGGCTTTGAGGTACCCTGCCATCGCCAGATAGGAATAGACCACGGACGGCTTCACGGTCGGAGAAAGGACATCCGAATAGGAGATGCGGGTGTCTAGCACCGTCTCGAAAGATGAACCATTGTTCTCGTAGAGCCCCCTTAGAGCCGTCAGTGCCTCCGCACCCATGATGGACAGAAGGTCCTTGGACATACCGCCTCCCGTCATGTTATTCCAATAAGCCAATGGTTTACAATTGTTTTTGAGGTACATTATGACGCTATACGGGTTGTAGACGTCCGCGTCTCCGAAGCGATATCCGTCATACCATTCCTTGATCTCCGAAAGCTTATCTGGCGGATTGCCCGTCTCTTCGATGAGACGGACTATCTCCTCTTCCGTGAAGCCGAAGTACTTGTCGCCATCTGTTTCGAGTATGCTGCAGACTGCGGCGTTGTTGAAGCCGCTCAGCATGCTGGTCTTGGCCGAGGACATGATGCCTGTGACGACGGCGAACTCGCAGTCCCTGTTGAGCTTGAAGGTCTGTTCCATGAACGGCCTCAGGAAACCGACGATCGACTCAAAGAGTTCTAAGGAGCGGATGTTCTGCATGCAATGGTCGTATTCGTCCACAAGAATGATCACATCTTT
>CAVICI010000065.1:0-8705 GCA_963640995.1 Dialister hominis | reverse complement strand
GCCGGATTTGAACCGGCGACCTCCGCCGTGTGAAGGCGACGTCATAACCCCTAGACCACGAGTCCGATATCCGCGAGATTGCATATCCGTATATAAGAGGCTCGGTGCTGGCAGAAACGTTTCCGAGGATTCTAACCCTAATTCTCGATTTATTGGGTATAACTTCAGACCAAGCTTCTGATCTATGTTCCTGATGTCTGCTGGCACATATTCCAGTATATCCCCGTCGGATGTCTTGGATATGGTAGAGTTGGAGTATATGAAGAGGACGTCCTCCACAGTCAGCTTCGAATCCGGCTCGACCGAGGTCATCAGGTTGTCCATCTCCGTGCGTATGCGGAGGGTCAGGAAGGTCACGAAATTGAACCCCCGGACATGGTAATAGTCGTGCATATACGTCGAATCATGGCGAGCAGCGTCTTCCCGGTATCGAAAACGTTCTCCACCAATCTTCTGGTCTTGAAGATGCGGTATATGCTTTCAGTTGTCTCGTTGAGGTTCGTCAAGAGTATCAGATTCCCGGCTTCTCAGGGAGTTCCGCCCGTACAAGAAGATCGGGGCAACTATCTGAAGACCGTCCTCACCATGGACCGTTCCGGGCTGGGATCCTACGAGGGGATAGACGTGGTCAACGTGATAGTCTGGCTCCTGGAATGATGTCCCGGGCGGGCCTTACTCCTCGATCTCCTCCTCGGGATTCCTTTTCAGGTCTGAGATGAAGGGAACCCTCCTTCTGATTTCGGGCTTCTCCGGCTCAGGGTGCACCATGATGCGGATGAACACCCCGTTCCTCCCGTACATCGTGACCTTTCCATCCTCCGGGATGAGGGCGCAGACGTCCATGGAGAATCCTTCGAGGAAGCTGCGGCCGTACTCTGCGACGATAGATGCCCTGGGCGCCGATCCCTCGCAGCACTCCAAGGACAGCATCCTGCTGCTCTTCCTGCTGCGGAGCCTGATGTCCAGCCTTCCTTCCGACCCGCTGCGAACCGTTCTCTCCAGCTCGGACAGGTCCTCCGGGGTGATGTAGGTCTCCGCGTCGGAGTAGACCACGTCCTTCATGATCTTCATGTTGGCCTCGATGCTCTTGTACACCGAGGGCACCCATGTCTCCTTGTTGCTCAGAGCCAGGATCATCATGGCGCTGACCGCTATGTAGCCGAAGGACGTAGAGCATGTGATGAGCAGGTTGGACCACGGAACATATTCCATGTACAGCTGGTACATGGGAATGCACTCGATGGCGATCATCAGCCCGATGGAGGGGACCATCCTGCTGACGTAGAACGGGTACCTGCACAGCAGGCCTGTCGAGGCCGCCACGGTCAGGACGCCGAGGATGAACGCGATGATCGGCACGATGAAAGAGATGTACTCGCCGTAGAACTCCGTGAAGTCGAAGTTCCTTATCAGGAAGGTCGCGCCGATGGTGATCCCCCCTATGGCGATCCTGCTGCTGTACTCCATGCTCCTGCCGATGAGCACCGCCAGGCCTCCGAAGATCAGGAGGAACACCGACGACATCTCCTGGAGGCTGAACTCCTCCAGCAGGAGATCGTAGTATGGCGTCACTTGGTAGGCCATGCATCCCAGGACATAGATCCCGCTGACGACCATGACGATGCCCAGTATCTCCGCCATGTCCACGGTTCCGTCTTCGTTCCTGAACATCGCAGCTCCTCCACGATCTCCATGCTCACCACGGTCCCGTCGGACACCGACAGGGCCAGGCGGCCGTTTTTGATTATTATGCTGTCGAGCACGAGCCGGGTCGCCTGGATGAGGGTCCCGTCTTCATGGTCGGACATGGTCATGTATATGCTGTCCGAGCCGTTCCATTTCTGGAATATGAGGTAAGATTCCCCCGTGCCGTTCCATATGCGGGCACGGTACTCCGTCCTGGCCGGGCCCCCGTCCCGGACGGGCTCCCAGCCCTCTTCGGTGCCATCCTTGTCTGCGAGCGCCTCTGCGTCGTAGGCCTCTATGGCCGCTTCTGCAGAGAGGTGATATGTCCTGGTTATCCCGCCCAGGTTCCTGTTGTGCACCTGGACCCAGTCCAGGCGGCGGAGCTTCTCGGAGTCCAGGACCATGATGTAAACGAAGTACATCAGCCCCAGGAGGACGATCCTCATGTAGTTGTCTAAGATGTAATGGGCGTCGCGGCCATTGGTGGCGTAGAGGTATACCAGGCAGATGAACGTGATCAGGAGCATGATCATTGCCCCGTACATCATGGTGATGCGGGCCCTGGACTCGCCTTTCAGGTATGCGCGGCCCGATATGGACATGTTCAGGCCGACGATTATGATGATGATGAACAGGATGTCGCTGTACGCGCGCAGCTTGATGTAGGCCATGACGCTGAACGCCCTGTACAGCCCCATCCCGACTGCGTACACGCCGACGGACCTGGGGAGGCTGCGTTCTTTGTCCGCGACGATGATCGCCCCGCAGGCCAGCAGGATGAGGTTCCCGATTATCGCCGTGACGGGGGTCTTGTCCGATTCGGTGAGGAGCCTGTATATCGTGTCCCCGCCGGTCAGGGCGGTGTAGAAGAAATTGAGGGCCATCATGATCATCAGGACGGCCAAGAGGAAGTTCGCGGTGTAGGCGACCTTGTCCACTGCACGGTGTATGGCATCGACTGCCCTGTCTTCTGATGTCCGCCTTTTGGACTTCTCAGGTTCGAGGTCGAGCTCGTGCATGGGAGTCGGATTTCACCGATTGTATATTACCGATGCGGAAGCCTTGTCGCGAGCTGGGAATCGCTTCGAAAATTGCGCAGAAGGACACATTGCTTGCCACCCCGGACTTCGTAGTGTTGGAGGAGGAAACGAAGTTGTGCATTGTTGATTGTGTACCGGGGTGGCAGTTGGATGTATGCTCCAATAATGATGGCCTTACTATATATAACTATCTCAGACGGAATCGAAAAACGGGCGGTTTTCTCGTTGGAGATGGTGGGAACAGGGCAGTTCTGTCCGCGCGATCCATGCGGAATGAGGAAGCCGGAAATCGACATACGGCAATATCGGCAATAAATTGTACATAATCGAGACGGGGCGCATTGCAGCGGAGGACAGATATTCCCGGTTCGGTGCACACGGGCGTCCATCGCCGAAGGGCAGGAGAAATGCGGTAAATATTAGTTCGGTGATTGGAAGGCCATGTCTCCGATAGCGGTCCGCAGGAAGGCGTTCATCATGGCAGCCATGATGCTCGCGGTCTGCGCCGCGTTCGCCGTGCCCGCCTTCACAGGGCTGGCGGCCTCCGGAGACGAGACGGAGACGGTCGTCATCGTCTCCGATCCCGATCCCTCCGCCGAGACTGCGGAGGTCGTGGAGGAGTATGCCAAGATCTACTCTGAGGTGAAGCATCAGGAGGCCATGGGGCGCGACGTCAAGGTCGTGGCGCCCGACGAGCCCCGCGACAAGCCCGCGGACCCGCTGATCGACGGCATGAAGGACATGGTCGGAAAGGACCGCTTCGTGCCCGGCGACAGGGAGATGCCCGAGGCCGAGCCGAAGGACGCCCCGGATGCGCCCCGGGAGGGCGATGCCCCTTCGGAGGCCCGCGCAGAGCCTCCGGAGAAGATGGATGACCCCTCATGCACGGTGATATCCTTGTCCGAGGCCGAGCCTGCTCCCGACCCGGAGTTCATCCAGAAGGTCGCAGACCTGATCGAGGAGATCGGAGCGCCGGATTCTGCCGGCGACGCGAAGGCTCTCAGGGACTACGCGGCATGGCTGCTCCTTCAGGACCTGAACGACATCCTGTCCACAGCTTCGGTCGGCACCGCCGACCGCAAGGACGGCATCGGCGATGCCCAGAGCCCGGACGATGCGGCGATGGGCGAGCCGGTCATGGTCGAGGCGGATCCAGAGGATCCCGGAACTGGCGACATCTCAGACCCGTCGCCCTACCAGGCAGCCGATCTCCAGCAGCCATGCGAGGCATTCTTTTCTTACTACACGGGCGTGACCACCTGCGGCCAGATCCTCTTGTGAGATGACATGGCGCCCAGCGCGCCGGCAAACATCAGCCACAGGAGGATAGCCTCATGAAGATTACAGCGATCATAGCAGGAATACTGCTGCTGGCGGCACTCACGGTGTCCGCGGCAGCGATGGCATGGCCCGACAGCAACGGGCCTGCGGAAGATGGCGACAGCTCATCTTCGGACAGCACGACAGACGACACCAGCCCCGACGACGGCTCCGATGACGATCCGGACTCCGGCCTCACGATCTCATACACCGAAGGCACCAGCTGCCACACCATTTCAACGGTCGACGGAGAGACGGTAATAACCTTCTCCGGAACGGACTCCGATGTCGAGTGCTCGCTCACGGGCACCCTGAACGGGAGCATAGTCATCGAGATCGGCGAGGATGCCGAGTTCAAGCTCGTCCTCGCAGGCGTCGCTATCACCAGCAGCATCAATGCGCCCATCGCGGCGACGAGCGCGGACAAGCTGACCGTCACCGCCAAGAACGGCACGACCAACACGGTCAGCGACCTCAGGAGCGAGGTCACGGACGATTCCGAGATATCGTCCGCGATATACTCGACATGCGACATGGACGTCCAGGGGCGCGGAACTTTGACGGTCTACAGCAAGAGCAACAACGGGATACACTCCAAGGACGACCTGTCCGTCAAGAACCTGACCCTGACGGTGGACTGCGCCGACAACGCCCTGAAGGGCAACGACAGCGTGGCCATCGAGTCCGGGACTATAACCCTCACAGCCCGCGAGGGGGACGGGATCAAGACCAGCAACTCAGACGCCAAGACCAAGGACGACGGGACGGTGAAGCAGAGGGGAATCGTCCGGCTATGCTCCGACGAGGGCGCCCTGGCATTGACCATTAGCGCAATGTACGACGGCATCGACGCGGCCTACGGGCTGGAGATCGAGCAGACATCCTATTCTCTTACCGTCGAGGTCCGCACAGGATCCTACGCAGGATACACGATATCTTCTAGCGTCGCCACTGGCGCCGCCCCCGGCGGGAACGGGCCCGGAGGGGACGGCCCCGGAAGCTGGATCCCCGAGGGGAACCCCGGCGGCTGGAACGACAGGGACGATTCCGATTCTCCTTCGGCCAAGGGGCTGAAGGCCGAGGCTTATCTCACGATCGCAAGCGGGACCATCACCGTGGCCTCCGAGGACGACGCAGTCCACTGCAACGGCACCGTGACGATATCCGGAGGCGCTCTGGCCCTGAGCACGGGAGACGACGGCGTCCACGCCGACGGGGCCCTGGCAATCACCGGAGGCGCCATCAGGGTCTCCGAGTGCTACGAAGGGATCGAGGGGGACACGATATCCGTGTCCGGAGGCGACATCGTCGTCATCTCCGAGGACGACGGGTTCAACTCCACCGGCACCTCTGGGACGGGGATATCCATCTCCGGGGGGACGGTCCTGATCCGCGCCGGAGGCGACGGGCTGGACGCGAACACCACAGCATCCTACGCGGGACTGGTGATGTCCGGAGGGGACGTCATCGTCATCAGCAACGGCCCCTCGGACGCGGCCATCGACACCGAGCGCGGGTACACCTTCACCGGCGGGAGGCTGCTGGGGATCTGCCTGAGCGGCGACATGGCGAACTCGGAGTGCGTGTACTGCAGCAACTTCTCCTCTGTGGGGAAGGCCTCGTCGATGAGGGTGTCCTCCGGGCAGTATGTCGTCGCATCCGTCGGCGGGAGCATTTCGCTTGCGGTGGAGATGGACGCTTCGTTCTCTGCCTACGTGGTCTACCTCGGGTCGCCGTCCGCGACGATCTCCACGGCATCCTCTGTCTCCGGAGCCGATTCGGACGGAGCCTACAGGAGCTGATCTCATGGGGATATTCGATAGCATAATCACGTCCGGAACGACGATAGAGACGTTCCTCGCCTGCCTCGGTTGCTCCCTGCTGGTCGGGCTGGCGATAGCATTCGTCTACCGCTACCGCACCAAGCACTCCGAGAGCCTGATGTTCACCATCGGGATGATCCCTGCGGTGGTGTCCGTGATAATCCAAGTGGTCAACGGCAACATCGGCGCGGGGATCGCCGTCATGGGGGCGTTCAGCCTGGTCCGCTTCCGCTCCGCGCCGGGAACGGCGAAGGAGATCGGGATGATCTTCCTGGCCATGAGCACCGGACTCCTCATAGGGATGGGGTTCATCGGGTACGCATTGGTGTTCACAGCGATCATGTGCGCCATATGCCTGATTTACAACACCTGCTCCGGGGGATGGTCCGCGAAGACCCCTCTGACTCTTCGCATCACCGTCCCTGAGGACCTGGACTTCAAGGGGGCCTTCGACGGGGTTCTCGCGAAGCATGCCAGGGAGTACGAGCTCAGCAGCGTGAAGACCGTGAACATGGGGAGCATGTACAAGCTCACCTACGATGTCACTCTGAACGCCGATTGCAACGAGAAGGAGATGATCGACGAGATCCGCTGCATCAACGGGAACCTGGAAGTGTCTCTGGGGCACGCCCCCTCCCAGTACACGGAACTGTGATCCTATGGCGTACCAGAGCGATTTCAGGCGCTACGAGATCAAGTACTTCCTCGATCCGGAGCAGATGGAGGCGGTGATGGACGCCTTCAGAGGAAGGATGGAGAAGGACCGCTACGCTGTGAGCGACATCAGGAACGTGTACCTCGACACCGACGCCTACACGCTGGCCAGGAGGTCCATCTCCCACCCGGCGTACAAGGAGAAGCTCAGGGTCAGGAAGTACTCTTCCGATCCCTCGGACCCCGTGTTCGTGGAGATCAAAAAGAAGTGCAACTCCGTGACGTACAAGCGCAGGGTCTCCATGGACGAGGGGGACGCCATGCGCTGGATGGGAAACTGCCAATCGGACATGCCCGACAGCCAGATCGGCCGGGAGATAGAGGCGTTCTGCGACAGGTATCCGACGATAGGGCCGAAGATCGGGATGAGGTACCACCGCGAATCGTTCAGGTCCGCGGAGGGTTGCGACCTGAGGGCCACGTTCGACAGGAACGTGACGGCGACGCTGAAGGACTTCGGCCTGGACGGCGAGATGGAAGGCGTGGACCTGATTCCGGAGGGATGCTCCATACTGGAGCTGAAGACCGGGACCTCGGTGCCGCTGTGGCTGTCGAGGACGCTGTCCTCCGTGCATGCGTATCCCAGATCGTTCTCGAAGTACGGGGCCGCGTACAAGATGCTGGTCTGCGGGAAGGCATGAGCAAACCGGGGGCGGGGAGGCCCGCCCCCATCTTCAGCTCGGATCGTGAAAGTTCAGGATAATCTTTCATGAAAGTTCTGTATTTATTTTTCTGAAAGTTCGGGAAAAAAGTAAATCGGCGGCATCATATGCCATTCTCATGCCATCGATCCCTGAAGGATACAGGAAGAGGCTGGCCGAGAAGGAGATGGACGAGGCTCTGGGATCCTTCGGAGCCGTCTGCATCTCGGGCCCGGCGGGGTCCGGGAAGGCATGGGCGGGGCTGAGCAGGTCCGAGAGCGCGTTCATGCTCCGGGGCTGCAACGGGTGCGACACTCCGAACAGGGAGCTGGCGGACATGAACGTCCGTGCTGCGATGGACGGGGATCCTCCGCACATGATCGGCGAATGGCAGGAGGTCCCGAAGCTCTGGGATTCAGTGAGGTCGGAGATTGACAGATTCCGGGCCAAGGGCAGGTTCATCCTCACGGAGTCCTATGTTCCGAGAGATAACGCCCCTGTCCATAGCGGGACCGGACGCATCCGGAAGATCCGGATGGCCCCGATATCTTTGTACGAGTCCGGGGAATCGACCGGGGCGGTGTCGCTCAGCGCACTGATGCGCGGCGAGGACATCGGGATTGCGAGGCGGGAACCTGACATGGGGCATCTGGCAGACCTTGTCCTGGGGGGAGGATGGCCTGCAGGCCTGGGCCGTTCTCACGAGGAGAGGGCCGCCTCGGCCCGCGAGCATCTGGATTCTGTCGTGGCCGACGCATGCAGGATGGACGGCATGCACCGGAAGGAGAGGACGTTCAGGCAGGTCCTGAGGTTGCTGGCGGAGAACGAGTGCGCCGTGATATCGGATGCCAGGCTGCAGCAGGATGCCGCCGCATCAGGGCATCCGATATCCTATGACACGCTAAGAGGCTATCTGGACGTGCTGGACCGCATGTTCCTGATCGAGGACCAGCCCGGCTTCGATCCGGGCCTGAAGTCCAGCGTCAGAGTCGGGAGCTCCGCGAAGAGGCATCTCGCAGACCCTTCGCTGGCCGCAGCGGCGATGGGCATCGGGAAGGAGAGGCTGATGAACGATCTCGGGGCTTTCGGACGCCTGTTCGAAGCGTTGTGCGAGAGGGACCTCTGGATATACGCCCGGTACATCGGAGGCAGGCTTCTCCATTACCGCGATGCGAACGGTATGGAATCTGATGCTATCGTGGAGATGGAAGACGGAACGTGGGGGGCATTCGAAATAAAGCTTGGCGCGAACAAGATAGATGAAGCTGCCGAGAACCTGTTGAAGTTCAGGCGGAAGATGGAGAAGCACGGCGCGGACAGGATGCCTTCTGTGCTGTGCGTGATATGCGGGCTTTCAGAGTACGCATATCGCCGCGAAGACGGCGTCTATGTCGTGCCGATAACGATGCTGGGACCTTGAGGCGGGCGCATAGCGGCGAGAACGATGAGATGGTGGGCTCGGCCGGAATTGAACCGGCGGC
>CAVICI010000064.1:0-9091 GCA_963640995.1 Dialister hominis | reverse complement strand
AATCGGCAAAGGACGACGAGGTCAAGGTGGAGTTCCACATGAACATCACCCATGGAACCCGGCTGGTGTCCGGTGCCCTGTGCACGGCATCGCTCATCCTCGGCGCCGAGCTCTACTACTTCAAAGAGCGGGACGAATCCACGAAGAACGCCCCGTTGGACGACCTCATCATCACCATCCCCACTCCGAACATACCCGATGTGATGGAGATGACCCCGAAGCGCCGCGAGTTCCTGAAGAGGATATGCGAGGAGCCGAATGGGATCGGAGTCATGTTCGGCGAGCTGGCCCTGGAGTTCAAGAGCAAGCAGAACGCCAACCAGTTCGTCCGCTACTTCAAGGAGAACAAGATGGTCGTTGTAGTCAAAGAGGACGGCAACAAGAGCGTCAGGGTTGTGCCAACCGAGATCGGCCAGATGGTCGCCGGATGGCTCATCTGAACGTCTGGCAGCCTTCGGCCGGCCGCGTCATGGCCCATGGCAACGTGCCTCATCGCATGCGTACTTAAGCGTTTGAATGGATGTGCGATCATGAACAGCAAAGCACTGATAGCGATCATCGTAGTCGCGGCTGTCGCCATAGGCGGCGGCGCATACCTCCTGCTGCACAACAGCGAGGTCCCGGATATCCGCTACGAGCTGAACGGAGGGGTCAACTCCCCGTCCAACCCTTCGACATACTCCGATACGGGCATCGTATTGGCAGACCCGACGAAAGAGGCATACATCTTCGACGGCTGGTACCTCGAACCCAACTTCGTCAACAAGATCACCGTGGTGAACAAGAGCGCCGACAAGATCGTGCTCTACGCAAAGTGGACCCCCATACAGTACAGCATCTCATACGTCATGAAAATCGACGGCTGCAGCAACACCAATCCGACCACGGGGACTGCCGAAGACAAGATAGAGCTCGAGCCCCTGGCGTACCCCCTGTACAAGTTCAGGTCATGGTACACATCGGAAGACCTCTCCGAGAGCTCTGCCGTCAAGACCCTGAACGGGGTCAGGAGCAACATAACCCTCTACGCCGGATGGGACGATGTGTCCGGAACAGGCTACTACTTCGACGTGGAGCTTTCGAGCGGCTCCCAGACGATACCCGGAGAAGCGATCATGCTTATGCATGCGTACGACAAGGGCATCTATCTTAGCGAAACGTTGATGGAGATAGAATCCCGCAATTTCTTCGGTCCCGATGCAGTGACATTCTACCACTCAGAGTGGGACGAGGACATCGACGAGAACGGCGAATTTATCGGCACCAAGACCGTCTCGACCATCGACGGGACCAAGACGCTGAGCCTCTACAAGCTCGTGGACGACGGCACAGAGCAGATAATGTACTGCGACAGCACCGGGACTCCGTACATCATGGAAGGGACCGTCGATGGGATCACGATGACCATCACTCTGAAAGAAAGGGCTGAAATCGAGACGCAGGACACCGCGACCATCAGAATCGCGACAGGCTCAGGGGTGACTTCGGTCTCGGGCGCCGGGACGTACAAGGTCGGAGAGAGCGTCACGATCTCCGTGAAGAGCACCTCTGGCGAGTACAGAGGATTGTCCATCGACGGCGCTTCGGTGTTCACCGACGAGCGCACGTTCACAATGGATGTGTCCAGGGACATCACCATCTATGCGCTGTGCGATGACGAGTACGGCCTCAGCGCTCCCGAGGATGTCAGGAACGCGGAATGGACCATCAAAGAAGAAGCGGACATGAGCGTGATTGCCAAGGGAACGGGCAACCCCTGCGTGGTGAAGCTTCCTGAGAACAGGTCGTACACCGCGACAGTCACCGGGACCGATTCGAAAGGAAAGTCCTATTCCTATTCCACCGATGTCGTCACGGGAACCTGGTTCGTCAAGAGCTACAAATGGACGTTCAACGGGACCACATACACAATGCAGATAACCGGCAGCCTCTACGACCACTCGTACTACAAGCATCTGGACGAGAACCAGCGCCGCAACAAAGACGCAGATTGGGACACCCACTTCGTCACATACGAAGACGATATCATCCAGGTCATAGCAGATCTCATCAAGAGCGAATCGTCCGGCATGAACGAGAATCAGAGAGCCAACTTCGTCCTCAGGTTCGTCCAGGAAGGGATCCCGTATGCTTACGACATCGACACGAAAGGCGTGAAAGAGTACTGGAAATTCCCTCTCGAGACGCTCTACGACGGCAAGGGGGACTGCGAAGACACCGCCATCCTGTACGACGCGATAATGAAGGCCATGGGATACGGCGTCGCGCTCGTGGTGTACGACGACCATGTGGCCTCATTGGTCCACCTCTCGAACTGCTCCGGAACGTACTACGAGAAGAACGGCGTCAAATACTACTATGCCGAGACCACCGGCACGGGATGGTCCATAGGGCAGATCCCGGAGAAGTACAACAGAGGGTACGTCTACGTCGTGAACTGATCCCAACGGACCGGACAGGGCCCCTGTCCCGTCCGATCCCCTTTCCGCATCTGGAACGGATCATCCCGGGAACCGGCTCCGGCTGACCGCGGCCGTCCATCCCACTCTTTTTATGTTTTGCACGCATAGCCCGAATCGGTTCCCATGAACGAGATTTGGACGGAGAAGTACAGGCCGAAGACCCTCAGCGAAGTGGTCGGCCAGAAGCACGTGACCGAAAGGCTCGAATCGTATGTCCGTTCGAACAGCATGCCCCATCTCCTGTTCACCGGCCCTGCCGGCACCGGGAAGACCACATGCTCCCTCGCCCTCGCCAAGGAGTTCTTCGGCGAGAACTGGAGGGGGAACTTCATAGAGCTCAACTCCTCCGACGAGAGGGGGATCGACGTGGTCCGCGGGAAGATCAAGGAGTTCGCCCGCACCGCGCCCATCGGAGCCGATTTCAAGATAATCTTCCTTGATGAAGCGGATGCCCTGACCAACGACGCCCAGGCCGCCCTCAGGAGGACCATGGAGAAGTACTCCGGCATCTGCAGGTTCATCCTCTCGTGCAACTACTCCTCCAAGATCATCGAGCCCATCCAGTCCAGATGCGCGGTCATGAGGTTCAGGCCCCTGACCGCCGACGACATCAAAGGGTTCCTCCAGAAGATCGTCGCCACCGAGAAGGTGGACATCGACGACGATGCCCTGAACGGCCTCATCTTCATCGCCCAAGGCGACATGAGGAGGTCCGTCAACTCCCTGCAGGTGGCCGCTTCCCTCGGGAAGAAGATCGACCTGGACCTCGTCTATCAGACCGCCGGGATGGCCAACCCCGACGCTGTCAGGAAGCTGATGGAGACCGCGCTGGACGGGAACTTCATTCAGGCCCGCAACCAGCTGGACGACCTGATGATAGCCAACGGGCTCTCCGGACAGGACGTCATAAAGCAGATCCACTCCTCGATATTCGACCTCACGGTTTCCGACTACGACAAGGTCAAGATGATCGACAAGTGCGGAGAGGTCGAGTTCAGGATCGTCGAGGGCAGCAACCCCAGAATACAGCTGGAAGTGTTCCTCGCCTACCTCGTGATGGTGGGCGGCAAGGCCAGATGATCACTTCTTGCCGAGGATGCTTGGCACGAGCTTCTCGACGGCCTCGTCGGAGACCTCCTGGGAAGAGCACAGCATCAGGAGCCTGCGGTCCCTGACCAGGCCCCTGTCGAAGTACGCCCCCGCCTTGGAGGCCATGAACAGCCCCGGAAGGTAGTCCCATTTCTTGTTGATGAACCTGAAGTGGACGTCGGTGCGGCCCGAAGACAGGTAAGCGTAGTCCACGCATGACGCTCCGAACATCTTGAACCTCCCGACGAGGTCGAAGCACTCGCTCATCAGCCTGGCCTGCCCGATGCGGTACTCCTCCGCCCTGCGGCTGAAGTCGCCTGTGGACAGGATGCACTTCTTCAGCGGCCTGGGAGACGCGGTACGCATCGGGAC
Source organism: Dialister hominis (assembly GCA_963640995.1). Lineage (GTDB taxonomy): Archaea > Thermoplasmatota > Thermoplasmata > Methanomassiliicoccales > Methanomethylophilaceae > Methanoprimaticola. Next base: position 5,168 of record CAVICI010000064.1, on the reverse strand, counting down.
ACCGTTCAATCTGGCCCCGCGCTCGTCGGCGACGTACATCTCGTCGAACACCGGCAGGTAGATGCAGGCCATTATCGGCACGCCGTCCTCCGCAAGGGCGGCCTGCAGTCCGTAGAAGGGGATCCCGCGGGCATAGTTCATCGTCCCGTCTATCGGATCGATGTACCAGCAGCGCTCCCCCTCCCTGGCGTCTGGATGGGTCTCCTCGGACACCACGGTATGGTCCGGGAACTCGTCGGATATCCTGGACAGGATGTACCTCTCCGTGCTCACGTCCGAAGCCGTGACCACGTCATAGACCTTCAGCTCGGTCTCCTTCTCGCTCACGTCCCTGTCCCCCTTGAGGACCGACGGGGCGATGCGGCGGAACACGTCCTGGATGAAATCCGACTCCTTCATTGGTAAGCCTCAGTACCTGTTGTCGAAGAAGCGGTTGGTCTTCTTCTCGCTCCTCGGAAGGTACCCGATCGGCACGGCATTGGGGATGACTGTGATGTTGATCTTGTCCTTGATCATCCTGACCAGCTCCTTCTCGAGCTTCGGGACGTCCCCCTCGGGGACGCCGGTCTCAAAATAGACCGTCACCTGGTCCTTGCCCATCAGATGGTCGATCATGACCTGGTACTCGCTGCTGGCCCCGTCCAGAGAAGACAGCACCTCATCGAACTGGGCGGGGAACATGTTCACTCCCTTGACCTTGACCATGTCGTCGGTCCTACCGACGATGATGTCGATCCTGGGGAACCTGGACCCGCAGGGGCACTCGCCCGGCATTATCCTGGTGAGGTCGTGGGTCCTGTACCTTATCAGCGGAGCCCCCTCCTTCCTCAGGGTGGTGATGACCAGCTCTCCCACGGTGCCGTCGGGGACGTTCTTGCCGGTCTCGGGATCGATTATCTCGAAGTAGATGTAATCGTCCCACATGTGGATCCCGTTGCGGTAGTCGCAGCTGATCCCTATCCCCGGGCCGTAGATCTCCGTGAGGCCGTATATGTCGTAGAAGTCCACCCCGAGATCGTCTGCGATCTCCTTCCTCATCTTGTCCCCCCAGCGCTCCGATCCTATGACCCCTTTCTTCAGGGCGAGGCGGCCTTTGATCCCCCTCTTCTTGATCTCCTCGGCAAGGAGCAGGGCGTAGGAAGAGGTGGCGCAGAGCACGGTGGTCTGGAGGTCCTCCATCATGCGCAGCTGCTTCTCGGTGTTGCCGGGCCCCATGGGCACCGCCATCGCTCCGAGCCTCTCGCAGCCGGCCTGGAACCCTATCCCGGCGGTCCACAGCCCGTAGCCGGGGGTGATCTGGATGCGGTCCCTCTCGGTCACGCCGGCCATCCTGTAGCAGCGCTCGAACATCACCGCCCAGTCCTCGACGTCCTTCCTGGTGTACGGTATCACGACCGGGGTCCCGGTGGTCCCCGACGAGGAATGGATCCTGACGATCTCCTTCTCGGGCACCGCCGACAGGCCGAGTGGGTAGGCTTCGCGGAGATCGCCCTTGTCGGTGAAGGGCAGGGTCTCGAAGTCCTCCTGTGTCTTGATCTCGGACATATCGATGTCCTTCAGCTTCTGAGCGTAGAACGGGCTGCGGTCCTTGATGGTGGACAGCAGGTCCATGATGATCTCCTTCTGATACTCGTTCATCTTCATCGTGTTCACAACCTTGAAAGCATCTCGGCAGCCTCCGCGCTGCCTCTGGCGACCGCCTTTGACAGCCACTTGCGGGCGTTGGCGTCGCTGCGGGCCATCCCCTCGCCGGACAGGCACATCCTGCCCAGCTCCAGCATGGCATCGGCGGACCCCATGTCCGCCGCTTTGGAAAAGAACGACACGGCCTTCTTCGTGCTGGCGGGGACCCCGTCGCCGTTCAGGAGCATCATGCCCATCCTGTACCCGGCCTTCTCGTAGCCGGCTTCCAGGCACCTGCCGTAGAACTCCATGGCCTTCTGCTTGTCCGCGGGGATCCCGCGGCCCTCCTGGAGCATGACGGCCGCCCTGTACAGGCCCATGACGCTGCCGGCCTCCGCCGACCTCATGTACCATTGGAAGGCCTTCTCCCAGTCCTGCTCCACGCCCTCCACGTCGGAGTGCATGAAGCCCAGGTTGAACATCGCCCTGGCGTATCCCAGCTCTGCGGACCTCTCGTACAGGGCCATGGCCTTCTCCAGATCGAGGGACAGCCCCGTCCCGTGGGCCCTCATGTGGCCCAGGTTGCACATGGCCTCGGCATTGCCCTGGTCCGCGGCAAGGCCGAACCACCTTGCCGCCTCCCTCCGGTCCTGGACGACCCCGTCGCCCTTGAAGAACATGTACCCCATCGCCACCTGCGCGTCGGGATCTCCGGCCTTCGCTCTGGCCAAGACATCCTCGAAGCCCATGTCGCCGGCCCCCGTGAGTGCGCCTGACGTAGATCTCAGGACGGTCTATGTACTTCCCCAGATAGTAGAACGCCGCGAGGAACCCGTTGTACGCCGCGTCGGAATAGAGCTTGATCACGCGGTCCTCGTCGTTCCCGAAGGTCCCGTTCTCGTAGGATCTGGCAAGGAAGAACTGGGCATCCTCCGATCCGGCGGACGCCGCGCGGGCCAGCACATGCATGGCCCTGGAATCGTCCCTCTTCACGCCGATCCCCTGGTGGAGCATCATGGCGATGGCGAACATGGCCTCCGGGCTCCCCAGCTCGGCTGCCTTCTCATAATACGAGAACGCCCCCGCCTCGTCCCCGGACTCGAAGAACTCGTCAGCGAAGGCAAGGTCGCTGGCCCTGGCGTCCACCTCCTTCTGGGATTGAGACGTCATGAGCTTGTGGAGCCTCACCTCGTAGGCATCCGGCTCGGCGCCGTCGAGGGCGGCCATTATCGAGCTCCAGCATATGGCGCACTTCTCGTGGCCCATGTCCACGCCGTACTTGTACCACCTGGCGGCCTCGATCGCATCAGGCTCGATCAGGTTCAGGCCGTACTCGTAGCTCATCCCGATCTTCAGGAACATCTCCCCGTCGCCGGATATGGCCAGAGAAGAGAACCACGTCTCGGCCTCCGGAAGGGACTGCTGCACGCCTATCCCGTGGGCGAGCATGTAGCCGACCGAGAACCTGGCCCTGGGCACGCCCTGCCTGGCGGCCTGCTCGTACCAGCGGTAGGCCATCTCAGGGTCCCTGGGCATGATGTACCCGTAATTGTACTCGGACCCCAGCGTGGCCTGGGCCTCTGCGTTGCCGAGGTCGGCGGCGTGCTGCAGATGGTCGAGGTAGTGGGCGACGTTCCTCGTCACGTGCTCCCCCTCGATGTACATCTTGGCCAGCTCCCAATGGGCACGGGGGCATCCGGCGGCTGCGGCGCGCTCGTACCAGCGGACGGCCAGGGGCATGTCCTGCATGAGCTCCTTGCCTGTCTGATGGAAATAGGCGACCGCCAAGCATGCGTACGGGTCGCCGGCATTGGCGTCCTTCTTCAGAGTGTCTTTCACCAGGATCTCTCCGCCTTCATCTTGTTGAGCAGCGCGGCCGCATCGGGATCGCCCTGCTTGGCGGCCATGCTCAGGAAGCGCTTGGCCTTCATGTTGCTCTTAGGGACGTACTTCCCCTCGTAGTAGAGCTTGCCCAGGTAGTACTGGGCCTCGTAGTAGCCGGTGTCCGCGGCCTCGTTCAGCAGCCTCATGCCTTCCTCGATGTCCTGCTCGCATCCCGTGCCGGTGACCTTGAACATCCCCAGGAACGACTTCGCTGCGGGATGCCCCTGGTCGGCGGCCTGGTCGAACCACATGGCCGCCTCCTTCTCGTCCTTCTCGGTGCCCCTGCCCTCGTAATAGAAGCATCCGAGGCAGTACTGGGAGTTGACCTCTCCCATCTCGCCGGCGTCCCTGAAGTACTTGAGGGCCGTCTTCTCGTCCCTCTCGAAGTAGTACCCGGAGCCGTACATGCATCCGAGGGCGTACTGGGCGTATCCGTTGCACCGGTCTGCGGCGACCTGGAACCATTTCGCCGCTTTGGCGTAGTCCTTGGGGACCATCTGCCCTTCGAACGACATGTTGGCGAAATCGACCATGGCCTGCTGGTATCCTCCCTCGCAGGACCTCTCAAGCCATTTCACGGCCATGGACGGGTCCCTCGGGACCCCCTGGCCGTAAGCATAGAGCATGCCTATCTGATACTGCGCTTCCGCATGGCCGTGCTCGGCGGCCAGCCCGAACATCCTGGCGGCCTCCCTGTCGTCGGTGTAGCGGGTCTTCGGCGCGGAATGGATGCACCCCATGGCGAACTCCGCGTCGGGATCGTCGGCATCGACGGCCTTCTCGTACCAGGCCACAGCACTGGCGAGGTCGGGCTCGGTATCGCAGAGCCCCTCGTCGTACATCCTGCCGATGCGGTACATGGCGCGCCCGCAGCCGTTGTCGGCGGCGGCCCTGAGCCATCTCAGGGCCTTGTCCTGGTCCTTCCTGACTCCCTTCCCCATGAGGTACATGAACCCGATGGTGTCCTGCGCCTCCACATCGTCGTTCTCGGCGCAAACCGTGTAGAAGCGTATGGCCTCGGCATGGTCCTTCCTGACGCATTCCGAGCCGTTGTCGTAAAGCTCGAAGAGCTTCCTGCAGGCGTCCGTGTCCCTCTGCTCGCCCCTCAGCCTCAGCTCCAGGACCTTCTCCAGCAGCTCCGGCTCGTCGCGCTCTATCTCTCCGCGGACGATGTCCGCCGGGCGGTAGCCTGCGGCTGCGGAAAGCGCCAGCGCCTCGGACGCGGTCTTGCGGTCCTGAGGGCAGCCTTTGCCGAGGTAAAGGAGGAGGGCGTGCAGGTACTGCGCGTCGGGATCCCCCTGCGAAGCGCCGGCCTCCGCTTCGGAAGCGGCGCGGCGGAGGTCGAAATCAGGGGAAGCGCAGTCCAAATACCCACGGGACGGGGCGAAGTATCCGCCGTCCATGCTCGTTGACTGGGACATGAGCCTTCCCAATGCAAGGACGGTATTAATCCTTGCGAGGGTCGCCGCTGCGGAGCGAAGGCGTCCCGTTCCGGCAAGAGTGGGCGCAACAGGAATGGGCGGGGCTGAGGCGTAGTTACAAAACATGCCGATGTAGTTATACAGAGGGGGTCGAAACGGGCGAAACATTACGGGCTAGGTGACAAGAAAGTTGGTGCTTCTCAGACCTGGTGTCTGCCGTCGATTTCTGATTCCGTTCGA
>CAVICI010000063.1:0-9237 GCA_963640995.1 Dialister hominis | reverse complement strand
CATCCTGGCCGCGGGGCGCGCGGCCTTGGCTTCGAGCCATAGACTGCGGGGATGACCTGTCCCCGCTCGATAGGTGCACCAACTTCTTGGTCACCTAGCCCCTGTCATATTGCTCAACTTCTTCCCTCGACAGTCCATCAATGATGATCCTGTTCTCGTTTATGGTCTCTGCGAACAAATTCACCTGTTCGAGTTCATCGATGAGGTTGCGTCCGGAGAATTCTTTCCTTATCGAGATGGCAGTACGGTCGGTGCCGTCGAATACTACAACTGTTAGCGGAACTTTGTTCTGATCTGATAATAGCTCGGCTTGGACATTGAATCTTCCATCTGAACGCTTCAGCTCGTAATGATCGTACAACTTCTGATCATCGTGGATTCAACACCCCCCTTCTGATCGAATTTTTAACGCCGTTTCACAAGCATTTCTGGCCGTGTTTTCAGGGCTATCCGACTGGCTGTCGAGAGCTTACGCTATTTAAAATCCGGGCATCTCCAAAAGGGTTTATATCTCTCCCTCTATTTAGGCATATATATCGAAAGCTTTGCTTTCGATTATAATGCCTAAATAGAGCATCTCCCCGAACGGCCCGGCTGGCCGCACATCGCAAGGTACTCGGAATGATAGTGAAGAACGGCAGATGGACCCCCGCAAGCGTGACAATCATGCTCGCGCTGATGCGCAAGCACGGCTTCGTGGAGAAGATCGATGCAGAATGCGAGTTCGACCGCGAGCAGAGGATCGTAACGCCCGGCGAAGTGGCGTTTCTGCTCGTGGGGGCGACGGCTCTGAGGAACCGGCGCATCCCGCTGTACAAGATCGGCAGGCAGTACGAATCGATGAACCTCAGGGGCATCCTCGGGAAGGATGTCTCGACCGAGAGCCTCAGCGACACCGCCCTGGGAAGGGGATTGGACGCGCTGTACGGGGCCGACCTCAAGAAGCTGTTCTGGTCCATAGCCGAGGATATCGAGAAGGCAGAGGGGCTGGATTCCAAGGTGTTCCATCTCGACCAGACGAAGCTCAGGACGTATGTTGAGAACCCGCCGGAATGCAACGAGGATGCGGCCAAGCCCAAGATCGGGCTTGACAAGGAGGGCAGGACGGACTTCTTCCTGTATTCCGCATCCGCCATGACCAGCGAGAACAAGATCCTCAGGTATCTCGTTCCGCATGACGGCAACGCCTCCGATCCCGAGATGGACAAGGAGGCCATAGAGTTCCTGATCGATGCCGTGAAGCCCAAAGACTGCACGGTCGTCACCGACTGCAAGGGAACGAACAGCACCCTCATCGCCCTGATGGACGATGCGGAGCTGGGCTTCGTGTCCAAGGTCCCCGAGAGCTATTCATCGTGCCTCAGGAGCAGGATCGTCTGGGAAGCTTCCCGCGGGGAGCTCCGGATCTCCGAGTCGAAGAAAGGGCACGCCTTCTGCGACACCGATGCAATGGTCGAGCATGACGGAGAGAATCACGACAGGACCAGGAAGGTCAGGATCGTTGCGTTCACATCGGAGAAGATGCGCAGCGACGCGGAAGAGTCGCTGATAAGGAGCGGGATGAAGAAGGCCGAGAAGCTGTCGAAGGAGCTGAACAAGGCCAGGTTCGCCACGAAGGACGAGGCGTTCGCGGCCGTCGGCAAGGCGCAGTGCGAGCTGGCGCTCGACGGGGCGGCTCTGGCCTGGAGCATCTCGTCGGAGGAGGTCTTGGAAAAGCGCTCGAAGCGCGGCCGCAGGCCGAAAGACGAGCCTCCGACATACCGCACCGTATGGTCCGTGAAGTCTGAGCCGGTCGCCGACAGGGAGATGGCGTCCGTCATGGCCGAGCTGACAGCGTTCCAGGTGCTCATCACCAACCTTCCGCGCACTCCCGAGGGAGGAGGATCCGGAGAACATCCGCGAGGGCGCCTCTCCGGAGAAGGTCCTGAGGCTGTACCTCGACCAGTACAAGCAGGAGCATGCGTTCAGCCTCCTCAAGGGGAAGGTCGGACTGGCGCAGGTGTTCGTCTCCAAGCCGGAGAGGGCCAACGCCATGATGTTCGTCCTGGGGCTGGCAGCTCTCCTCCGGAACGTCATAGACGGCAGGTTCTCTCGGGACAAAGGCACCTTCACGACATCGGCGGACATGATCGACCGCTGGGGGCTGGTGAGGATCCGCGAGACGAACGGAGAGATGGAGATCGACGGCGGCGGCGATGTGGAGACAGAGATGTACGATGTGTTCAGACGGTTGGACTTGGACGAAGGCATGGTCCTTGCTTCGATCGCGTCGGCCTGACCCCCGAGAGGACGGCAGGAAATCGGTTTTGAGGGAACGTCAGCTCAGGCTCTCGACAGACCAAAAGGGGGTGTTGAATCCACGATAAAGTTCCGATAAAGTTCCGATAAAGTTCCGATAAAGTTCCGATAAAGTTCCGATAAAGTTCCCTTATCCTATAATCTAACATTATAAATTCTATGTATTGATATGAGCATTGAAATATATATCCGATATCATCATATTTGTCCATCATTTCGTAGAACCCAGCTTAATACTATCGCGCTTCAGACAACTGGCTCAATAAGTTATGGCATATGGCAACACTATTCTTCATAGTATATGAACAATATTTTGATAGGGCCACTTTTTAATAAGCAAAAACCGTTAGTTGAACGTTTAATCCAATACGAGGTGAAATACTGGCGAAAAATGACAGATACAAACTGCTGGCAATCTTCGGATGCCTGATGATGACCATCTCAGCTTTGCCCGTCGCTACAATGATGAACAGCACCGATGCGGGCCATGCATACCCGTCGGCATATTCCAACGATTACTGGTTCAGCGGTGCGCTGATGGAAACCCTGTCCGATTCTGTGGGGTTAAGCGACGACAATTACAAAATCGGCTGGACGCTCGGAGACACGATGGGCTATGCCGTATCCGGCGATTATGCCTACGTGGTGACAAAGGACAGCAAGCTCTGCAAAGTCAGCCTTGAGGACGGCAGCACAGTCACGAGCGTGGACACCACCGCGACAAGCAGCGACTGGCCTACTGTGTACGGCGATCTGGTGCTGGATCCGATGTCGGGGAACGTCTACAACCTGGACCTCGTCCAGCAATACAAAATCGACGCATCCAGCTGCCAGGCGTATTACGACAACGGCTTCTGGTACGTGGTCCAGAACAACAAGCAGTGCATGTGCTTCTCCGCGACCGACGAGGATCCATCTTCGGCGACGAACGTCCAATCGGCGAAATGGACCAGCACGTTCACGTTCTACATCGATGCTTACACTCTTCCCGTGTCCCTCGCCTTCGGAGACAAGGCCCTCTACTACCCGGGGATCGGCGCTACTGACGCGAACAAGCGCATACTGTACTGCATCGACAAGTCCACCGGGACCCAGCTGGACGCCTTCGAGATGACAGAGATTGCGGCCACGTACTGGAACGGCGGGTTCATCTCCTGCTCCGACGGCACTGTCTACGTTTCCACCCATTGGGACACCATGTTCGCCCCCATAGGGGACGGGTCCAAGCCTGTATTCGTGAAGGTGCCCCTCAAGAGCGACGGAACGTTCGATACCGGCTCGGTGCAGTACATATGCAACGGAGTCGACAACTCGTACTCCTCGAAGATGGTGCAGGTCGGAGACCTCGGATTCGCCTGTACCGGAAGGGGCTTCATGGTATTCGACCTGAAGAACAACGCGAAGATCATCGCCCAGACAGAGGTGGACACCAGGCTGAGCAAGACCTACAGCAACATCGCGATTGCCACTGGCACGAAAGATATGGTCTACGGGTACGTGTCTCCAGCCGGAGTGCCCGTTTCCTTCACATCGGCCGTCGACGGCCTTATGTGCTTCGAGTATAAGATTTCCACAAACGAGATCAGGCTCTTCAACCTGTCTGTCGGAGTCGAAGGGGCCACAACACTTCAAGGCGTCAAGATCGGCCCCAACGGAGAAGTCCTTTTCGCAAAGAACGACTCCACCCTCTACTGCTTAACCCAGGAAGTGAAGACCTACACAGTCAAGTTCGACAGCAACGGCGGAACCGGGACCATGGCCAACGACACCGGCATCTCAGGGACGTATAAGCTTCCCAAATGCACGTTCACCGCCCCAGCGGGAAAGGTGTTCGATGCCTGGTCGCTGTCCCCGACCGGCACCGCGATCTCGGACTCGACCATCGAAGTGAGCTCGAACATCACCCTGTATGCACTGTGGAAGGACTCGCCCGTCGAGACCTACACGGTCAAGTTCGATCCCAACGGCGGTACCGGGACCATGAAGGACGCCACTAAGATATCCGGCAAGTACACGCTGCCGTTATGCACGTTCACCGCCCCCGAAGGGAAGAAGTTCCAGGGCTGGGCATACTCTCCCGATGGCCCCCAGATATCCGGCTTCGTGATAGAGGTCACGTCGGACATCACCCTGTATGCCCTGTGGGAGGACATCCCTGCGTCCACATACACGGTGAAGTTCGATGCCAACGGAGGCTCCGGGATCATGGCCGATGCCACAGGAGTTGCCGGAAAGTACGCCCTGCCCAACTGCCTGTTCACACCGCCCGAAGGGAAGATATTCGATGGCTGGTCCCTGTCTCCGACCGGTTCCGCGATTACTGATCCGTACATCAACGTGACCGAAGACATCACCCTCTATGCCCTTTGGAAGGAAGCCCCGACGTTCACCATCACATTCGATGCCAACGGAGGCTCCGGAAGGATGAGGCAGGTAAAGGTGGTCCAGGGAGAGTACACTCTCCCGAGCTGCCGGTTCTCGGCTCCTGATGGCATGGAGTTCGATGTCTGGTCCTACACCACCGGCCAACCGGGCATTTCCGGAACCACGATCTATGTGGACAAGGACGTGACCCTGTACGCCCTTTGGAGGTCCGAGGCCGGCCAGACCTACACAGTCACCTTCGACACCGTGGGAGGGACCGGGATAGCATCGATAACCGTCGCCGCAGGCACGGAGATCGACAGGCCCCATGATCCGACCCTGGCCGGATTCGTGTGCCACAAGTGGGAGATCCAGGGCGCGTGGGTCGCATGGCCCTATTGCGTCCAGTCCGATGTGACCATGACCGCGGTCTGGGGGATAGACGTGACCAACGGCAACGGGGCGCTCGTCATCGAGGGCCACGACTTCATCCTGGACATCGTGAGGGGAGACGTGAAATCCATCCAGTACATGGACATCAACAACAAGATCACCAAGATGTCGGAAGACACCTTCGAGATGACCAGCACCCACTCGCTGAAGGTCCTGGGGAAGTTCACCGAGACCCTGGCTCCGGGCTCCTACGAGCTCCAGATAGTCACCGACGACGGAATCGCCTATGCGGACTTCGTCATCGAGCCCAGGAACAACAGCGGCGAGAGCATCAACACGATCATCATCTGCGGGGCGGTCCTGCTGGCCGCGATTATAATAGCTGCGGCGATAATGGTCGTCAAGCTCAAGTCCTGAGCCTGATGCAAACCTTTTCCCTCGGGCCGGACGGGTTGTCCGGTCTGAGGGCCCTTTTCATCACCCCCGCCCTTCGGCAGGATGGGGGTTTGCGGAAATGTCCCCGTCCGCTTTAAGTACTGGATGCCAATCGACAGTATATGCAAGGCAAGTTCTGTCCAGTCTGCAAGAGCCTCCTTCCCCCGAACAGCGACCGCTGCGTCAAATGCGGACGTCCTGCCGACGGGCTCCATACGAGCAACCAGTCCTGCCTTGCCGACACGGCGCCGAAGGCCCCGGCAAAAGCGCCTATAACAGTGGAGCACGAGCTGAAAGACGCTCCATATATGCCCTACGAGCCCAGGGGCTGCCAGATGGAGATCATCAGCGACATCTACGCCTTCCTGGAGGACAGGAGGCATGTGGTCATCGAATCGGGCACCGGGACCGGGAAGACCATCACCTCCCTGGCCGCGTCGCTCCAGCATTGCAAGCCGAAGGCGAAGGTGATAATCTATCTGGTGAGGACCATCACGCAGACAGATGCCGTCATGAAGGAGCTCAGGGCGATATCGAAGATCAAGGACGTGAAGGGGCTGGCTGTCACCGGAAGGGCCCGCTCCTGCCCTCTCTTCAGGGGATCTCCCGAATACGAGAGCATACCGTCCAACATCCTCTCGCTGATGTGCGACGACCGCAGGAGCCGGAGCCAGAAAGGGCAGGCCGGCGGGTGCAGGTACTTCGACAAGGTCGAGCTGTCCATGCCCAGGATAGAGAAGTGGTGGACCGAGACGATGCCGTCTTCCGACGAGTTCGACAGGTACTGCGAGAAGCTGGGAGTGTGCCCCTACGAGGCCAAGAAGAGGCTGATGAAGAAGGCCGACGTCATAGCGGTCCCGTACATACAGATCCTCAACCCCGACATCCGCAACAGCCTCCTGGCCAACCTGGAGCTGTCGGACACGCCCAACGGCATCATGATCATAGTCGACGAGGCCCATAACTTCCTGGACGCCGCCAGGGACACCGAGTCGTTCATCATCGGCAAGGACCTGATCGACAACGCCTTGGACGATGCGGACACCTTCAAGAGCGCGTCTGTGTGGCCGGAGGTCCCGCTGAAGTCGTTCATCACGTACTTCAAGAGCTGCATCCGCGCCCTCGCCACCGAGAAGCTCTCGCTGAACGAGAAGTCCGCCATCGTGGACGACGATTACATCGAGGCGAAGATCATCGCCAAGTACGGCCTGGAGAGGTCTGACCTGGACGGGATCATGGAGAAGATGGAGCAGCTGGGGGAGGCCCGCACCGAGAGGCTCGTGGACGCGGGAGACAACAGGGTATCCCCCGTAGAAGAGCTGGCGCATCTCATGAGGCTGTGGTTCTCCTCTGGGTCGGAGAGGTTCGTCCGCACAATCAACGCATCGGACAAGGGGGAGTACCTCAGGGCCGCATGCATCGACCCCGAGGAGATCTCCAGGTTCCTCAACTCCGTCCCGTGCACCCTGCACATGTCCGGGACCCTGCAGCCCCTGGACCAGTACGCCCGGGTCCTGGGCCTGGAGAGGAACCCGCGCTTCAGAACGTACCCGTCTCCGTTCCCCAAGGAGAACAAGCTGGTGATCTACGACAAGGAGGTCACCACCAAGCAGAACGTCATGAACCAGGACCCTTCGATGCAGCCCCGCATCGAGAGGAAGATCGTCCAGCTCTGCGATGCGGTGGACAAGAACACCCTGGTGTTCTTCACCTCGTACAACATGATGAGGAAGATGCGCCCGTACCTGGAGAGGAACATCTCAAAGCCGAAGTACTGGGAGGAGTCGGGCAACCCCCGCAGGACCTCCGACAACCTGGCAAGGTTCAGGCAGGGCAGGAACGGGGTGTTCTTCTCGGTGATGGGAGGGTCCATTGCCGAAGGGATCGACTTCCCCGGGGACGAGCTGTGCTTCGCCGTCATCGTGGGGATACCTTTCCCGCCGCCGTCCAAGGAGACCGACGCGATGAAAGCGCTGTTCGACGAGAGGTACAACAACAAGGGATGGCTGTACACCAGCCAGGTCCCCGCGATGAGGAAGCTGAACCAGGCCATCGGCCGTCTGATAAGGACGGAGACCGACCGTGGAGCCGCAGTCATACTGGACAACAGGATGAGCAGGTACGTGAAGGACACCGGCGCGACGGAGTCCAACGACCCCGTGGGGGACGTGATGAGGTTCTTCTCCGACGTTTCCTGACGTCGTTAGAAAATCCGTATATAATCGGTGGTGAGTCCGCGCCCATCGATGGCACTACTGAAAGTCCTCACCGATGTGAAGCTGTGGGTCGCCGTGGGGATCGTCCTCGGCCTGGCCCTGGGGTTCGACAGCCCCGATGCCGCCACAATCCTGATGTTCGTGCTGATCGCCCAGATGACGGTCTCGCTGGACGGCATCTCCTTCGCGAAAGAGGACTTCAAGGCCTACGGCAAGCGCTCCGTCGGATGCATCGTCGCATGCTTCGGGATTAACACGGCCGTCACCCTTCTGACGGGGCTCCTCTTCATCGGCGACACCGGCCTATGGTACGGATGGGTGATGCTCTCATCTGTTCCATGTGCAGTGTCCGTGGTTGTCTGCACCCTCACCATGAGGGGAGACGCCAAGATGTCCGTCTTGGGATTGATCGCCACATACGTGGCCGCCATCGCGCTGACCCCTCTGATAACGCATCTGATCATCGGAGATGCCGTCAGCCCGTCGGAGATCATCAGGTACATCCTAATGTTCATCCTCATCCCGTTCATCTTGGTAGTTCCTGTTAAGAGGCTACATACCGGCCATATCCCCAAGACCATCTTCATCAACCTGATGATGTTCATGCTGGTCTTCGTTGGGCTCGGATCGAGGAGGGACTTCATCCTCGGAGACCCCCAGGTCATCGTCTGGGTGCTCATCGCCTGCATGATCAGGGTGTTCGGCATTGGATTCGTGATGATCTATGCGATGAGGGCCATGAAGGTCAGGAGGGACCAGGGGGTCGTCTATCTGGCGATGGGCGTGTGGGTGAATTCCGGCATGTCCGTATCGCTAAGTCTTGCACTTTTTGCCTCCATCTACCCCAATGCCGTGCTCCCTTGCATCTCATCGCTGATAGCCGAATGCGTCTGGTTCGCGGTCATGACCGCCGTCATCGAGAAGCTCTGGCCTTTGGACGGCACGGAGCCTGCGCGGGAAGCGGACTGATCCCCCGTATCTGAGCTCCCGGAGGGTTATCGCTAATAACCCGACGGCCATTCTGTCCTCATGGAGCAGATGGGATTCCCGGACGGCGTATATGATTTCAAGGCCCTTGTCACCGGCGGCTACTATTTCGTCGACAAGACCGAGCTCATATGCGACCTGTGCGGCACGAAGAACAAGACCATCTTCATCACGCGTCCGAGGCGGTTCGGGAAGACCCTCAACCTGTCGATGATCGACCGTTTCTTCAACATCGACTATGCTGACGAAGAGGACATCTTCAACGGGCTGGCCGTATCCGGATGCGAGCGCTGTGCCCGGTACAAGAACGCATATCCTGTTTTGAATCTGAACTTCGGATACCTGTCCGGAGAATCCGTCGACAAATTCCGCAACTCCGTGTGCGTGATGATCGGCATCGCTGCAAAGAGCCTGAAGGCCAGCATCGGCATCGACTCATTCGACGACGATGAGAAGAGGTTCCTGAAGAAATGCATCGACAGATCCTTGAACTTGAATTCCCGGGCGTTTTTACTTCTACCCTCCTGACAGGCTGATCCTGAGC
>CAVICI010000062.1:0-9552 GCA_963640995.1 Dialister hominis | reverse complement strand
CGAACAGGTCCATGGACCTTGACCTGTCAGCACGGGATTAAATGTATCGGCGGCCCGCAGGCGGTCGGATGCATGATCCGATCTGTGATGAAGCCCGCATCAGGATGCCTGTTCTACGAGGGTGCGGCCTCTCTCGGAAGCTGTGCTTTCTTCCCAGTTAGTTGTAAAAAATGGCCGTTTTTGTCGAAGGAACATTTTTATATTATTTTATAGGGGAAAGTCCAAAGTCGGAACATAAGTCGCAAGTATCCAACTACAAAAATGCCGACGAGTCGGCATAAATATCCGTTTTACTGTTTCTTTAAATACTAAACTACCAAAAAAAGAGTAGTTCGTACAAAAATTGATGGATAGACCATTCATCCATCATGAACCATTAAATATCCAATACCTGGATGTTTTGAACAACCCGGAAACGGGAGAGCAACCGGGGCATTAACCTGCCCCATAGGAGGAATAGCGAATGAGCAAGGAACAGATTCTGGAAGATCTTGCCAACGCAGTCGTGAACTGCAAGGCGGATTTGGCGAAGAGCGCTGCCGAGGCCGCGCTCGCAGAAGGCGTCAACCCCGTTGAAGCGATCAACGAGGGGCTTGTCAAGGGAATGTCGGTCGTCGGAGAGAGGTACGCGGAGCACAAGGTGTACCTGCCTCAGGTCCTGGTCTCCGCCAGGTGCCTCTACAATGGGCTCGACATCCTCCTCCCGGCCATCCCCCAGGAGGAGCTTGCGGATGCCAAGAAGGCGGCGACCGTCGTCGTCGAGGGAGACGTGCACGATATCGGAAAGAACATCGTCAAGACCATGCTGACCGCAGGCGGCTACATGGTCGCCGATCTCGGCAAGGACATCCCCTCTGCCGCCATCGCCGAACACGTGAAGGCGAACGGGACCGACGTGCTGTGCATGTCCACCCTGATGACCCCTACAATGGACAGGATGCCCGAGGTCATCAATCTCCTGAAGGAGAACGGCTCCCGCTCCACCTGCACGGTCACCATCGGCGGGCCGCCCACGTCCCCTTCGTTCTCGGAAGAGATCGGGGCCGACCACAGGGACAACAACGCACAGGACTGCATCAACTGGCTGAAGGCGAACTGAGATGACACCGATGACACCCTACGAGAGAGCTCTCGCCACTCTCGGCAATGAGAAGGTGGACGAGTTCGCCGCATACCCTCTGGTATGCGGCCTTCAGAGGAGGCTGCTCCCCGGCACCGTGACGTATCGCGAGTGGGCGACCGATGCTAAGAAGTGCGCGCAGTCCTTCGTCGAAGGATACAACAAGTGGAAGTTCCCGTTCACGGTCACCCTTGAGGACCTGTCCGTCACGGCCCACGACCTCGGAGCCAATGTCAGGCTCGATTCCGAGAACACGCCGTTCGTCGACGGCCACATCATCCATGAGATGGAGGACTACGAGAAGATCGTCGCCCCCGATGTGACCAAGGGCCGCACCGGGCACCTGATCGAGATGAACGGCCTGGTCGCGCCCAAGCTGAAGGACAAGAGCTTCGTCATCGCGTTCCTGGAGGGCCCTCTCCTCACCCTGTCCCAGGCCACCGGTGCCGAGAGGCTGTTCATGGACATGTTCACCGACCCCGCACCGATCCACAAGGCGCTCGAGCAGACCACGAAGATGTGCTGCGACGCCGTCGAGAAGATCGGAGAGACCGGGGTCCAGGGAATGTGCTGGGACTACCTGTGGGCCAACTACTCCGTCCTCGGAGACACCGAGTACGGCGAGTTCGAGGGCAACAAGTACGCCAAGGCCACCAACGCGAAGACCAGGGAGGTCGGGCTCGGGCTCGGGATACACAACTGCGCCGACATGCCCCACCTCGACACTCAGATCAAGAAGTTCGGAGTGGACGTGTACTCGCTGGCGTACTATCCGCTGGTGCCCGAGAGCCTCAACATGTCCCAGGTCATCGAGGGCGGATATGCCGACAAGTGCACCATCTTCGGGAACATAGACCCGCAGATGTTCATGAGGGCATCCGTCGAGCAGATCACGGACACGACGAAGAACCTGTGCCAGGAGGCCAAGACCGCCCTGTGCAAGCGCGGGCTGAACTCCCACTTCGTCGTGGCATCCGGATGCGAAGTGCCGCCGGACCTCGAGTGCAAGCTCGAGAACGTGACGGCCGTCATGGACGCCACGCACCAGTACGGGAAGATGGAGTGAGCTGATCGGCGATGTCGTCCTACTTCGATGCCATGAGGACCTACGGGTTCTCGAACAGCACGACAGCATCCGTGAGGAAGAGCCTCACCTGCCCCAGGTGCGGGTTCACGTTCTCGCTTGTCTATGCGAGGACGTTCGCCTGCCAGGGCTGCTCCGAGGCGTCCCTCGGATGCCCCAAGGTGAGGTGCGCCAAATGCGACTGCGAGTTCCCGATAGAATCGTCCTGCGACGTGTTCGGGAAGGTCCAGGAGAGGACCCTTGCGGACCATATGGGCGGCATCATCACCAGCCGCAACGACGGCCTTGGCATCGTCTCCACGAAACGCTGAGGCCGGAACCCTTTCCAAACCCCTTTCGAAAAGCCTTATGTTTTCCTCCAAACAATGGGAGAGCGGCCGCAGATCGGTTCTCTGGACCGCCCGACCATTTTCAATTCCGGCAGGAGGCACCACGATGAGGATAGGATTAGGACTAGACACAGGCGGCACGTTCACCGATGCAGTGGTGATGGACCTCGATGAAGGAAAGGTGCTGTGCAAAGCCAAATCGCCCACCACCCGCGAAGATCTCTGCATCGGGATCCGCAAAGCCATCGGCCTCATGGACCCCGGATACCTGGGCCGCGTAGGCGTCGTCTCGCTGTCCTCCACTCTCGCGACGAACTCGATCGTGGAGGGGAAGGGCGCGAGGGTCGCGCTGGTATGCATCGGATGCGATTACGAATCCCCGTATCCGGCGGATTTCCAGGCCAGGATATCGGGGCAGCATGACCTGAAGGGGGCGGAGACCGAGCCTCTGGACGAGAAGGCCGCCGAGGACTTCCTCAGGTCGGTGGAGGGAAGGGTGGACGGCGTGGCCATCGCAGGGTATCTGGCCGTCCGCAACCCGGAGCACGAGGACCGCGTCCGCGACATCGTCGGAGAGGTCCTCGGAGTGCCCGCGGTGTGCGGCCACGACCTGTCCTCCGGGCTCGGGTTCAGCGAGAGGGCCGCCACATGCGTGATGAACGCCCGCCTGATCCCCGTGATCGCCGACCTCATGGAATCCGTGAAGAAGGTCATGGCCGAGTACGGCCTCAACGCGCCGCTCATGATGGTCCGCGGCGACGGCTCCATGATGAGCGAGGCCGAGGCCAAGAGGAAGCCCGTGGAGACCGTGATGTCCGGGCCCGCGGCGAGCCTCATCGGGGCCATGCGCATGACCGGCATGAAGGACGCCATCGTCATGGACATGGGAGGGACCACAACCGACATCGGGATCCTCCGCAACGGGAAGCCGAGGCTGGAGCCGGAGGGTGCCACCATAGGGGGCATCCGCACCAGGGTGATGGCCGCCGAGATATCGACTTCCGGGATAGGAGGCGACAGCCGCATCCTTGTCCTCGGGAGAGACATCAGGCTCGCATCGCTCAGGGTCTGCCCGATATGCTTCGCAGCCCGTCAGTGGCCCTCCGTGGCAGAGGCGATCTCGGAGCTGGAAGGAAAGGCACCCAGGATGCTCGCCATGCAGAACGAGGACACCGTGGTCCTCGGTTCCGAGCTGTTCCGGACCCTCCGCATCCCGAAGAACGGCAGGGACTTCTCTCCGCTGGAGCTCAGGCTCCTGGATGCGCTGTCCGGAGAGCCGATGACGCTGGAGAAGGCAGGCGAGGCCCTAGGGGCCCACCCGTTCACGCTGGGGGTCCGCAGGCTAGAGGGCCTGGGCCTCATCCAGAGGATCGGGTTCACTCCTACTGACGTTCTGCACGCCTCGGGAGACTACATCGAATACGATGCAGATGCCTCCGCGATCGCCGCAGGATATCTGGCGAGGGGCGCGGGGATGGACACGGCCGAGTTCCTTGCGGCATGCAAGGACCTGATCAAGACCAAGCTGTGCACAGAGCTGATGAAGGAGCTCCTGTCGGAGGAGACGGGGTCGATGGACCTGGGCAAGGCCGGGGCGGACATCCTGGCGAAGTCCATCTCCGGGAAGGCCGGAAGGGACTATGCCTGCTCCATAAGGGTGACGAAGCCGATAATAGGCATCGGAGCTCCCGTGAGGGCGTACATGCCGTGGGTAGGCGAGGTGTTCGGAACGGAGGTCATGATCCACGAGGACTCCGATGTCGGAAACGCCATCGGCGCGATATCGTCATCCGTCTCGGAGACGGTGACCGTACTCGTCCGTCCGGAATCCATCGGATCCGAGAAGAGGTTTCAGGGGTTCTCCAAGCTGGGCAAGTTCGATTACGACGGCCTCGGCGAGGCCCTGGAAGATTCGGAGCGCCGCGCGAGAGAATACGTCGTGCGGACGGTCGCCGACGGCGGGGCAGAGGATGTCACGGTCACCTGCGAGCGCAAGGACCGGATGTTCCGCTTCGGGGACACCGGACAGGAATGCCTCATGGAGGTCGAGCTCTCCGTCACGGCCGCCGGCCGCCCCCGCCCGTTCTCATCCCAATGAGTACTTGGCGGGAGGGACGGTTATCTCGAACACCGCCCCTCCGGGCGAGTCCGGGCAGCGGATCGAGAATCCGGACATGGAGACGATGTTGTAGACGAGGAACATCCCGAACTTCCCGTCGTAGACCATGTTGAACACCCTGCCCCTCACATCCGGGTCTATCCCCGCGCCGTTGTCCTCGTAGACGATGGTCAGGCCCCCATCCTTGATGTTGCATCTGATATCGATCTCGTTGGCGAACTGGCCGTGGTCCACGGTGTTCCGGAAAAGATGCGCGAACACCGCCGGGAACGCAGGGTCGGCCAGGACCTTGATCCCGTTGGTGCGGACGTTCGCCTTCATGTCGGCGGTCAGGGATCTGTTCTTCGCCGTGCGTATCGCGTCCTCGAGGTCGATCCATATCGCGGGCATCAGGCCAACGTTGCGGTAATCCGACATGAACGCGATCGTCTCGCAGGTCCTGGCGATGCCATTGCGGTCGTCGTCCGGCGCCTGCGCGTACGCGTGCTCCAGGAACCTGCGGGAATGGGCAAGGCTGTCCAGGACAGGCCCTTCCAGGATGGCCACGTGCTCTTTCACGCGAGAGGCCGTCTCGTCCATCCTCTTCAGGTCGGTGACGTCCTCCATGAACACCGTGAATCCCGGGTGCATGTCGCCGAGCCCGGCGGTGCTGTAGACCGTCACGGAATAGCTCCTGTTGCGCTCCCCGATCCTGGCGGTGACCGATCCTTTCAGGGAAGGGCCTCCGTGGGCGCGGAGATGGTTCACCAGGTCGATGATCGTCTGCATCTGCGCCGTGTCCACATTCTCGGCCGCGACGGGCAGCCGGTCCGACGAGCTGACGCCGAGTATCGCCATCCCGATCCTGTTCAGGAACGCCAGCTCCAGGTCTATCGTGACGAACGCCACCCCTGTGGTCCCGACATCGGTCAGCTCGCGGAGCACCTGGGCGGGGGCCGTCGTCCTCTTCAGCTCCTCGCGCTTCGCGAAGGTCAGGAACATCTCGCCCATCAGCAGGTTCAGCTGCATCTCGTCGGATGCCGTGTACTCGTCGGCTTTGTTGGCCACGCCTGCCGTCCCTATGATGCCCCCGTCCTTGGCGAACAGCGGGACCAGCAGCAGGCGGCTCAGGTGCATGTGCCCCTCCGGAACTCCTTTCTTCAGGAGCCTGCGGTCTCCCTCATAGTTGTTGATCACGATGGACTTCCCGGTGCGGACGGGCTCCCCCCACACCCCGGTGGTGTCCAGAGGGAACTCGACGGGGTAGTTGGTTATGTCGCAGCGCTTCATGGCGCCTTTGGACCATGCCAGCATCCTCAGGATCCTGCGGTCCTTGTCGTAGCTGGCAACGAAGCCGGCTTCGCTCTTGGTCAGGTCAACGGCGGTCTCCAGCGCGTAGTTGATGACCTCCGAGAGGTCCCTGTCGTTCATCTTCGCCATGTGGACCATGGCTTCGAGGCGCCTCTCGTTGACGTTGCGGTCCGCGCCCAGGCGGCCGCGTTCGACAGCGATTATGGTGCGGTGGCAGATCTCTTTGAAATAATCCATGGGCTCGCCGACGCTCCTGTCCACGTAGCCTGCGATCGACTCGTTCACTGCCATTGCGAGGACGTCTTTCGTCGCGGATTTCGACACGAGGACGATCGGGATCATCTTCCCGGACCTGTCCATCGCGCGGATCATGTCGGAGATGTCGTTCCCGGCGGTATGGTCGAATACCACTGCATCGATGCTGTCCGTCTCCATGCAGCTCATGGCGGAATCCACTGATCCCCTGGTGATGACCTTGGCCGACGGATCCAGGTACGGGATGAATTTCTGAGACAGCACTGAGAACCCTGAATCATCGCTTACCAGGAGCATCTTGTACATCGGAAGCCTCCAGACGGGAGTCCCCGCCGGTCTGCTATTGCCAACGGCGCGGGACATTATAACATTGCCGACCGGCTTTCCGGCGGCCGGGGCCTTCGCATCCTGGAGCGCTGTTCGGCATGTGGAAGGCCAAGAAGCTCTGCGAAGAGCTCTAAGCTGGCACAGAAACAAAACAATACGCTCATTCGGAATTGGAATTCCCGGATTGTCTTGTTATATCGGAGGGGCCTCCCGAGGGCCCCTCCTGTCTCAGTACTCTATACGCCCCTTAGTAGGCCCTATGTCGAACATGTTGAACATAACTTTCCTGACTTCTATTATGGTATCGAAGTCAGGAAAGCAATGATTTGCTAATCTGCTGAATAGTTCGAACCACAGTGTATCGGACAGCAAGCATGATGATGTGGATGGTTGGCGAATCGATCGCCAACCTCCACTCGTTCTCCTTGTTCTCGAATGCTTCGCAATCCTGTCCGATCGGCGCTCAGGCCGCGCCCGCACCGGATCCGAGAATCCGAATGGCGTGCTTCAGAGACTCCTGCAGGTTCGGCAATTGGTGACAGATCCGATATGCCTCGATTACCCCGTTACCGCACATTTCGTAGTCGGACCACAAGGTATCGGTGCTGGCAGAATCGGTTACGTTCTGGACTTCGTTCATGCAGCCGTCTGTACCTTCGAATGTCCTTCCGCTCAGCTTGTCCCACCCATAAGGATCTATCTCTCCGGAGCTTCCATAGAATGTGTATCCGTAGAAGGTTCCATTCCCGATACAGCGGATACTGCTGGCAAACGTCAATTTGGTGACGCTGGTGCCGTTCACATTCGCCCAAGGGGGATAATATCCATCGCTGTAGTCGAATCCGAGTCCAAATGCTCCGGAAGTGAAATTCACGACCTCCAGGTTGCAACCGTCGAATGCGGGATATTCGGCAGAGGCGACGCTGTCGAGGCTGATGGGGATGGTGAGCTCGGTCAGGCTGCTGCAATTGTAGAACGTATGGTTCGACAGAGAGCACACGCTGTCAGGGATCACGATGGAGGTGATGTTCAGTTCACGGAAAGCATCGGATCCGATGCTTTTGATGCCATCCTCGAGCACGATCGATTTCAGAGTGGACCTGCACTGATACCAAGGAGTATGCTGATACCAGCAGTTCTTCCCCTTGTCAGCTGCATAATTAAATCCGTATCCGGAACCGGGGGTGAATGTGACCTTCTCTATTCCATATACGTCATAGAACGCTGGATGATCTACAATTCCATTATCTAGCCAAGTTGCATTAACGCTAATTGGAATTGTCAGATTTTTGATTGTACATTCATAGAATGCACTTTTTCCGAAAGAGGTGAGTGTGTTCGGAAGAACAAGATTTTCGAAATTACATTTGTAGAGCACACATTCTCCGATGCGGGTAACACCTTCAGCGAAAATGACGGTCTTGAGATTCGACGCCGTGTTCCAAGGACATTTATTGGAGTCTAATGAATCGTAATCACAACCATTTCCAGAACCTTTGGTCAGTATCACTTCCTCAAGATTATCGTAGTGTTCGTAACAGTCGAACGGACCTATCTCTGAAGCACCACGTTGGACATCGACACTTATCGGAATGATAAGCTCTTTGAGATTACAGCCATAAAACATGCACCGCCCCAATTCCGTGACGCTGTCTGTAATGACAATCGTCTTTGGAACTTCAGAATACATATTCCATGGGGCCAGATTCGCATTGTATTCACCTTTATACCACCAACGGGTATAATCAAAAGGAACTCCGTTTCCGTTGGTGAAGGTCACCTTCTCGATGGCTGTGCAGCCCCGGAATGCCGGGTAGTCGTCGTCGCCGCCATAGGAATTCAGGCTAACTGGAATGGTCAGATCTGTCAGTTTCGTGCAGTTGAGGAAACAGTGGATCCCAAGGAAGACCATAGAATCTGGGAGCACTACCGAGGTTATATTCAGTTCGCGCAATGAATCGCCTCCGATGCTTTTGACTCCGTCAGCGAAATTGATCTCTATGAGAGAATCCCTGCTCTGATGCCAGGGGGTATTCTGGAACCACGAATCGGTCCCATCAAAAGCGTTATAGTTGTACCCGTATCCGCCATTTCCAACGGTGAAGTTGATCTTTTCGATGTTGTAGCAGACAGCGAATGCAGGATACATGTCGGAGACCACGCTGTTCAGCGTGATGGGGATTGTGAGCTCCTTGACCTGTTTGCACATGAGGAACGACCAAGCACCGAGCTTCGTGATGCTGTCGCCTATGACGATCTTGGTGATATCGTCACGGCTCTCGAACCACGGCGCGCGGACGGAAATGTACGAATACATTTCGCCGGACCCCGTTATCTCCAGGGTGCCGTCCGAATTGATGACGTATGCGGCATTCGGCCCGCATTGACCGCTGTCAATGATTTGTTCGGAAGACGCGTCCGTTTCTGTATGGAGCGCGAACAGTATCGTCATGGCAGATACGGCGAGCACTATGGCCATCAGAAACGTTCCGATCTTCATCGAACGGTTGGATGTAACATTGCGATAGATGGTATCATCTCTCCGAGGGAATTATTCGGAACCTCCCAATGCCTGAGGTTCGGCATCTGAAGGTTGCACGCTTGTATACCAATGACACACAAGCTGCGGACTATATATAGAATTCTGAATTTTTTATCCAGTTCGGCAATCCCGAGTTTCTGGGCAACGGCCGATGTGGGCTGTTCGTTGTGGGCGAGAACAGCCTTTTTCCTTGCAGGACGATGTGCAGTATTGTCCATCTCCGACAGATTTTAGTTATTATTTCTTTCATGTACTTTATTTTTATAATTTGGATTTCAAATATTCTTAATTTTAGAAAAATTTGAATACTTTGGTGCCATGATTTAACCTAATAGAAACAAAGAGTTGAAACTCCTCCAAGTTTAGCGACAGCGGGGATGACCGTCACGCCCCGATAGGTGTACCAATTTCTTGGTC
Organism: Dialister hominis; assembly: GCA_963640995.1. Classification (GTDB taxonomy): domain Archaea; phylum Thermoplasmatota; class Thermoplasmata; order Methanomassiliicoccales; family Methanomethylophilaceae; genus Methanoprimaticola. Next base: position 69 of record CAVICI010000062.1, on the reverse strand, counting down.
ATCTAGCTCCGATAGCATCTTGGGCATAGTTTAAAAGGACGGACGGTTGTCGTCGGTGCATGGCAGATC
>CAVICI010000061.1:0-10125 GCA_963640995.1 Dialister hominis | reverse complement strand
GTCTAAAAATCTTTTTATATGAAATCTCCAATCGCTGACTCAACAAGCCGCCGTAGCTCAGTAGGTAGAGCGTGTGACTGTTAATCACAAGGTCCTCGGTTCAAATCCGTGTGGCGGCGCCATTCCTTCTCCAAATTCCTGCATCACATCGCCTGATCCGATATCTTTTTAATGAATTCCCGTATAGGGGGGACTATCGGGCTCTTAGCTTAGACAGGTAGAGCGTCTGGCTCATAACCAGATGGCCGTCGGTTCAAATCCGGCAGGGCCCACTCATCATGATTTAGATTCGCCTTCTGCATCCGTGCCTTCTGCCGATCCTGAGCCTTTCCGCTTGGAGTTGCGGCGGTCCCACTTCGACACCAGCGCGATCGCGTCCTTGTTGCGGCGGTCGGCGGCCATCCTGATGTAGTACTTGTACTGCGGGAAAGAGACCTCGGTGCCGATCCCGTCCTTGTACATCTGCCCCACCGTGTACATGGAATCCGCGTCCATGCCGTCGGCGGCATCCTTGTAGAGGCTGAACGCCTTCGCCTCGTCCTTCTCGGTGCCGATGCCGTAGAGATAGCATTCCGCCAGCCTGGCCCGCGGAGCGCCCATGAGCCCTGCCGATGCTGCGCATCTTTCGAACTGCGTTTCTGGATCGTCGTACTTGATCTTCTTGGATGCGGCGCGCACGTAGCGCGCCTCCGCCGCATAGCCGATCAGCGCTTCGCTCCCCTCGCGGTCGTGCTCCCTGCCGCGTAGGGCGTCAGAAGCCGACATGAACATCTTCGCGACGGAAGCCGTGGCGAACCTGGAGTACCATGCGAAGGCCTGCTCCGGGTCCGCATCGGTCCCGATCCCGTCGTCCAGACGGTGGGCGGCCTCGTACATCGATCCTATGTGCCCGGCGTCCGCCGCGGCAAGGTACCACGCGAACGCCTTGGCCAGGTCGCCCTCGACGAACACCCCGTTCTCGTACAGGCGGGCGAGCTCGTAAGCGGCACGGGGGTGCCCGCGCCTGGATGCCTGCTCCATCAGCTCTATGAACCGGCCTATGTCGCGGTTCACCCCGCGGCCGTCGCGGTACAGCATCCCCAGCTCGTATGCGGCATCGATGCTACCATGCTCGATGGCCTTGCCCAGCCATTCCGCGGCATCTACGTAGTCCTGCTCGGAAGTCGCCGTGTTGACCAGCAGCGAGCCGTAGTTGAACTCGTCGTAATGGAACCCGCTGGATGCCAGCGACAGGAGGGTCTTGCGCAGCTCTCCGACACCCGAGGCGTCCTGCGCCAGCAGGATGGCGTACTTCCTGCGGGCCTGGATGCTGCCTGCCTCGGCCGCGCCCTTGTACATGTCCCGGGCCCTGTCCCTCTCCCCCTGAGAGGCCAGTATGTCCGCGTACTCGGCCATGGCCATCGGATGGTCCTTCTCCGTCGCCTTCTTGAGCCACTCGAGGTACAGCTCGCGGTCGGGCTCGCAGCCGTTGCCGTCGCGGTAGAACGTGGCGAGACGGTACATGGCGCCCGAAGCCCCGTCCTCGGCCAGGGACTTGGTGATCTCGAACGACTCGGTTATCGAGCGCTTGTATGCGGCGCACACCTCTTCCGACGGGCCGTCCATCTTGATGGTCCTGTCCGCCAGCCACACCGCCCTCTCGCAGGTGGACTCCACGACGCCGGTGCTGTGGGAAGTGAACAGAACGGTCTTGCCGTCCCTGACCAGGTTCTTGAGGTGCTCCGAGGTCTTGGCGGAGAACGCCGCGTCCCCAGTGCTCAGCGCCTCGTCGATGATGTATATGTCCGCATCGACGTTGATCATGACGGCGAAGGCCAGACGGGACTTCATCCCCGAGGAGTAGGTCCTCACGGGATTGTCTATGAACGCCCCCAGGTCCGCGTACTTCACGATCCTGTCCACGCTCGCGGCGATCCTGTCGCGGGTTATCCCGTACAGCTCGCTGCGGATGACTATGTTCTCCCTGCCGGTGAGGTCCGGATGGAACCCCATGCTCAGCTCCAGGATGCTCGCGACGCTGCCCTTGACCTCCACGTCGCCCTCGTCGGGCTCCAGGATGCCGGAGACCAGCTTCAGGAACGTGCTCTTCCCCACGCCGTTCCTCCCGATGATGCCGACGACCTCTCCCCTGCGGATGTCCAGGCTCACGTCGCGGAAGACGCTGAACTCCATCCGCTTCCTGCGGAACCGCTTGGACCCGGGATCGTCGATCATGAACGATTTCGACATCCCCTGCACATGGATGACAACCTCGTCTTCCATCACAGCACCTCCGGGAGCCTGTTCTTGTAATGCTCGAAGACCGCCCATCCCACCAGGAACGTGCCGACGGCCAGGCAGCAGCATATCAGGACCTGGGTCGGGTCCGGCATCCGTGTGTAGTAGATCAAATCGTGGAACACTTCGACGAAGTAGGTGAACGGGTTGTACCAGACGATAGTCCCCAGGACCCCGGTAGCCTCGCTGGCCATGAAGAACGTCGGCGTTATCCAGACCACCAGGCGCATGGCTATCGCCATGAAATGGCCCAGGTCCCGGAAGAACACGCATGCCGTCGACAGTGCCAGGGAGCATCCCAGGCCGAAGACGAACATCACGATCAGCATCACCGGCACCATCAGGGCCGCCCCCCAGTTCATCGGGTTCCAGTACGACAGGATGACGATGATCACGATGAGATAGACTATGACCACCGAGAGCAGCTGCATGAGCGTATCGGATATCACCACGATCTCGCGGGGGAACTTCATCTTGGTGATGAACGTGGCGTTGTTAAGGACAGCCCTCCCCTTGAGGCATCCGCTCATGAACGTCACGGGGAACATCCCCGCACAGAGGTAGATCCAGAAATCCGGGATCGGACGGGTGCGGATGGTCGTGAAGACCACGTAGAGCACCAGTATCGTCAGCAGAGGAGTGACCATGTTCCAGGCGAACCCGAGGGCAGTGCTCTTGTAGCGCCCTGCCGTGGTCCTCTTGACCATGGCGCTGAGTATCGTGCGGTTGGCGTGTATGTCGCGGAACACGGACGCCATGTTCCTGAAGAACGATTGCTTCTCCTTCATCTCAGATCCTCCTCAGGTAGTTCAGGATGCCCAGCAGTATGAAGGCGCACACGGCTATCCCGACGAGGTTGATCAGCGGGAACGGCCTTTCTCCGTAGTATTCGAAAAACACGTTGCCGTTCACATCGCCGAGGTCCTTCAGGGCCCCGCGGTAGCACCTGACGGTCACCTCCTGCGTCACTTCGCCCATTGCGAACGAATCCGTCGCCTCGACGCTCGGCGAGTCTATCTGGACATATGAAAGGGATTCGCATCCCCAGAATACGCCCGACCCGAGGCGCTCGAGCGAGACGGGGAGGATCAGCGACTCGATGGCCGTGAACGAGAAGGCGGAATCCGCGATCTCGACTATGCCCTCGCCCAGCGTCACTTCGCGGAGCTTCTCGCATTGCGAGAACGCCCCGTAACCGATTATCTGGACGTTTCCTCCGATGTCTATATGCTCCAGCGATGTGCAGCTCATGAACGCCAGGATGTCTATCTTGACGATCGATTCCGGCAGGTCCACCTCCTCCAGGAACTTCATTTCCGCCAGGGCGAAGCTGCTCAGGACCGTGACCCCGTAAGGGATCGTGATCTTCGTCAGCTTCGAGCCGCTGAATGCGTAAGGCGATATGTAATCCACCACCTCGATGGTCGTCTCCGTCGCATCGCATCCGAGCGGGTAAGCCACCAGATCGGTATACCTGCCATTGGCGTCCTTCTCGTAGAGCGCATCGCCGGATATGGCGTACCTTTCGTTTTGGTCGCTCAGGTCGAAACGGACCAGAGAATCGCACTCCGCGAACGCCATCTGCCCTATGTTGTTCACCGTGGACGGGATGTGCACGGAAGACAGGGACCTGCACGACATGAACGCGCTCGGCCCTATGGTGGTCGTCCCCTCCGGCAGATAGACCGACCCCAGGTTCGGGCACGACTCGAAAGCGGAATCTTCCACTATCTTGAGATGCTCTCCCGAGAAATTGACATCCGTCAGAGCCTTGCACCTGAAGAACGCATCATAGTCGATTATGATGACGTTTCCGCCTATGATGACGCTCTGCAGGTAAGCCGAGTTCGAGAAGGACTCGCGCCCGATGATGACGACATCCGCGCCGATATCGTATTCGGAGCTGGTCTTGGCGGGCGGATAGCGCAACAGCGTGCCGCTGTGCTTCTCGAAGAGCACCCCGTCTTCGCTCCAGAAATAATTGCTGGCAGAGTCGACTTCCAGATACTCCAGATAATCGGATTCGAAGGCCCAGGGGCTGATGGAAACGACGGATTTCGGGATGAATACCGATTTCGTGGCCTCTCCCATACCCGAGTCGAACGAGAAGTCCTCTATCGCCAGGACCCAATAGGTGACGGAGCCGTAAGTGACGGTCTCCGGGATGACTACCTTTTCTGGAGGATTCTCGGAAGGCTCCGTGTACTTCACCAGGGACGCGTCGGCGGGCCCCAGGATCATGTAGGTGAAATCGCCGACTGTGAACTGGCCCTCATCCTCATCGGGGTCCGCGGACGACAGGCCCGAAGCGGCCAGGGCCAGTGCGCACACCGCGCTCAACAGAAGCAATATCGACAATTTCATGGTTTCACAGACCTGTTCCCTTTCCATGAATAAGAACTGCGATATAACTCCTGTCTTCAGTTGGAGGACAGATACCGCATCATCTGCCTTCGGAAGCGCTGCAGCCTCCCCCCGACAGCACGTACCTGGCAGAGCGCGTGCTCCCCTCCGCCTTCTCCACCGTCCCCTGCCTCTTCATCGTCTGCAGCAGGTTCGTGGCCTTCACCCTGAGCTGCTCCGGCGTCAGGTCCTTGGAGTCCCTCGATGCCAGGATCTCCACGACATCCGAGCGGGACGCCCATCCTTTGGACTCCATCAGCCTGACCACCGCGTCCTGCGGGGTCCCCGAGGTGTACGCGGAGGCGACCTCCTGCCCCGCGCCGGACGCGATGCAGGGGAGGTCCCCGGCCATCTCGATGAGCCCGCGCCTCGCAAGGGCCTTCAGCCTCCTGTCCGGCACGTACCTGTTCTTGGCCACCCTGTCCAGGTCCATGACCGCGGCGATGTCGAGGTCCTCCCGGAGATCCAGCACCCTGGCGTAAGACCCGCCCCTGAGCCCGGAGAACCGGACGGACACCCTGTCGTCGCCGATGTCGAAATCCGGCATGGGGAACCTGCGGTACGCCTGGGACAGGTACATGGAGCGTATGCCGCTGGAAGAAGCGGGGACGATGCCCAGCCCGGCCATCGCCGATGCCAGGAAGGGGTTCCTCTTCGGCCCGGACATCGGAGGCCCTTTGACGAACGACTCGGGAGCCCTGTCCGGGAACCTCCCCCTGCTGGCCACCGTGACCGACTCCCCCTCCCTCTCGATGAGGTCCACGGTGCCGCCGAAGGAGTAGTCCTGATGGGCCACGGCGTTGCGGACAGCCTCCAGCAGAGTGGACGTGCGGTACGCGGAGACCACGTCGCCCCTCCCGGTCTTCACGGACCAGTTGCAGACCATCGACACAGCCCGGCTCATCGACAGCGCCGCCGGCCCGTCGAGCATGCGGGAGTCCTGCAGGGAGCCGTCGGTGCCGTAGAGCCTCCATCTTATCCCGACCGTGGGGGGAATGCATCCGCTCCCCGGCTTCCCGAGGAGGATCATCGCCGCCACGGTGACCTTCCCGCGCTTGAACACGCCCGCGCGGGACAGGAAAGTCTGGTCGTCCCATCCCGCCACGTCCTCTGCCCTGTCGGGGAAGCGCTCGCAGAAAGATGCCCTGACTGCTTTCACAGCTCCGGGATCGAGGCTCCTGACATCTGCTCCGTTCACGATGTTGCCCGTCCAATCGTCGTATACTCCGGGAGGATCCATGGCGGACGGCATCGCCCTCATGGTTGATAATCTCATTCATTCTCATTATCGGGGCCTGCCGGCCGGCCGCAAAGCCCCTTCGGTCCCTGGAACGGTTATATACCTCTGAACTGTGGCAACGAGCATATGCGGCCCGTCGGAGGCCGCGCAATGTCGGAGGACGGCATCATGGTAGAGATTTCAGTCAAGAAACCAGAGTTCATCAAACTGCCCCGCGTCCAGAAGGTCCTGACCGCATGCCTGCAGTGCGGATACTGCATCGAGGTCTGCGAGGCGCACAACCAGACCCCTTGGGAGTCCGTGACCCCCAGGGGAAAGATCTATTACATCAACCAGCTGGACAAGGCCGGCACCGGAGCCCTCGACAAGATGCTCGACAGGGAGGTCTCCCTGAACCCCGAGTTCGTCGACGCCATGTACAAGTGCACCGGGTGCGGGAACTGCGAGGTCGTCTGCCACGCCCAGATCCGCCTGGTCGAGTTCTGGGAGGACATGAGGGCCTGGCTCGTCGAGAACGGCGTCGGCCCCCTCTCCGCCCACAAGGGGATGGCCAAGAACGTCGCGGCCAAGCACAACCCCTACAACGAGCCCCCGTCCAAGAGGGACGCCTGGTGGCCCGCGGACGTCGAGAGGTGCAACCCCCCGGACGTCATCTTCTTCGCCGGATGCACCGGGTCCTACAGGATGCAGCACATCGCCCAGGCCGGAGTCACCGTGCTCTCCAGGGCCGGCGTCAAGATGAACTGCCTCGGCGACAAGGAATGGTGCTGCTCCTCGCCCCTGCTGAGGACCGGCACCAAGACCGCCTCCCTCGGATGCGCCGAGACCGTCGTCGAGAAAGCCGACGGGATGGGAGCCAAGGACATGGTCATGACCTGCTCCGGATGCTACAAGACCGTCTCCACCGACTTCGGGAAGTACTACGCCAAGGTCGGGCAGAACGTCTACCACTTCTCCCAGTACGTCGAGCAGCTCATCGCCGACAGGAAGCTCCCGCTGAACAACGAGTTCAACCACAAGGTCACCTACCACGACCCCTGCCACCTCGGAAGGCACTCCGGCGTCTTCGACGCTCCCAGGAACGTCATGAAGAAGATCAAGGGCCTGGAGCTCATCGAGATGGAGAGGTCCAGGGAGAACTCCAGGTGCTGCGGGGCAGGCGGAGGATACAAGAGCCAGTTCAACGACTTCGCCACCGCCATCGCGGCAGAGAGGATAAGGGACGCGGAAGCCACCGGCGCCGAGATCCTGATCACCTGCTGCCCCTTCTGCGTGCTGAACCTCAGCCAGGGAGCCAAGAAGATCGGCTCCAGCATCAAGGTCATGGACCTGTCCCAGGTCCTCCTCGAGGTCACCGCGCCCAAGAAGGAAGAGCCCAAGGAGTGATCCCGAGAACGCCGGGGCGGAAGCCCCGGCCCTTTCCTGTTTTTCATGCCCTTCGACAGCATATGCCCCGAGCTCGCGTCCGCGCTGGCGGAGAGGGGCATAACCGAGCCGACTCCCCCTCAGGCCGACGTCATCCCGAGGATACGCGCAGGCGGGAACATCCTGCTGGTCGCTCCCACCGGGATAGGGAAGACGGAGGCCGCGATGATCCCCATCCTTGACGGCATATTCCGCGCCAAAGGGTCCAAATCCGGGTTCAGATGCATCTACATAACCCCTCTCCGCGCCCTGAACAGGGACATGCTCCGCAGGATGGAGGACTACGGGAAGGCGCTGGGGATAGAGGTCGGAGTCAGGCACGGGGACACCTCCCAGGCGGAGAGGAGCCGCCAGTCCCAGCATCCCCCGGAGATCCTGATCACCACCCCCGAGACCCTCCAGGTGCTGTTCACAGGGAAGCGCCTCAGGGAGCACATGAAGACCGTGCAGTGGGTTGTCATCGACGAGATCCACGAGCTGTCCAACACAGAGAGAGGCGCGCAGCTCAGCGTGGCCCTGGAGAGGCTGTGCCTCGTGGCCGGGGAGTACCAGAGGATCGGGCTCTCCGCCACTGTAGGGAACGTGGACAGCGTGGCCAGGTTCCTAGGCGGGACCAAGCGGGAAGTCGTCGTCCGCAAGCACGACACCCATCGCGATTTCGACATCGATGTCGAATCCCCGACGCCGTGCGAGGACCCGAAGCTCCTGGACAAGCTGCAGTGCGACCCGGAGATCCTCGGCGTGATGAAGCGCGCCAGAGAGGTGATCGAAGCGGGGAGGTCCACACTGTTCTTCGTGAACACCAGGGAGACCGCCGAATGGCTGGCTGCCAGGTACCACATCTGGGACGAGTCGCTCTCCATCGACGTCCACCACGGGTCCCTGTCCAAGGAGAACAGGATGGACATGGAGGACCGCTTCAAGAAGGGCGAGGTGAAGGCCCTGGTCTGCACGTCCTCGCTGGAGCTGGGGATAGACGTGGGCTCCACGGACATGGTCATCCAGTACAACTCGCCGAGGCAGGTGTCCCGCATGGTCCAGAGGGCCGGCCGCGCCGGCCACAGAGTGGGAGAGAGGATACGGGCCAAGATAATCGCCACCGCCCCCGACGAGGTGGCGGAATCCCTGGTGATCGCCAGGAGGTGCGACAGCAAGGAGCTGGAGTTCCGGGAGGGCAGGCCCTGCCCCCTGTCCGTCGTCGCCAACCAGCTGATCGCCATGACCATGTCCGGAGCGGTGGACAGGGACACGGCATACAGGATCTTCACCGGCGCCTACCCGTTCAGGGACCTGTCCATGGAGGACATGGCGGGGGTCCTGGAGCAGCTGAAGTCCATCAAGATGCTGTTCGAGGACGAGAACGGCTTCAAGCGCTCCAAGAAGGGGATGAACTACTTCTACGAGAACATCTCGATGATCCCCGACGAGCGCACGTACATGATCAGGGACATCGGCACCCGCGCGGTGATCGGGACCCTGGACGAGAGCTTCGTAGCGTCTTTCGCGGAGGAGTACGCCATGTTCATCGCCAAGGGCAGGACCTGGCGCATCGTCGAGATGAGGGAGGACGAGATCCTCGTGGAGGAAGCGAGAGAGGTGGGATCCGTCCCGAACTGGGTCGGATCCGACATCCCCGTGCCATACGAGGTCGCGATGGAGGTGGGGAGGATGCGCCGCCTCAGGGACCTGGACGCCTATCCCGGGGACGAGGGGTGCAGGAGAGTCCTCCTGAAGTACTTCGCGGACCAGGACGAGAGGTTCACAATGCCCACGGACAAGACCGTGACCATCGAGATGGGCGACAGGCTGGCCATCGTGAACGGCTGCTTCGGGACCAAGGTGAACGAGACCCTTGGGAAGATCTACGCCGCGCTGCTCACCGCCAGGCTGGGGGAGAGCGTGGGGATGACCGCGGACCCGTACAGGATGATCCTGGAGCTTCCGAGGAACATGAAGCGGGACGACATCGTCGCCACCGTGAGGTCGGTGAAGCCGGGCACCATAGAGGCCCTGGCCAGGCTGACGATATTGAATTCGTCCTTCCTCAGGTGGAGGTTCGTCTTCGTGGCGAAGAAGTTCGGGATCATCGAGAAGAACGCCGACCACCGGTTCATGAACTTCCAGAGGCTGTTCGATATCCACAGGGACACTCCCGCTTACAGGGAAGCCGTCAACAAGGTCCTCTGGGAGGACCTGGACATCCCGAACACCGAGAAGGTCGTGTCGATGATCGCCTCCGGAGAGGTCCAGATGGTTGCCGGGACCGTTTCCGCCATCGGCCTGGAGGGGATCGTCAGGTCCAAGGAGCTGATGCAGCCCGTGAGGGCGGACCACTCCATCCTGATGGCCCTGAAGAAGAGGCTGGAGGACGAGGTCCTGTTCGCCTCGTGCCTGAACTGCGGGTCGCAGTGGAGGCTCAGGGCGGGAGATGCTCCGAAGAGGCTCGTGTGCCCCCATTGCGGCGGAGTGATGGTCGCCGTCCTGAAAGGGTACGAGAGGGACAGCATCAAGCTGGCGAAGCTCGGCGAGCTGTCGGCCCAGGAGAAGAAGGACAGGATGCGCCTTTCGAGGAACGCCAACCTGGTGAACGAGCACGGGAAGAGGGCCGTGATCACCCTTGCGGGAAGAGGGATCGGCCCGGATGCCGCTTCGCGCATACTCAGGAGCATGCATGTGGACGAGGACGATTTCCTCAGAGCGATCATGAATGCGGAGATCCTGTATGCGAAGAACAAGAGGTTCTGGGACTGAGGCCGGATCCTATATTCAACTTAACGCCG
>CAVICI010000060.1:0-11354 GCA_963640995.1 Dialister hominis | reverse complement strand
AGAGGATGTCGACATCGACATCGTCGCCAAGGTGCTGAACGACGATCTCTCCTCTCGCATATTCGCATGCGAGTGCAAGTTCACCAACAAGCCTGTCGGGTTCGGCGAGTACAACACTCTGAGGTCCCGCATGGATGCGATTGGCGGCTTGGACGATGCCCTTATGGTGTTCTTCTCCGGCTCAGGCTTCGAAGACCGTTTCAGGGAGTTCGCCGAGGAGAGCGGGATCATGCTCGTTGGTCTCGAACAGCTACTGGGCCGTGTCCCTGCAGGGCCGATACCAGTGCCGGAACCGCTCTGATGGAATCGCAAATGCGGAAATGACAAGAAGATCCCGGCCCGAAGGCCGGGTAAAGGGTTTCATGACAGGAATCTCACTTGATCCTTCTCTGGTTGGCCCTGACCGACGGCCTGGCCTTCTCGGCACCCTTTCCGGTGTGCCTCATTCCGCGGCCTTTCTGTCCGGCAGAGGTCTTTCCGCGGTAGACGCGGTTCTTGTGGGTGTTGTCGCAGATCCAGTTGATCTTGGGGTCGGCCTTGATGACGGGGTGCGCGGGGTCCACGAGGATGACCTCGTACCACTCCTGCTGTCCGTCGGCTCCGACCCAGTAGGAGTTCAGGACCTCGAGGTTGGGGTACCTCTTGGCGGTCCTCTCCTCGGCCATCCTCTGGAGGCTCTTTCCGACAGTGATCTGGTTGATTCCCTTCCTCTTGGCTCTCCTACCAGTGACGATGGCCCTCTTCTGGAAGCTTCCCTTCCTGACCCTCGCCCTGACGACGACGTATCCCTGCTTGGCTTTGTAGCCGAGGGCTCTGGCCCTGTCGAGGCGGGTAGGCCTCTCGACGCGGGTGAAGTTCTCCTCTTTCCTCCACTGGATCCTGCGCTCGTAGTTGAGCGCCTTCACGTAGGACTTGTCGGGGACGTTCCAAGCGTCGGCGATGTAGCTGTACATGCTCTTCCCGTTGACCGGGCGTGTTTCCTGAGTCTCTTCGCTCATGTGTATCACCTTTACGGATTCACCTTTCGGCACATTTCCGTTCGCGCGGCTAAGCGCCGCACAGAGCGAGGATGGGCAATCAGTACTTAAACCTGACTTAGGCCCCTGTTCGTGCGCGTGCAGGAGAACGTGTTCTTGTCAGGTCCGATGTCCTGGAGTCCAGCTCCATTTGGACCGACTGTCGTCGAGGCAGACCCGAACGGCTCTCTGAAGGGGATCAGAAGAATTCGTCGAGGCTGCGGACCTTGGGCTTGGGCTTCGGAGGCTGAATGGGCTTCTTCTCGTCGGACTCCTTGAACGCGCCCCCGAACAGGGTGGCCTGCTGGCTCCCGAGCATCAGGTCCTTCTCTGTCCATCCGAAGACCTCTGTGATCCTCGATGCCATCTGTGCGAGGCGTCCGGCATAGTACCTGTAGTCGGGCTTTGCCGTGAACGGGACCCCGCTGATGTAAGGCTCCACCTTCTGCGGGGTGGAGGAGCCGTCGGTGACGATCCATGAGATCTTCATCCCGGGGATGAAGTCGTAGCCCATGGCGATGAGCTTCTTCGCGGCCTGGACATTGGCCATCCTGTCCGGGCTCTCGTAGGCGTCCAGGCCCTTGCAGGTGCGGGATATGACGAGGTCGGAGGGCTCCACCTTCCCGGCCAGGACATCCTGGATGGTCTTCCTGACCAGGGCCAGGGCCTTGTCGTTGTCCTCTGCCAAGATCTCCTCGAACAGCTCGGACAGCATCCTGCTCTGGATGTCGAAGGAGTCGGAGCGGCGGATCTCGTATCCGCGGACAAGGAGCTCGTCGGAGACGGCCGGCCAGACGATCTTGCCGACGTACCGTTTCTTCATCCCGTGGGTGAACATGGGCTCCAGGAGCTTCTCGAACTCCAGGGTCCCTCCGTCGCGGGAGAACCTGTCGGCCATCCTGTTCCCGAACTCCACCGAGCCTTCCAGGTCGTGGACCGGGGACTGCATGAACACGGAGTCGGTGTCCGAGTAGATCACCGGGACGCCTTCGGCTTCCACTTCTCCTATGATCCCTTTGACGTTGGACCGCGCGAACGATGTGATCGCGGCGCCGATGCTCTTGTCGGTGAACCTGTAGAACGATGACGCGAACACGCCGTAGAACGTGTTCATCAGGACCTTCACAGCAGCCTGCAGGCCGTCGAGGTAATGGTACTCGTGCTGGTCTGTCGTGGACTTCATGCGCTTCTTGATGCTGTCCCTCTGGTCCATCAGGCCCGACAGGATGCTCGGAAGGAGCCCCATACGCCTGTCCTTGGACATGAACCTGGCTCCGGACGGGGCGACAATCTCTCCGTCGGGGGACAGGGTGGTGAAGCAGATGTTCTTGGCGATGATCAGCGAAGGGTACATGGACTTGAAGTCCAGAACGCAGACCCAATGGTACAGGCCCGGGGTCATTGTGTGCACGTATCCTCCTTCGATCTGCTCCGAGCCGGCGATCCTGCGCCCCATGTTCGGGACGGCTATGCCCCCGCGGTCCGCCGCGCGGATGAGGAGGGAGTCGGCAAGCTGGGAGGATCCCGATGTGAGCACGTCTTCGATCGGCAGCTTGGACACGGCGGCAAGGTCCATGCCCTTCCTGAGGGTCCCCACCTCCAGCAGGATGCGGAGCGCCAGCTCGGCGTCCTTGGTGCAGTACTCCATGACCTTCCCGCTGTTGCTCTTCCATTCCTCGTCCATGTGCTTGGGGTCGACGTCCATCTTCCCCTCGCCCAGGAGCTGCATGGACACGGCGTTCAGGGTCTCCTGCTTCGGCCGGATCTCCCTCTTGGCGGCCCACCATGCGTCGCATATGAGCCTGCCCTTGACCCTCCAGAACCTCTCGCTGAAGATCCTAGGCTGTCCGCCGTCCCTTCCCCAGGGCAGGGCATCCTTCATCCTGTTGGCCTTGGCCCTCTCGGAGATCTTCCTGATGTCGTAGTTGTCTATGTTGTATCCTGTGATGACATCGGGGTCCTCGCGCCTGATGAGGTCGGCGAACCCGGAGATGATGTCCTTCTCCTTCCCGGAGACGGGCTCGCACGCTCTGATCTCCCCTCCGTCCCAGACCACGGCGCAGATGCAGTAGATGAACTCGTGCTCGATGCTGTTCTCGATGTCGAAGGACAGGATCTTCAGGCCCGGGTCGAAGGAGTCGATGTTCTCGAAGGAGTCCATCTCCACGATGAGGTCGGTGCTCATATCGCCGGGGACCTCGTGGCCTTCCAGCCTGATGCACGACCCCATGTCGGTGTCGTAGATGAACCGCAGGTCCACGTTGATGTCCGAAGACAGGACATCGGAGCCCATCCTCTTGATGAGGCTCCTGTAATCGGAGGCCTTCCACGGGCTGACGTACGTGACCTTCGCAGTCTCCGTCTCCTTCGACCTGACCAGGAGCCTTTTCTTCTCGACTGAGACGACGCCTTTGTCTTCGGAGAGCGCCTTGACGAGGGCGTCGGAGGGCTCCACGGCGTACATGTACGGACGGAACCCGTGCTTGAGGATGGTTATGGACTTCTTGTCGCGGGTCTTGCCGTACAGCTCGATGACCGGCTCGTCGCCTTCGCTGGTATAAGATGCGCTTATGATCCTTACATCCCAGGAGCCCATGCGACCAGCTCACTTGTTGGCTACGATCCTTATGACGTCCCCGTCCTGGAGCTCGTAGTCGGCTCCGACGGTGCGCTTGGTCTTCGCGTTGACTGCACGGATGAACTTGTCCCCCAGGTCGGAGTGGATCCTGTAGGCCAGGTCCTTGGCGGTGGAGCCGCGGGGGACCAGGAACGCGTCGGGGAGGACCCTTCCGAAGTGGTCGGTGTACTTGTTCTCGTCTTCCACCGGGTACACGGCGATCAGGTCCAGCATCTTGAACGCTGCATCTTCGATGCACTTCTGGATCCCGGTGCCCCCGTTGGCGGCCATCTTCTCGGCCATGTACTCCAGCGCCTTCTTCTGCCCTTCGCTGACCTTGGCCTCGGGCTTGATCGCGAAGGACTCGTCTCCGGGGGTGTAGTCGATGAGGCCCGCGGCCGCCGCCTTCTTCAGGGCCAGCTCGGTCTCCGCCATGGTGGCGACGCAGATGTCGTTGATCGCTTCCACCTTCTCCGCGTTGCCCGCGGGGGCGATGTCGGATTTGTTCATGGCGACGATCATGGGCTTGGACTGGGCCCTGATCTGCTCGCACAGCTTCAGCAGGAGCTCGTCGTCCCATTTTGTCGGGTCGTCAGGGAGGGGCACGGCCCTGAGGGCCTCTTTTATCTGCGCTTCCGTGACCTTCAGTCCCTGGAGGCGCTCGGCGAGGATCGCCTCGGGCTTGCTGCCCTGCATCTTCGCCTGCCTGGCGATCTTGGAGAACCCGTTCTTGATGATCTCCCTCATCCAGCATTCTATCTCGCGCCTCAGGAACAGGACGTCCTCGGCCGGGTCGTGGGATCCGACGTCCACGGAGTTCCCCTCTATGTCGGTGGAGCCGCTGATGTCGACCACGTTGATCAGGGCGTCCGCCTGCCTGAGGTCGTCCAGGAACTTGTTGCCGAGGCCTTTGCCCTCCCATGCGTCGGGGACCAGCCCGGCGACGTCCAGGAGCTCGACGGGGACCATCCTGGTCCCGTCCATGCAGATTGAGTTGTGAGGCGTGCACGTCACGCCGAGCTCCTTGCACGGGCAGGGAGTGCGCACGTATGCGACGCCCTTGTTGGGCTCGATCGTCGTGAACGGATAGTTGGCTATCTCCACCGGCGCCATTGTCGCCGCGCCGAAGAAAGTGGATTTCCCAACATTTGGCTTGCCTACGATGCCTATCTGCATTTCTACCGGTCGGCCTTAGGCAATCCATCCATATAGGTTATTTCCTGGACTGGAGGCGGGCCAGGTTGGACATCACCGCGTCCAGGGACCTTGAGAGCTTACGGACGTCCGCCTCGGGCAGGCCCTCGGTGATGCCGCGGCCGGCTTTCGACCCCAGGCGCTCGATCTCGGACACCAAGTCCTTGCCGGCATCGGTCATTATGATGGCCCTGGAGCGGCGGTCGCCGTCGAGGACCATGGTCTCGAGCAGCCCGCGGTTCCTCATCCTGTCCACGAGCGCGGAGGCGGCCTGGTGGCTGACTCCGAGGAACGCCCTGAGGTCGCTGATGGTGCAGCCGGGGTTGGAGCCTATGAAGATCATCGCATCCGACTGGCTGGACGTGAGCCCTATAGATTCCAGGTCCATGTCCCTGTTGGCCTTGATGAGGCGGCCGATCATCTGGACCTTCCTGACCAGCTGGCGGTACTCTGCGTCGTCCATCCTCATTCCCCTCTTGATCCCGGAGATTCCGCCGGCGGCAGGAGGCGGTCTGTGAGCGGGGCGAGCTTCTTCATGTAGAACCTGGCGATGGTCCCCACGAGCACCGCGCTTATGACGGTCCCCTCGCGGACCCCTCCGAGGGTCCCCAGGCATGCTATGCCGATGAGGGCGGCGATGACGATCATGGTGGTGTCCGACGTGACGCGCACCTTCCCGTAGTCCTTCCTGAGCTTCATGGTCAGGGTGTACGCGAACCCGTCTCCGGGGACCATGACCACGTTGGCGATCACCTGGAGGTAGACTCCGAAGGCCAGGAGGGCGCATCCGATGATGACGGCCGCGATCTTCACGATGTACTCCTGAGGGTCGAACCACGAGAACACGGCCATCCCGATGTCGATGATGTATCCGAACAGGAACGACACTACGACCTGGAGGGCCAGGTGGACGTACTCGTCGCGCTCCCTGAAGCGCATGACGAACTGCAATGCGACCAGGAGCAGGCTGAAGATGATGGTCCAGTTGCCCAGGGTCAGGGACGTGAAGACCATCGAGAGGCTGTAGGGGATCGAGGTGATCGGGGATGTGCCCAGGGATGCCTTGGTTATGATGGCGATGGCCATGGAGATGACCGTCAGCCCGCAGGCGAACAGCACATAGCGCCTCGCGATATGGTCTTTCATGATATCGCCGATTAGACAGCATGTCGTATAATCCGTTTACGGTCTGGCCGAGACGGCATCGGCTATCCGGCCGATCTCTTCCGGGCGAAGATTCTCGATGCGCTCGTCGGCGAAGGGGATCTCGTCATTGCTCTTGATGAGCCCTGCGGCTTTGAGGGAGGTCCCGATCTTCTTCCTGCGGTGGTTGAACGCCACCTCGGTGACCTTGAAGAACATCTTCTCGTCGACGACCTCGAACGGAGCCTTCCGAGGAGTTATCTTAACAAGGGCGGAGTCCACCTTGGGGCGGGGGTTGAACCTGGATGCTGGGACGGTCTCCATGACCTCGCAGTCGGCGCGGTAGAACAGGTTGACGGTCAGGCGGGAGTAGTCGGGGCTTCCGACATCGGCGACCATGCGGTCGGCGAACTCCTTCTGGACCATGACGACCCCTGTCCTGAAGCTGTGCTCCAGGAGCTTGAAGATGATGGGCGTGGACACGCTGTACGGGAGGTTGCTCACGAACACGTCGAACTCGGGGAACGGGACCTTGACGGCATCGCCGCGGATGAGCTCGAGCCTGTTCCCGTATGTCTCTGAGATGTATTGTGCGAGGATGTCGTCCAGCTCGATGCAGGCGAGGCTGCACGGCTTCTCCAGGATGCGCTCGGTCAGTATCCCGAGGCCGGGGCCGACTTCGAGGACACGGTCCCCTTCCCTGATATCGGCATATCCTATGTGGCGGTCAGCCACGCGCCCGTCGGTCAGGAAGTTCTGCCCCTTGCTTTTCTTCGGGACGATGCCGGTCTCGGCTATGAGGCGCCCTGTGTCCGTCATCTCGACACGAACAGGTAGCGCTTCCTGTCGGGATCGGTGATCTCGAGCATGATCCTGGCGACGATGAGCTTCTCGGGGCTCTTTATGCCGGTCCTCTCGGCGAGGTCGCTGAAGTCCTTGAACGGGCCTTCCTTCCTCTTGTCGAGGATGGCGGTCATGGACTTCTTGCCGAGCCCGGGGAGCTCTTCCAGCATATGCTTCTTCATGCTGATGCCCTCGGCCTCGTTGAAGAACCTGATGAAGCGGAGCTGCTTGGACATGACTATGTCCGTCACGGCGTACTCGAGCTCGGCCTGGGCGTTGTTGGTGAGCTCCTCGTAGCCGATGCGCCTCTTGACATGGTCTATCACGTCGCGCTTGGCTTCCGGGGTGTCCTTCCCGATGTAGGTCCTGACGCCGATCTCGACGATGGCGCCGGCCTTGGGGACGAGCTCGAATAGCCTGAACTCCTCGTCGCCCAATGCGTAGCATATGGGCTCTTTCTTGACTCCGAACTTCCCGCCCGGAGCGCCCTGTGCCAAATAATCCAGAATGTAGACGTATTCCTCCATGGGAATGCACCTCTCAGATGTACTTGGCCACGATGTCGATGATCTCCTGGATCTGCGCGGGCTCCAGGGTGATCCTCTCCTTTGAGAAGATCGCGCGGACGTCCTCCGGATACTTGGGGAGGAGGTCCGCGATTTTGCAGGCAACAGAATCGGAGACGACATCTATCTTCTTGACCTCGTCTATGATCTTGTTGGCGTCATCGAGGGAGATGCTGCAGACTGCCTGGGCATGCTCAAGCGCGTGCTTCTGCGATGCGAGGAGGGACTCCTGTCCCCTGGACTCTGCTTCGGCAGTGAGAAGGTCCCTCACTTCAGCCAGCGTAAGGTACTGCTCAGGCATCTCGGGTCACCTCTTTCAGTTGGTGTTCCTGACGAGGTGCTCGGGGCGGGCGACGACGGTCTTGGTCTTGTCGCCGTCTTTCACGCTGACTTCGTAGGCGCTTCCCCTGGGGCCCATGACGACTCCGGTGAGCCCGTGGAACCTGGAGAAGGGCATCCCCTTGTGGATGCTGGGGTCGATGATGATGTTGACTTTCTCTCCGGCCTCGAAGGTCTGGAGCCCTTTGGTGATGGGTGAGAGGCCGCGTGCCCTTACTTTCTTCTTCAGGACATTGCGGGTCTTCGTCCTTGTGCCTCTTGATCTCTGCATTTTAATCCCTCATGGTTCGTGATAGTCGATCGCCAGCACATCAAGGGTCTCGACCTTGCATTGCACCCCCAGCCTCTCAGAGAAGCTCGGCGTGCTCCTGCCGTCGTCCCCGGACACGAACTCCTTCACGTAGGTCCCGGAATCGGTCTCCAGTTCGAGATCGAACGAGTCCTCGGTTATCGCGTCCGCCTTGATCCAGTGGATCTTCCTCTTTCTCACCAGGTCGGCCCTTCTGTGCTCTACCCGGCGTGGAGTCCTCTGATCTATACCAGCGTCCTTGAACGATAAAGCAACCTCAACTACTGCTTCTTTATTAACCTTGCTATCTGCGAGCACGTGCACGCGGTACACTTTGTCCGCGGCGGCCTCCTTGTACCTTTCGACGGCCTCGCGCTGCACGTAGTGCAGGTCCTCGAAGGCGGCCATCTCGTTGTCCGACCTCCTCTTGAGCTCGTCCAGGTCGATGCGCCTGACCTTGGGGTCGCTTATCTCGAGGACGAAGGGCCTCCCGTCGCCGAGCATGCAGGCGTCGATGTCCTCGCGGCCCATGCCGTGGAAGAAGTGCTCCTTCCCGCCGGTCATCTCCAAGGCGACATCGCCGATGATCTCCTGGACCGAGGTCTCGTACATCTTCCCCTTGCCGTGGCAATGGTCGCATCCCTTGCCGTGGCAGACCCTGCAGGGCCAGATGGTCTGGGGGATCTCGCGGCTGTACTTGTTGTAGCGCCCGGCTATGAACAGCGGGGCGATGTCCACGGACACGTCAGCGAAGCGGGTGTCCACGCACGCGACCACCTGGGGGTTCTTGAACTCCACCGGACGGCGGATCATGGGCAGGGCGATCTTCCCGATCTCCCTGTTCAGCTCCGCTTTGATAGGCTCGGCGTCCTCCAGGCCGTGCTCGGCCCAGATGTCCTTCTCCCTCTGGACGATCTCCGGCTCCACCCTTGTCCCGATGAGGAAGTTGTCCGACTCTATCGGGTTCACGGAGTCTGCCGCGGCCTCGGCGAACCGGGGGAGCAGCTCGAATATGTTCTCGCACAGGGGGCAGAAGTCCTCTGCGGGAGCGGGCGCGCCGCTCTCCTCCAGGGCCTCGCGTATGAGGGCGCCCCTGTAGTCGTTGGTCATGCCGGTCCCTATCTTGCCGAACATGCGGCCCAGGCAGTGGTCGCACAGTCCCATCCGGGCAAGCGCGGACGCCTTCTCCAGGTTCTCGGATATCCATTGCTCCATAGGCCCACCCTCAGAGGTCGAAGCCCATCTCGGCGATCCTGAGCCTGGGGCGCTGGCTTTCCAGATAGTGGTACACCGTGGCGTGCTCGCTGCCCTGGAGGATCAGCTCCACGGCATGCTTCGCCACGGGCAGGGTCACGGAGTTGCCTATCAGGGACACCGTGTTCCCGTAGATGACCATGTCCACTCCGGTCAGGTCCTCGATGATCCTGCGGGTCTTCCCGTCCTTCCCGATGAGCCTCCCTCTGACCCTGGTGACCTGGCCGGTCCTGTCTCCGACGAACTCTTTCAGGTCGACGACCTCGAGGTACTCGTCGTCCTCGAACAGCCTCATTGCCTTCTCGGGGTTGAACCCCCTTCCGACAGCCTTGATCACGTCAAGGATCTTCAGCGCCATCACGGGGTCTTCCAGCTCGACGTCGTCGTGGACGATGACCTCGCCCTCTTCGGTGTCGATGTCGAGCTTGATCCCGGATATGTTCTGGAGGGCCTTCTTGGTCTCTCCGTTCTTCCCTATCAAAGTCCCCACCCTGTCGGCGGGCACCCTTATCGATCTCATTCCTCGTCCTCCTCTTCGTCCTCGTCCTTCCCGTTGACGGCCTCTTCGAAGATCACCTTGTCGTCGATCACGTCGGCGTCCCTCTTCCTGAAGAACGAGTTGACGTTCCTGATGTCCCTCGCCAGCAGCTCCTTTGAGTTGAAATGGTCCGCCGTCATCGCCTGGCCCACGTCGATCATGATGGGCTGGCCGTCCTGCATCAGGATGTTGTACTCGCTCAGGTCCCCGTGGACCAGATGGGCGTCCTTCCATCCGTCGATTATGAAGGACACCACTTCGTCGTAGGTGTCTGTGGGGTCTTCCAGGACGACATCCTTCAGCTGGGGCGCGGGCCCGGACTCGTCGCCGATGTACTCCATGAGCAGGCAGTTCTGGGCGAAGGTGATCGGCTCGGGCACGGGGATCCCTGCCTCGCTGTACCTCATGAGGTTGCGGAACTCCTTGTTCACCCATGCGTAGATCATCTTCCATCTGCTGCCGGTGACCCCTTTGAACCTCGGGTCGCCCTCGACGTACTTGGAGACTCTCTTGAACGTCGACGTGGACGTGCGGAATATCTTCAGAGCGACGGCCTCGCCGTCCTCGTCGGTGGCGTAGAAGACGTTGCCCTCCTTCCCCGTGGAGATGGGGTAATGGATCTGGTCGATGTACCCGGAGGTCATCAGGTCGTAGATCGTCAGGAGGGTCTTCTTGTCGAACACCTCCGCATCGGTCTGCCTCTCGTCGCCGGTGCGGTTGGTCTTCAGGGCGTCCACATGCCTCTCGAGGTATGCGTACGCCTCCTCGTAGGAGGACATGCGGATCTCCATTTCAGAATATGTCCAGGTTCTTCGGGACCTTGCCCCTCTTGCTGAGGTTGATGGCCTGGGTCTTGGTGTACCTGAACTTCACATCGCATTTGTCGGGCTGGAAGTCCCATACCGAGATGATCAGCAGGTCTCCTTCCCTTATCCACATTCTCTTCTTGATCTTGCCCGGGATGCGACCGACGCGGGAGACCCCGTCCTCGCACATGACCTTGATCTTGGAAGCGCCGAGCAGCTGGTCCGCTATGCCGAACATCTCAGCTTCCTTGATATTGGGAAGACGTACGCGCGTTACATCCTCATCCGGGCTTTCAAGCGGTGCATTGTCAGCCATTGTTTCCACTTCCGATGGCCTTCCGATAAAAGTCCCCTTTATTTAGCCTATCGGTCGTCGCGTGTTCTGTTCTCCAATCCCATGCGCTGACGTTCGTCTAGCTTTGCACGACCGCGCCTCGTACGCAATGATCCCTGTCCGCACTATTTCGCTGACGAACGAACATTCGTCCTCTTGATTCTCGGCGAATTCCCCTGGAGTCAAGACTATGATGTCTTTCGGAATCCGAAGGTCGGCGACAGCAAGATAGATCGGCACTGCCCTCTGGAAAGGTTCCATGTCCGATTCCATCACCACCAAGATGTCCAGATTGCTGAACTCGTCAGCGGCCTTCTTGGCCACCGAACCGAAGATGATCACTTTCTGCGGACAGAACTTCTCAACGATCCTGTTGACAGCTTCATCCACCAGACTGTAGTCGAACCCTGCCATC
>CAVICI010000059.1:0-11643 GCA_963640995.1 Dialister hominis | reverse complement strand
CAGGCCCGAAACCGTTGATTTTTAGGATGAAACTGCTAGTACATATGCGATTTGCCGAAATCGGGCCTGGATATAACTACAAGGCCGGGACGTCTGGCCATGCTCTACGACCCCTGTTTCCACTGCGACCCGTCTCCGGCATGCATCCGGAGCCGGTCGGATGGATATGCCAACGTCCAAATATTCACTAAGCGTGTCCGCAGGTCAGCGAACAGGGCCCTTCTGCCGGAGGCCCTGGGCGATCGGAGGTGCACCCATGGAGAGGATGTTGTTCCCGTTCGTGTCCATCGTCGGACAGGAAGGGATGAAGCGCGCGCTGCTGTTGAACGTCGTGGACCCGAGCATAGGCGGCGCTCTGATCAAGGGGGAGAAGGGGACCGCCAAGTCCACAGCCGTGAGGTCGCTGGCCCAGGTGCTCCCTTCCCGCACGGCCGTCAGCGGATGCCCTTTCCATTGCGATCCGGGCCGTCCCGACATGATGTGCCCTTCCTGCACGGAGAAGCTCCGCAGCGGGGAGCTCCTGCCCGTCGGGGAGGAGCAGATGAAGGTCGTCGAGCTCCCCCTGAGCGCCACCGAGGACCGCGTGGCCGGGACGCTGGACATAGAGCACGTCCTGAAGACGGGGGAGAAGAGGTTCGAGCCGGGGGTGCTGGCTCAGGCCAACGGCAATCTCCTGTACGTGGACGAGGTCAACCTCTTGGACGACCACATCGTCGACCTGCTCCTGGACTCCGCGGCCATGGGAGTGAACTATGTGGAGAGGGAGGGGGTGTCGTTCTCCCATCCGTCCCGGTTCGTGCTCGTCGGGACCATGAACCCCGAGGAGGGGGAGCTGAGGCCCCAGCTGCTGGACAGGTTCGGGCTGTCCGTGGATGTCAAAGGGGACAGGGACATGGAGCAGAGGATGGAGGTGGTCCGCAGGCGCCTCGCGTTCGATGCGGATCCGAAGGCGTACGCCGAGAGCGTCAGGAAGGAGACGGAGGAGATGCGCAGGCGCATCTCCGAGGCCAGGAGGATCCTCCCGAAGGTCGCCGCCGGCGACGATGTCCTGAGGGCGGTGGTTGCGGTGACAACCGGTTTCGGGATCGACGGCCACAGGGCGGACATCACCATGATGAAGGCCGCCAAGGCCAACGCCGCCCTTGACGGGAGGACCGAGGCCACCAGGGACGACATCCGCGACGTGGCCGCTCTGGTCCTGTCCCATCGCATGAGGAGGCGCCCCTTCGAGGAGGAGGCCTTCGATGCCGAGGAGCTCGAGAGATGCCTCCAATCGATATGAGCCCCGGCTTCCCGTTCTCCGCCGTCTGCGGGATGGACGATGCCAAGAGAGCCATATGCTGCGCTCTGGTGAGCCCCAATCTGCGCACGGTGCTGATAAGAGGCGGACCCGGGTCCGCGAAGACTGTCCTGGCGAGGGCGGCGGGGCCGCTCTCGGGGAAGAAGGTGGTCAACGTGCCTGTCAGCGTCGCCGAGGAGCAGCTCTTCGGAGGGATGGACGTGGACGCCACCATCCGCGAGGGCAGGCCCGTGATGCAGAAAGGTCTCCTTTCGCGTGCCGACGGGAACATTCTCTACGTCGACGACGTCAATCTGATGGACCAGAGGGTCCTGGCCTCGCTCCTGGACTGCGTCATGTCCGGCAGGGTGGTGCTCGAGAGGGAGGGCATCTCTGCCGAGTACGGCGTGGACACGCTCATGATCGCCACTATGGACCCCTCCGGCTCCGACATGAGCTCGCACATGCTGGACAGGTTCGACCTGTGCGCCTACTCCGATCCCCTGGACGACGAAGGCGGCAGGCTGGAGGTCCTCCGCAGGGCCTCCGCATACCAGGACGACCCGGAAGGGTTCAGGGAGATGTACCGTTCCGAAGAGGACGATGCAAGGTCGATGATCGAGCGCGCGAAGGCCATCCTCCCGCTGGCGATGATATCGGACGACCTCCTCGGAGTGGCGGTGGAGCTGTCCGGGAAGGTCCTGGCGGACGGGTTCCGCGGAGACCTGGCGCTTGCGAACGCCTCCATGGCCATCGCGGCCCTGAACGGCCGCGACGAGGTCATGAGGAAGGACCTGGAAGAAGCGGCGATGATCTGCTTGGCGCACCGCAGGAACTACGTCCCCGAGACTCCTCGGGAGCAGCAGGAGCAGAAAGAGCCTCAGAACGATGAGAGTGACAAGCCAGACGATCCTCGGCAGGACCAAGATAGGGAAGATAATCGCACGGAGGATACATCCAACTCAGCCGAAGGGAACAGCCCTCCGGAGCCTCCTCAGGAGCCTCCTGAGGATCCCGGCATGCCCGACATCAGGCAGATGCTGGACGAGATGATGTTCGAGATCGGGGAGCAGTTCAGGGTCATAGACTATCTGGACGAGAAGGGCCGCATCGTCCGCAGGACCTCCAGCCGCAAGGGCAGGAGGGCCATGGCCGAGAGCGCTGATTCCACCGGGCGCTATGCAAGGTCCAGGCAGCCCGACGGCAAGGCGGCGGACATAGCTTTCGATGCGACTGTCCGCGCGGCCGCCCCGTACCAGAAGGGGAGGGAGCACGGCAACCTGTCGATAGCGATCGAGCCCCAGGACATCAGGCAGAAGGTCAGGGAGAGGAGGTCCGGATGCACCATAATGTTCCTGGTGGACGCCAGCGGGTCGCTGGGCGTCAGGAAGAGGATGGCCGCCGTGAAGGGCGCGGTGCTCTCGATGCTCCGGGACAGCTACGTGAAGAGGGACAGGATAAGCCTGATGGCCTTCAGGCGGGACTCCGCCGAGCTGATACTGCCCCCGACGAAATCGGTGGAGTACAGCTACCGCAAGCTGCAGGAGCTGTCGACGGGCGGGAAGACCCCGCTGGGGGAGGCCCTGGCCGCTGCAGGCGATTTCATGACGTCATATTCCAGGTCCCATCCCGGCGAGGCGTGCTACATAGTGCTCATAACGGACGGCAGGGCGAACGTCCCCCTGAGGGAAGGCTCCGATGCGAACGAGGAGGCCAGGAAGCTGGCCGCGGACATGGCGATCCCGCAGGCCAAGTGGATCGTGATCGATGCCAGCGCAGGGCATGTCCGTTTCGACAACGCCGAGAAGCTGGCTATGGAGCTGGGGGGCACCTACTTCCGGCTGGAGGACCTGAACGCCGACCGTCTGGCCGAGAGCGTCAGGGCGGCCATCGGCTGATGCTCGGAGATTCCCGCCCGGTTGCATGTATCTTCCGTAGAGGTATAATCCTGCATAGACAACGTTTATTTGGGATGGCTGTAATCGGACGGCCAATCCAATCAGTTGGAGCATTAATCCAAGGTAGTTCCGATGAAAGTCGAGATAGAAGGCCTGTCATTCGGGTACGGCAGCACGCCGGTCCTCGAAGGCATAGACCTGACGATGGAAGGCGCCCAGGTCGTGTCCATCCTCGGCCCCAACGGGGTGGGGAAGTCCACGCTGATCCATTGCATCAACAAGATCCTGTCCCCCACCGAGGGCAGGGTCCTCCTGGACGGCCGCGACGTCGCCGAGTACTCCCTGAAAGAGGTGGCCCGGCTCGTCGGCTATGTCCCGTACTCTTCTTCGGACACCTTTCCTCTGACAGTGGTCGACACCGTCCTCCTCGGACGGCATCCCCATGCGGGATGGAAGACCACCGACGAGGACCTGGAGGCGGTCTTCGAGGTGCTGGAGCGCCTGGAGATCCAGGACCTGGCCATGCGCTACTTCAACGAGCTGTCCGCAGGGCAGCACCAGAAGGTCATGCTGGCCAGGGGGCTCGTCCAGAGCCCTTCGGTCCTGCTGCTCGACGAGCCCACCTCCAACCTGGATATAAAGCACCAGCTGGCGATTTCGCGCATGCTGAGGGAGATCTCCCACACAGAGGGGATACTCGTGGTCATGATCAGCCACGACCTCAACATCGCCGCGCGCTACTCGGACAACGTCGTGATGATGCACGAAGGGAGGATATTCGCGGTCGGTTCCCCGGCCGAGGTCCTGACCGTCGACAACATCAGGCGCGTCTACGGCGTGGAGAGCAGGATCATCGACGACAACGGGAGGCCGTACATCGTCCTGGAGGACGACTCCGCGGACGATTGCGCGCCCCTGCCCGGCGCCGCGGTGTGCTCTGCGGAGCCATGCCAGGATTCTTGCGGCCGGGACTCGGCAGAGGCCGAGGGCCTGGTCAAGGTGTGATACAATGGATAAGAAAACGCTGATCGCAGTCGCCGTCGTGGCCATCCTCGTGGTAGCCTCTGTCGGCGTGTATGCGGTGAAGAACAACAAGGACAAGTCCAACGACCCCGTCTCGGACCTCGCGGATGCGGAGCTGAAGGTGTACGGGAACATCAACGGGGACAGGTACATCAACCAGGACGACGTGGATCTGATCCAGAAGCTCGTCGACGAGAAGAAGACCGCGGCCGAGTACCCTCTGGCCGATGCCTGGAAGGACGGCGTCCTGGACCAGAAGGACGTCGACAACGCCAAGAAGATCGCGACCGGACAGAGCACCACTGTCTGGCATGTGAACTACCACGACGCGGACGGCGACGGGACCATGGACGAGGAGATCGTCTCCACCCAGTTCCCCGTGAAGTCCGTGATCATCACCGCTTCCTCCAACACCGCCATGCTGCTCTACTGCCTTGGCATCGTCGACCAGGTCAAGGGCGCCTCCTACTCCAGCCTGGACACGGGGCTGTTCTCCGACTCCTACCTGAACACCGACAAGGTCGTCAGGCTGGGGAAGTCCTCCACGACCATCACCTTCGAGGACGGCAAGGCCGGCTCCTCGGACGTCATCGCCGAGCAGAACGTCACCGCCGTCATCAGCGACTGGAATAGAACGTACCTAACCAACGAGTCCGCCTTCAGGGACGCGGGCATCGACGTGATCCGCGTCGCGGCCGCTTCCATCGACAGGGATGTCATGACGCACTCCGCCCTCCTGATCGGGCTGCTCTTCCAGACCGTCAGCCAGGCCGTCCAGTACCTGGACATGAGCTTCGGTGTCATGGACTACGTCGAGAACGCCATCAAGGACGCGGCCCCCGTCAAGGCCGTCGCCTCCAGCATGACCGGGTATCTCTCCTCCGGAGAGTCCGACTACACCGACACCCTCGTGAAGGCGGGAGCCGTCTTCGGAGCGTCCAACGTCGACTTCGGCGGTTCCGCGTCCGTGAAGGTGGCCGACCACCCCGAGTTCAACACCAGCGACTGCGAGTACGTCATCCACATCAGGACCGCCCTGGGATACGACCAGGACATCGACACGATCAAGGAGAACTTCAAGACCTACACCGCCGCGTACTCCACCTGGCAGCACGCAGACGACGGGCAGTTCATGATCTCCGGGACCGTCCCCGTGGCTCTCAGGATCGCCTATGCCGCGGCCGCCATGCATCCCGACCTCGTGGATGTCCACACCGTCGACAGGCACCACCAGCAGATGGTCAACAAGCTCTACACCTTGGACTTCGACATCTCCAAGATGACCTTCCTGGTGACCCCTGAGACGTTCGCCTGAAACCTTTCCGCCGGGGCTCCGCCCCGGCTATTTCTGCATCGAAGGGCGCCGCATGACCGGGAAGGACTCGATGAAGGAGGCTTACGGCAGGTACACTGCCAGGAGGCTGCTGTTCATCCTGGTCTTCGCCGCGGCCATGATCGCCATGTTCTTCGTCTCCCTGGCCGTGGGAACTCGCAGCCTCTCGGTGACGGAGGTCTACACGCTGTTCATAGACCATCTGAAAGGAGCGACATACGACAAGGCGACGCAGTACGAGATATGGTTCGACGACAACATCGTGTGGAACTACCGCGTCCCGCGCGCGATATTCGCGCTGGTGGCCGGCGCAGGGCTGGCCGTCGCGGGGGCGGCGATGCAGAGCGTCATGAAGAACCCCCTGGCCGACCCGTACACCACAGGGATATCCTCAGGAGCGATGCTCGGGGTCGCGTTGGCCATGGTGCTGGGGTTCGTCGCCGGAGAGGCGGGCATAGACGGGTACGGGACGGTCCTCAACTCGATGATCTTCGCGATGATCCCGGTGCTGATGATCTACACCATGGCGCCGTTCCTGAACCGTTCCCCTGCGACGCTGATCCTGGCGGGGACCGCCGTGTCGTATCTTTTCAGCTCGCTCACCACCCTGCTGCTCGTTTCCACGGATTCAGGGACGCTCTCGATGGTGTACCGCTGGCAGGTGGGGAACCTCGGCGACCTCTCGTGGGATAGCGTGCCCTTCGTGCTCGCCGCGTGCGCGGCCGGCACGGCTGTCCTCATGGTCCTGTCCAACAAGCTCAACCTGATGTCCCTGGACGACAAGGACGCCAGGGCCCTGGGGCTGGACAGCGAGAAGCTGAGGCTGGTATGCCTCATGGTGCTGTCCTTCATGGCCGCGTCCGTGATCAGCTTCGTCGGGATCATCGCGTTCGTGGGGCTCATCGTCCCTCACATGGTCAGGATGCTGATCGGGTCAGACTATCGCTTCGTCATACCCGCGTCCGCGGCGGTGGGCGGGGCGTTCCTGCTCGGATGCGACATCGTGTCGCGTGCCATAGATGTCTCAGCGACCATCCCCGTGGGAGTGGTGACCTCGCTCATCGGCGCGCCCATATTCCTTTATCTGATCATAAGGCAGAAGAGAGGTGTGTGGCGATGGCCTCCGGCTTCGTCAGGGACGGGATCCGGAAGTACCGCGCCGCGGGAAGGAAGCGGTTCCTCTATTCTGCGGCTCTGGCCCTGCTGATCTTCTTTGTCTGCGTGCTCTCGCTGTCGATAAGCCGCATAGACATTTCCTTCGTCCAGGCGCTGCAGGTGGTCTGGAACCACCTGACGGGCAACGTCCCGTCCAGGGCCGAGGACTACCTCGCCTGGTGGACAGACTACGTCGTGGTGAACGACAACGCCCCGAGGACGATATGCGGCGTCTGCGTCGGGATCGTCCTGGCAGTGTCTGGGGCGGTGATGCAGAGCATCACCCGCAACCCCCTGACTGATCCGTACACGATCGGGATCTCGTCCGCCGCATTGTTCGGGGTCACCGTCTACATAATCTCGGGCGTCTGCATCCTGCCCTTCCTGGACGGCTATCCCGGGCAGATCGCGAACGCGTTCGCGTTCTCCCTGATACCGGCGTTCGCCATCGTCGCGGTGTCCACGTTCAAGAAGACATCGTCCACCATGATGATCTTAATCGGGATCGCCGTGATGTACCTGTTCAACGCCTTCACCACGTTCCTGAAGTTCAACGCCACCGAAGAGGACCTCCAGGAGATCTACGAGTGGAGCCTCGGCACTCTGACTCCGGCCGGATGGACGGCGGTGGGGCCGCTGATCGCGGCGTCCGCGCTGACGGTCGCCGTCATGTTCCTGATGTCCAACAGGATAAACGTCATCGCATTGGGGGACAAGGAAGCCATCAGCTTAGGCGAGAGCCCCGTCCGCGTGAGGATCGCGTGCCTGGTGACCATTTCCGTGGCAACCGCGGTGGCGGTGTGCTTCACCGGGACCATCGGGTTCGTGGGGCTTGTCGCGCCCCATATAGCGAGGCTGTTCGTCGGGAGCAACGCCAAGGCGCTGATCCCCGCGTCCGCGCTGATCGGAGCGCTGATGGTGGTCGGATCCGATTGCCTGGTGCGCATGCTTCCCACCGTCCTCCCGGTGGGAGTGATCACGGCGCTCATCGGCAGCCCCCTGTTCCTGTACTTCCTTTACATGCAGAGGAAGAAGTCGGTGTGGTGAGGATGAAGCTCGTCCACATCTCCGTCGGGACCAAGGACAGCCATATGATGAACGGCGCCGTCCGGAAGGTCCGGGCGGAAGGCTTCGATCTGGATTTCCATTGCTGGGACGCCGCCGACCTGGACGCGGACCCGGTCATGCTGGCGGATGCTCTGAAGATCGTCGCTTCCGCGGACCTGGTGACATTGAAGGTCCATGGGGACACCTCGTACTTCAGGAAGTTCGACCGTCTGGAGAAGGTCCTTAAAGATTACAACATCTGCGCGATGCTGGAGTGCACCGAGCAGGCGGTGACGGACGCTTACCGTTGGATGTTCACGAGCTCCGAAGAGGGGTACCGGCTGTGCGGGGACTGCCTCAGGCTTGGCGGCGACGAGAACTTCGCCGCGCTGATGAAGTGGGGGCTGAGGGAGCTCGACCGTCTGGACATAGAGGTCCCCGCGCCGCGCCATAATCCTCCGCAGGGGATATACCGTCCCGGCCTGGAGGATATCGATATATCGCGCTACATAGACTCCCTGGACCTGTCCAGGCCCACGGTGGGCATATTCTTCTACCAGAGCCAATGGGTCTCCGGCAACACGCATCACGTGGATGCGCTGATAAGGGAAGTGGAGTCAAGGGGGGCCAACGCTGTTCCATTGTTCATGTACGCCTCCGAGGGGAAGGTGCCCGGAGCCAAGGGGACCGCAGCTATATTGAGAGAGGACCTGACGAGGGACGGGGAGCCCGTCCTGGACTCGATAATAGAGCTGATGAGCTTCTCCCAGGTGCTCGTGGCCAATCCTGGAGAGGGGGAGCAGGTGTCCGATGACAACTTCTTCCTGGAGTACGGGGTGCCTGTGATACAGTCGATGACGTCCTTCCGCTCGGCGGAGAAGTGGAAGGCGGATATCAACGGGCTGACGGCTTCGGAGATCGCTTACGACATAGTCCATCCGGAGTTCGACGGGCAGATCATATCAGTGGCATGCGCTAGCACCGAGAAGGATCCGGAGGGGGCGTACATGGCAGAGCCGCTGGAGGACCGCCCCGGAAGGACGGCGGACCTGGCGGTGAACTGGGCGAAGCTCAGGAAGAAGGAGAACAGCAAGAGGAAGGTCGCCGTCCTGCTCTACATGTACCCTCCCAAGACCGCCAACGCGGGAGGGGCGTCGGGATTGGACACATTTCAGAGCGTCGTAGACCTCCTGCACAGGATGAGGGACGACGGATACGATGTGGGGGACAGGATCCCGGAGACGTCCCGGGAGCTGGCGGAGATCCTGCTGGCAGGCGTCACCAACGACCTGGACTGGAGCTCCGAGGGGGAAATCCGCAGGAGGGCGCTGGACCTCGTGCATCTCGAATGTTATGAAGGATGGCTCTCGGGGCTGCCTTCGGCAGCCCGCGAGAGGATCGTCGAGGGCTGGGGAGAGCCTCCCGGGGACCTTTGCACCGTTGGTAAAGATATCGTGATCCCGGGCGCGGCGTTCGGGAACGTTGTCGTGAGCTTCCAGCCGGACAGGGGCAGGGACAGCCAATCGGACTACCACGATCCGAACATAGTGATGCCGCATCAGTACCTGGCGTTCTACCGCTGGCTGAGATGCACCTTTGGGGCGGACGCGGTCATCCATATGGGCACCCACGGGACGCTGGAGTGGCTTCCGGGGAAGAGCGTGGCTATGTCGTCGGAATGCTGTCCCGATTACGTCTTGGATTCGATTCCGGACATCTATCCTTACATCATAGGCAACCCCGGAGAGGGGACCCAGGCCAAGAGGAGGGCGGCGGCCGTGATAGTGGACCATATGATCCCTGCGATGGCAAGGTCCGGGAGCTACGACGACCTGGAAGAGCTGGAGGGGATCCTCCAGGGGTACATGGGCGCGGGCTCGCAGCTGCAGGAGGACAAGAAAGGGCTGATGCTGCAGGAGCTCAGGTCGAAGGTCAGGGAGATGGAGCTGGGGAGCGACCTGAGCATCTCCCCGGACTGCACCGACGAGGAGCTTGCCTCCAGGACAGACGACATCTACGATTACGTGACAGATCTGAAGCAGAACCTGATCAAGGACGGGCTGCACACCCTCGGGAAGGTCCCCGAAGGGGGCCGGATGAAGGAGATGATCTATTCTTTGACCCGCCTGGACAACGGGGACGTTCCGTCGCTGAGAGGGGCGATCGCTTCGTATCGCGGGTACAAGGTCAACGATCTGCTGGACAGCGCTTCCGCAATCGACCCCGTTTCGGGGATGCCGAACGGCATGATCCTAGACTCAATCGAGGAGGACACAGATTCTCTGATATCGGCGATGCACGACGCCGGTTACGACATGGACAGGTCATTGGCCATCGCCGAAAGGATGTTCCCGCCTGGCGGCGGGAACATCGCGTCGGCGGTGGCCTTTGTGTGCGGCACGCTGCACCCGGCCATCTGCAGGATGGGAGACGAGATCGGCAGCGTTATGACCGCATTGCAGGGGAAGTACATCGAGCCGGGGCCGTCCGGCTGCCCCACCAGGGGCAGGGCCCAGCTCCTGCCCACGGGCAGGAACTTCTACTCCCTCGATCCCGATTCGATCCCGTGGCATTCCAGCTGGGAAGTGGGCAAGAGGATGGCCGACCAGATGCTGGACCGTTACCTGGACGAGAAAGGAACGTATCCCAAGAGCGTGGGGATGGTCGTGTGGGCTACGGACACCATGAAGACCGGAGGGGACGACATCGCCTACATCCTGTGGCTGATGGGCCTGCGCCCGGTGTGGACCGGGCCTGCCGGGAGGGTGAAGGAACTGGAGGTCATCCCGATATCGGAGCTGGGAAGGCCCAGGGTGGACGTGACCCTGAGGATAAGCGGGCTGTTCAGGGACACGTTCCCGAACATCGTCGAGATGATCGACGGCGGGGTCAGGACGATCGCGTCTTTGGACGAGAAGGACGAGGATAACTTTCTGAGGGCCAATGTGAGAGCGGATGTGGTGAAGGCCATATCCGAGGGAATCCCGGAGGACAAGGCCAGGGAGGATGCGATGATAAGGGTGTTCGGGGACGCCCCCGGAACATATGGGTCGGGGACGAACATCCTGATAAGGACGTCGGACTGGAAGGACGCGTCCGACATCGGGGCGATCTACAGGAGCTACGGGGAATACGCCTACGGCGGAGGCAGGAAAGGTGCCCGCAGGCCGGAGGCCTTCAGGCGCAGGCTGGAGTCCATGGAAGCGACGGTGAAGAACAGCGCTTCCAGAGAGTACGACATGCTTGACAACGACGACGTGTACAACGACCTGGGAGGACTGAACGCGGCCGTGGTGTCTGTGGCGGGGAGGATGCCCGTGTCGGTCATAGGGTGCTCGGCAGACACTTCGGACCCGAAGCTGAGGTCCATCGGCGAAGAGGGGAGGTACATCTTCCGCAGCAAGGTCCTGAACCCGAAATGGATCGAGGGGCTGAAGCCGCACGGCTTCAGGGGCGCGGAGGAGATATCCAACCTGGCCGAGTACGTGTTCGCTTGGGACGCCACATCGGGGATAATCGATCCGTGGATGTACCAGGGGATCGCCGAGAGGTTCCTGTTCGACAAGGAGAACTCGGAATGGCTGAGGGACGCCAATCCCTATGCGATGCACGAGACTGTCTCTTGGCTTCTGGAGGCTGTCGGAAGGGGGATGTGGGAGCCCGATGACGAGACGAAGGGCAGGCTGGAGAAGCTTTACATGGACCTCGAGGGGGAGATCGAGGGAAGGGAGCGAGGAGCCCAGGCGGAGCGAAAGCGTGAATTGAACTGTGGCAGGCAAGACAGGGGGCTGGGAATGGGGCGGAGACAGCTTTCGAAGGGGTCTGCTAAGGCCGAATCTGGGTTTGGACCAGTTATACATCTGCTCCAGATGCCGGGAGGCGCGGCTTCTCTCATTTCAGCGAGCCTG
>CAVICI010000058.1:0-12236 GCA_963640995.1 Dialister hominis | reverse complement strand
AGAAGCAGATCATGCCGGCCGGGCGGGCGAAGATGGCCGCACCCCCCCCCCCGGCCCGAATCTGTTTAAATAGGGGCGGGGCAGCGCTCCGCGCCTTGCGTCCCGTCTTAGAATTTCTAGCAATGTCCATTCGAATCACGTCCGCGGCCGGAACGACCTTGTCTGATGCAGAAAATGTCATTTGCCGACCATTGGATGTATAATCCAACTGGTCATCGGTTAAAAGATGTTTCGGTTCTTCAACAGCCTGTCATCGTCAGACCGGGCGAAGGAGAACGGATGCCGGAAGGCGGCGCACCGGCCTGTGAGGAACGAGCGGCTCCGGGACAAGGGGACGCGCTTCTTGACAGAGGATCGGGAAAAGGCAGGGTAATGCGTTTCGATCCCGTGCACCGACGGTGCGGGAGGGGGGCCGGCGGTTCGACCGCCGGCCGGCTCAGTTCTTCATCTGGGCCTGGATCAGCCTCTCGGCGGCCCCGTTGCCCAGGGATGCCGACTTCTTCAGCCAGTCCATCGCGACGTCCTTGTCCGCCGCGACGCCGACTCCGTCCAGGTAGCAGCGTCCGACGATGAACATGGCGTCCTTGTCTCCGGACTCCGCGGCCTTGAGGTAGCTGTCGAAGGGGGACTCGTCGGCCTTGTAGACGATCTTCTCGCCGGTGGCCTCCTCGACGATCTGCCTGGACAGGATGTGCCCGAGCTCGGCGGCGCGCCTGTACCACTTGAGGGCCTCGGCCTCGTCCTTCTCGGTCCCGATCCCGTTGGACAGGCAGTACCCGGCGTAGTACTGGCAGATGGCGTTGTCGTTCTCGGCGCCTGCGGAGAACCACTTGAACGCCTCGGCGGGGTTCTTCTTCACGCCGTCGCCCTCGAAGTAGCTGTACGCAACGTGATATTGGGATTTACCGAACCCGTTCTCGGCCAGCTTCAGGTGCATCTGGAACGCTTTGCCGGAATCCTTGGCGACCCCGCGGCCTTTGGAGTACGCCTCCGCGATCGCGAACTGCGCCTTCATGTAGTTGTCCTCTGCGGACCTGTTCAGCCAGGCGAAGGCTTGGGTGTCGTCTTTCCTGACCCCTTTTCCGAGGGAGTAGGCGGTCCCGACGTTGAAGCATCCGATGGAGTTGCCGTTGGCGGCGGACATCAGGTAGTACCGCAGGGCGGACTTGCTGTCCTTCCTGAGCCCGGAGCCCTTGGCGTAGTTGTCTCCGGTGACCAGCTGCGCATAGCCGTCTCCCATGTCTGCGGCCCTCTTGAACCACAGGGCGGACTCCTGGCTGTTCTTCTTCACCTGCTTGCCCTTGGCGTAGAGCTGCCCGAGCATGATCATGGCGTCGGTCTGGCCCAGGTACGCGGCCTGGTGCAGGAGCTCCACCCCTTTGTCCTTGTTCTTGTCCACGCCTATCCCGCCGAGGTAGCATCTGGCAATCCCGTAGATGCCGTCCCTGCTGCCCCTGCCCGCTGCCGCGCAGTACCAGGCGTAGGCGTAGTTCCGGTCCCTCTCGGTCCCGATGCCGTCCATGTAGCACCTTCCCAGGTTGTACATCCCTGCGGGGGAGCCCCTGTCCGCCATGTCCCGGTAGAGGGCGAAGGCCGCCGCCTGGTCCCTTGCGGTGCCGGTGCCGTACTCGTAGCATTCTCCGAGGGACACCGAAGCGGGGTCGAACCCCTCGTCGGATAGCTTCCTGAGCATCTCGATTCCCTTTGCGCGGTCGCGCCCGGTGCCCGTCCCGTTCAGGAGGCAGAGCGCCTCCCTGTAAGCGGCGTACACGTGGCCCGATTCCGCCGCTTTGCTGTAGAGCTTGAAGGCGGTCGCGGGGTCGAAATCCGTTCCGACGGCCAGCTCCTTGAGCCTTCCGAGGACGAACTCCGCATCGGGGTCGCCGTCGCCGGCTCTTGAGCTGAAATATTCGTATACTGAACCGTCGTCAGGCGTTTCGTGCGCTTGGTAACGGTCGATCAGGGTCCCGAATGCGTCGAGATCACCTTTCAGTGCCGAGCGGAAAAGCCACATGGCCCCCTCGGAAGCGTCCTCGGCCCCCGCGATCCCGTTGGACATGCAGGTGCCCACCACGAACGCCGCCAGCGGGTGCCCCGCCTTGGCGGCGCGGAGGTACCATTCCATGGCCTTGGAATCGTCTGCCTCGACGCCCTCTCCGATCGCAAACCTCTGACCAAGCTCGAAGCAGGACTGCACGTCACCCGCTTCGGCTTTGGAAATCAACTGCTCTAAGGTTTCCATCGGACGGCGTTAAGCAGGTCATTGGATTTAAGTGATGGCGGTGGTCGTACGGAAGCCGCATCCTGTTCCGGGACGTTCTGTCCCATGGCTCCAGGCTCATCTCCCGGCCTGCCGGAAAGCCTCCACCTCTTCCAGCCCGAACGGGTCCTGGTCCTCCCTCTTCTCCACGGAGAGGACCAGCAGGGCCACGGCGGCCGCCGAGAGCACGGCCATGAGCGTCCACAGCACGGAGAAGTTCTCCAGCGTGTAGGACCTGCCGACGATCATGCCGGAGACGGTGGTGCACACGCTCGCTCCCAGGAACAGGAATATGTTGGCCCCGGACACTGCGGTCCCGGATATGGCCGTGGGATACCATTCCCTTATCTGGGTGAACGTCAGCGTCATGAAGCCGCCGAACAGCCCGAACAGGAAGCTGACCGCAGACCAGAACGCGTAGCTGTCGATCCTCCCGGCGAAGGCGCATATGATTATCCACACAAGGGTGAACGCCGCGGCTCCGGCGATCATCGTCCTCCTCTTGGAGCGGATGAGCCCGCGGGTGGCCATGGCGCCGATGACGAGGGTGCTGGCGATCTTCCCTATCCCCAGGAGGGTCATCATCCACGATGCGGACAGGGCGAAGTCATAGACGCTGTTGAAATACGTCACCGCCCAGGTGCCCTGGAAGGTCATTATGCTCCCGTAGATCAGGAAGTAGGCGAGGGCGCAGGTCCAGAACCTCCTGCCTCCGGAGAAGACTATCTTCAGCCCCTTCAGCACGGGGATCCTCAGGGAGGTGTCCTCCTTTATCGGGGCTCCGCGGAGCTGATGCTCCACCTCCTCCACCGAGGGCAGCCCCCTCTCCTTGGGATGGTCGCGGATCACCGCATAGCAGAGGATCGAGAGCACGAGGGTTATCGTTCCGAGGATGAGGAACACGCCCCTCCATCCGACCGCGTCGGCGAGGAGGCCCAGGGGCCCGCTGGCCGCCACCGCCCCCACGTTCCCGACGGCTATGACTATGCCGGTCAGCACGGCGAAGTCCTGCTTGGGGAACCATACGGATATGATCTTCATCAGCGGGATGTACACCACGGCCATCCCT
Source organism: Dialister hominis (assembly GCA_963640995.1). GTDB lineage: Archaea > Thermoplasmatota > Thermoplasmata > Methanomassiliicoccales > Methanomethylophilaceae > Methanoprimaticola. The sequence continues at coordinate 8,907 of CAVICI010000058.1, read as the reverse complement.
GCGGCGATCATCATCTTGCCTACGACCATCGCCCCGAAGCTGTGCCCCATGAACGTCAGGAAGGATCCCGCGGAAGCGATCGCCAGGAACATGGCGCAGGACCTCCTGGGGCCGATGCGGTCGGCCAGGAGCCCGCTGGGGATCTGCATGGCGGTGTAGGTCCAGTAGTAAACCGAGCTGAGGATCCCCACGGATCCCCCCACCTCCGCGACGATGTCCGTCCCGACTATGCTGACGGACAGCCTCTGGAAGTACACGAAGAAGTATCCTGCGGCCAGTATGGCGAACGCCAGGATGGCGTAGGTTTTCAATCTCCTGACGGAACCGGGGTCTGCATCCATGAGGGAAGGGTGGGTTTATTCATCATATATAAAGAAAGCCGAGGGAAAGGGGTTTGGATATTCCGATGGGAATATGAGATTATTCTTTCCGGGGAGGCGCCCTTCCCTCCGCGATGTCGATCTTCCTGTTGCGGAAGTACAGCACGAGGCCGATGCCCACCAGGACGATGTCCAGGACGTAGAACGCCACCACGTAGTTGATGTCGTTGCGGACGATCTTGTTCAGGATGCCGAAGATGTACCCGGCCTCGATGATCACTATGAACAGGAGGCTGGTCCCTATGGCCGTGCGGGACCTGTACAGGCGCATGATGTTGAAGGGCCAGGCCGCCGCGAAGCACAGCATCATGACCACTTCGAACACCCCGGTCGCCAGTATGTCCATCATCATGCCACCTCCACTATCTCGTAATCGGCGCTGCCGAAGCCCATCTTCTCCGCGTGCTCGAAGGTGCTCTGCCATCTGGTGGCCGGCTGGACGCAAGCGAACACGTCGTCCGGCTTGCATCCGCCGCAGTTCCTGTCCAGGAGGGACCCGGGGATGACAGGCTGCTGCTGGACCAGGTCTATGCACGCCCTGTCCAGGGCCACCGGGTCGAATGAGGCCAGGATCCCCACGTTGGGGACGATCGGCACGTCGTTCTCGCCGTGGCAGTCGCAGAACGGGGACACGTCGCAGATCAGGCTGATATGGAAGTGGGGCTTCCCCTTCACGGCGGCCATGGCGTACTCCACGATCTTGCAGTTGAGGATATCTGCGGCCTCGTCGTAGACAGGCTGTATGGCGTCGAAGGGGCAGACCGCGATGCATCTCCCGCATCCTGCGCAGCGCTCTTGATCGATGGATGCCTTCCTGTCTGCGAAAGAGATGGCCTCCGCCCCGCAGAACTCCTCGCATTTCCTGCATCCCCTGCACTTCTCCGCATCGACGCTGGGCTTCCCGGCGGCGTGCATCTCCAGCTTCCCGCGGCGGGAACCGCATCCCATTGACAGGTTCTTCAGCGCCCCGCCGTAGCCTGCCTGCTCGTGGCATTTGAAATGGGTCAGGGTTATGAGGACGTCGGAGTCCGCTATGGCCCTGCCGATCTTTGCGGCCTTCACGTACTCCCCGCCGATCGGGACCTCCACGTCGTCGGTCCCCTTCAGGCCGTCGGCGATGATTATCTGGCAGCCTGTGGTCATGGGCCCGAACCCGTTCAGGTTCGCGGTGTCCATGTGCTCCACAGCGTTCTTCCTCTTCCCGGCGTACAGGGTGTTGCAGTCTGTCAGGAAGGGGATCCCTCCGTTCTCCCTGACGATGTCCGCCACGGCCTTGGCGTAGTTCGGCCTCAGGAAGGACAGGTTCCCCAGCTCCCCGAAGTGCATCTTCAGGGCGACGAACCTCCTTTCCATGTCTATGCTGCATATCCCCGCGGCGCGGGCCACGCGCCCGAGCTTCATCAGCAGGCTGTCGCCCGCCTCGCAGTGCATGTCCGTGAAGTATACCTTCGAGCCCATGCCCCCTTAATCTCCGAACCGGACATATCGTTTTCCGTGCGGCGCCGGAGCGGCGCGGACAGGGCGATGACCCGTGAGAGACATTCGGAGACGCATGTTATCTCTCACGAGACAATACGCCGGGAGCCGCAGGGTCGATTTGAAATACCGAAGGTCGATGCAATCCCCGCGGCTGGTCCGCGGTGATAAAGATGTATAGCATGAGTCCATATTCGGGCCCCCTCCTCTCCGACGAGGAGTCCATCAGGAAATACAATGATGAGAAGCAGTGGGGACTGCATATAGCCATAGATCTCGGCGAGTGCGACCACAAGAAGATCTCCGACGGCGAGTACATCAAGAAGTTCGCCATCGATCTGGCTGAGCACATCAAGATGAAGAGGTACGGCGAGCCCATCGCCGTCAGGTTCGGAGCCGAGCCCAAGGTCGAGGGGTACTCCCTGATCCAGCTCATCGAGACCTCCTGCATCGCAGGCCACTTCGCCGAGGACACCGACAGGGCGTTCATCGACGTATTCTCCTGCAAGGAGTTCCCTCCGGAATCCACTGCAGAGTACTGCAGGGACTACTTCGGCGCGAAGAAGATGCAGTACGCCACCCTCTTCAGGGACATCTGAAGGCCAAACCGTCCAGGAGGGGGCCGTCCCCCTCCGTTCCTCCGCTTTTCCGGCTCAGGCGATTACAAACGCCTGAACATGCTCAAGTTGTTATTACAATAAGGATAATATTTCCTGAAACGGTTATATAACCGCTGGAGGCTCAACGGGAGCAGGAAGACGGTGATCTTCATGGACAAGAAAGTAGCAGTCACAGCAGCCATCGTGGTGGCCTTCCTGCTGTCCTCATCGGTCCTCATCCTGTTCTACAACCAAGGGGACAGCGACAAGGAGATCGACCTGATCGCCCGTGTCAACACGGAAGGGTCGGGCATATACATCGATGCCAAGTACGATGCAGGGAGCTTCATCGAGGTCGATTCGGCCGGCAAGCCGGTCAAGGACAGCAGCGGGAACGTCGTCATGAAAACAGACGGCTGGAGGGGCAAGGTCTTCGGGACTCCCGGCACCACATCCATCCAGCACATCCAATTGCAGACATTGGTCCAGGGGATGGGCCTGAAGTTCACGCCTTACACCAAGGGCTCGGACACGTCCTCGACCTCGAACAACGTGTACTATGTGGCGACGATCACGAACGCGGCGGCTTACGAGGCCGAATCCACCAAGTACATCGACGGAGGGATCATCTGGGAGCCTCAGTACCATGCGCTCCTTCAGAACACCATCCGCAAGTGCAACCCCATGATGACCACCGGGGATTTCGATCCCGGGCACGCCTGCTGCGTCATAGGCGGCTCCCACAAGTACATGTCGTCCCATTCGGACGAGACCGTCAGGTTCCTGGCGGCTTACATCAAGTCCGTGAAGTGGATGAACGCGGCCCTGGCGGACAGGTCCTCTGCCGATTACGAGTCGCTCATGGACATCGCCGAGAGAAAGACCGGAATGGACAAGACGGTCCTCGCAGAGGCCATGGCCAATGTGGTGTACACATACGGCGGGAACGGGACAGGCGATACCGATGCGGCCCCGCTCACGAGCCTGAAAAGCGACGTCGCGAAGCTGGTCGACAACCTGTACAGCATCCCGGGGACCCTGAGGGTGCCCCTCAAGGACCTGGGGTTCAACAGCTCGCAGGACCTGGCCAAGAAGTTCGTCGACGACACGTACCTGTCGAAGGCCATGGCCTACGAGAAGAGCGCCTCCGGGTACAGCAACGCCACCGTGACAGTCGCGATCATCACCGGAGACGTGCACCAGATCGCCATCCATGTCGGGATCGAGAAGGGGTTCTTCAGCGAGTACGGCATCACCGTGAAGACCACAACGGCGGCGAACGGGGTCGGAGTGGCCACATCCCTGCAGAACGGGGAGGCCGACTTCGGGTTCATGGGAGCGCCGCCCATATCGATCATCGCGATCAACGGGAAGCTCATCGCGAGCTGAGGTGTTCTGATGGCGACCATATTCAACTGGACCTACGATGACAACAACAAGCATCATCGCCTGCTCAGGACCGGGATCATCACAGTCACGTCCCTGGTCTGCTTCGTCTTCGCCTGGTGGGACGTGTCCGTCCTGGCGAACTCCACGGCTATACCTTCGCCGGCGGACACCTGGGAAGCTCTGAGAGACCTTGTCGCCAACGGCGACCCTCTGACCGGGAAGTCCATCTGGGACTACATCTGGTCGAGCATGAAGACCTTCCTGCAGGGATTCGTCCTCGCCCTCCTGGTGTCGATCCCCCTGGGGCTGGTCATCGGGTACTCGAAGGCCATCCGCGAGTTCGCGAACCCGGTCATCGAGGTGCTCAGGCCCATCGCGCCCATAGCATGGGCCCCGATATTCATCCTGGCGATCAACTACACCCTCGGGCCCGTGCTCGTGGTGTTCGTCGGGATATTCTTCCCTCTGCTGACCAATGTGGTGTTCGGAGTGCAGAAGATCGACTCGAAACTGATGGACGCGGCGCGCACCATGGGGGCGTCGTCGGCGCAGGTGTTCTACAAGGTCATGGTGCCCAGCGCCGTCCCGTACCTTATGAACGGAGTCAAGGTCGGGCTCGGGATAGGGTGGATGTGCATAGTCGCCGCCGAGCTCTACGCTCCGCAGCTGAGCGGCATAGGGTTCTACCTTTCGGAGCAGGCCACGGCCGGGTTCTGGCCCGGGGCCTTCGCCGCGATAGCCGTGATAGCGGTCCTCGGGCTGCTGACGACGGGCGTGGCGGAGTACGTGCACAAGACCATCATGAAGAGGATGGGGATGTCAAATGTCTGACGATATCGAGCAAGGCGTGTCCACCTCCCAGGCGACCGATGACCTGCCTTTCAAGGACTCGGCCGACGTGAGGGAAGGGGAGGACCAGATACACATAAGGAACCTGCAGAAGACCTACGTGACCGACGAGTCCCAGACCGTGGTGCTGGAGGACTTCTCCCTCGACATACGCAAGGGGGAGCTGATCTCCATCGTAGGGCCTTCCGGATGCGGGAAGACCACGATCCTGAGGCTCTTGGCGGGACTGATACCTCCTTCCGGGGGGTCGATCTACATCGGGGACCGCGAATGCTCCGGCCCCGGCGCCGACCGCGGGTTCGTGTTCCAGGACTTCGCCCTGTTCCCCTGGAGGACTGTCAGGAAGAACGTGGAGTTCGGACTGGAGATCGCGAAGGTCCCGAAGGAGGAGCGCAGGGAGAGGGCGGACAAGTACCTGAAGATCGTAGGGCTGGAGAAGTTCGCCGATTCGAGGATACACGAGCTGTCCGGAGGGATGAAGCAGCGCGTGGCCATCGCCCGCGCCCTGGTGACCAATCCCGACGTCATCCTCATGGACGAGCCCTTCGGGGCGCTGGACGCCCAGACCAGGAACCTTATGCAGGCCGGGCTCCTGAAGATCCTCGACAAGACCGATCAGACGATCATCTTCATCACCCACTCGGTGGACGAGGCGGTCTACCTGTCCGACAGGATAGTGGTGCTGACCAAGCGCCCCGCGAAGATCAAGGAGGTCATAAACATCGACTGGCCCAGGCCGAGGGACCGCGCTTCGCCGGAGTTCACTGCCCTGAGGAAGAGGATCCTCGAAGAGCTGGAGAGCGAGAACGTCCTCCAGTGAGAAAAACTGGGTGCGCGGGATTCCCGCGCGCCATTTCCTTACCTTATCGCTTACGGGCAGTCTCGGGGGGCTGCGGCCTTTCTTGGCGGCATTCAAGATTCTGTCGGATCTCCGGAGGCTCCGGACTGTCTATAATATATATTACTGCGTCTTAGTCGCGACCAGTGAAGCCAACAGGCGGTGCCGGCGGTATCAGATCTGCTCGGTCTGCCGGCAGAAGGACGTGTTTGCAATGAACAGACCCGGAACATCAAACGGGGAGACGGACGGGAAAAGCCGTTCCAGTCCGAAACGGAGCCCGGCCGAGGGGGGGGGGTATCGCCGTCCCGTTGCTGCGATTTTGATCATCTCCTTCATCGTCATGGCGACGGTGGGAGCCTTCGCATTAGCTGAACCGGACGACAGCGTCGAAGGTACCAATGATGATAAACAGTGCGGAGATTATTTGGAATGGAGTGTCACTAGCAACGTGCTCACGATCACCGGCCATGGAGCTATGTGGGATTACGATGACGAAAGTCCAGGCGATAGGAAGTTTGCACCATGGGGAAAAAGTATAACAGGAGTTGTGTTCAAATCGGATGACGTTGGAGGCATCACGAGGATCGGAAACCAGGCGTTCTGTGAGTGCAGTAGCCTGACTGAGATCACCATTCCGGACGGCGTCACGAATATCGGAGAATATGCCTTCAAATCCTGCACCTCTTTGCCTCCAATCACCATCCCATACACTGTCGTGGAACTCGAAGACTCTGCATTCGACAAATGCACGAGCATGACCGGTGTGACCTTCGCGAGCGATGATGATAAGGGAACATCGCTTGAGACTATCGGATACAGGGCGTTCTTCGGCAGCGGTCTGACATCGGTCACAATTCCGTACACCGTCAGAACGATCGATGCTCTTGCATTCTCTGTTTGTGAAAGCTTGGAATCCCTGACAATAGCATCCAATAGCGGAGAGGATTACGTTGACATCGGGAACTCTGCTTTCAACGGATGCAAGATTCTGAATGAAGTCAAGCTGAACGGGAATCAGGTCAGGAGCATCGGGGATCGGGCGTTCTACCAATGCGGCACACTGGATGGATTGGTAATTTCGGCCAATGTCACGAAAATCGGACAATACGCGTTCGCCGAGAGCGGACTGAAAAAGATCACCATTCCGAGCACTCTCCAGGAAATCGGAGATTATGCGTTCAACAAATGCACCGGTCTGACTACGATTGAATTCAATACAAGCAGCACTCTCACGACCATCGGAGATTACGCGTTCGCCGAGAGCGGACTGAAAAAGATCACCATTCCGGCCAGCGTCCAGAGCATCGGAGATTGCGTTTTCCTGGATTGCCTCTCGCTGACGGAGATAAAAGTCAGTGCAAGCAATACGAATTACTCCAATAACAATGGAGACGGGGTCCTCTTCAACAAGGACCAGACCGTTCTCATCCAATACCCTGCCGGGAAAACCAGCACAACATATGCGATCCCCGACAAGGTCGAGACCATCGAGCATTATGCGTTCAAAAACTGCACCAGCCTGACATCGGTAGATATCTCGGACAGCGTCACGAGCATCGGAGATGAGGCGTTCATAAACTGCACCAAGTTGACAAGCGTAACGTTCGGAACAAAAATCGCAACGGTGGGCAGCAATGTATTCGGAACGAAGAATGAAACGACTTCGACTCCGTCATACACAGACACGCTATTCGACACTCTGAAATCCGAGGGCATCGCCTTCAGTCAGGACAAAGTCGGTGAATTCCAAGGCTGGATGTTCACGGGCAGTATCACCGAGATGAACATTGTGAAGAAGGTGACCGATAACGGAGTCGTTTACGAGATCACCAAGGACAGTGACGGCTCGTATTCGGTGCACGTTACAGGATATGATAGCAGTTCCACGTTAGGAGATGTGGAAATCAGCAGCACGAAAACCTTCGGCCACAAAGAGCTCAATGTCACCGCCATCAACAATAGCGCATTCTCCGGGTGCGTAACGCTGACGTCCATCACGATTCCCGCCACGGTCACAATCATCGGAGACAATGCATTCGCGGGGAGCGGTCTGACGACGATCACCATTCCGTCCAGCGTCACGAAGATCGGAGATTGCGCTTTCGTAGACTGCCAATCGCTGACGGCCATATCTGTAGATGAAGGTAACCAGAATTACTACTCTGATGGTGGTGTCCTCTTCGACATTGGCATGACTACTCTCATCCAATGCCCTGCCGGGATCGATCTGGAGGAAAGCGGCACATATGAGATTCCTGCCACTGTCACGACCATCGGACAATATGCGTTCAGCAAATGCAAACTGACTTCGATCGATATCCCGGACACCGTTACGGAAATCAAAGATATGGCATTCGTGAACTGCACCAATCTGAAGGCCATAACGTTCGGAACAGGAATCGCAACGGTGGGCGACCATATATTCGGCACGAAGACTGGTGAAGATTACAAAGACACGACATTCGATGCTCTGGGTGCCCCAGACATCAACTTTACGACAGAGAATCTCAACAAGTTTAATGGCTGGATGTTCACGTACAATGATGATACAGCCCATATGGTCGTTGTGGACACGACGACCATAGACGGAGTCACTTACAAGATTTTCAAGAACGAAGGAGGGTCAGATTATTCGGCACACGTCACAGGGTCTGACACGGGCATCTCGGGCGAGAAGACGATCTGCAGCGAAATAACCCTCGGACATTATACATTCCATGTCACTGCCATTGATGATTCTGCATTCAGTGGACGCGCATCGCTGACAAAAGTCACGATTCCAAGCTCGGTGACATCAATAGGTGAGTCGGCATTCTCTGGATGCACAGACCTTTCTTCGATAACGATCCCCGACTCGGTCAAAACCATCGGAGAGAAAGCGTTCGGAGGCTGCGACGGCCTGACATCCGTCACCTTCGGAAATTCGAAAGAAAGTTTGCTCGAAAAAATTGCCGAAGATGCGTTCTGCGACTCGAATGGGGAGTCCACGAAGTTCTTCGATGGATACGGCAATAAGATCACTCTTGCTGAAATCATCAGTAACTACAAAGGCAAGACGTTCACGGGCAACATCTCCGAGATGTATTACTCGGAGCCCGGCGTCTTTCCTTGGAAGGGAGTGATTTACAAATACGATGCTTCTACTGGCATAGCGTACGTCTCTGGGTTCAATGACTCTATAGGGAAAGAGACGACGATTCTCGATTCTTTCTCTGTCGATGGCAAGACATACCGCGTCACGTCTATCGCAGAAGAAGCGTTCAAGAATTGCACGAAGCTGACATCCGTCACAATACCCGACTCGGTCGAGACCATCGAAAAGTCTGCGTTCGAGGGATGCAAGAACATGGCATCCGTCAAGCTCCCCGATGGA
>CAVICI010000057.1:0-12295 GCA_963640995.1 Dialister hominis | reverse complement strand
CATCCTGGCCGCGGGGCGCGCGGCCTTGGCTTCGAGCCATAGACTGCGGGGATGACCTGTCCCCGCCCGATAGGTGCACCAACTTCTTGGTCACCTAGCCCCTGATGGAAAGGCTCAAACGAGCCCCAGGAAATAGTTGTGGACGGTCCTGTCCGCCGTCAGCTCGGGATGGAACGCGCATGCGACCTGGTTCCCGTAGCCGACTGCCACTGGGTACCCGTCGTAGACGCAGAGCGGTTCCACTCCGTCTCCGCATGAGGCGACCCTCGGCGCGCGGATGAACTCCAGGGGAATCTCGGTCCCCCTGAAGCTCCCCGTGGCGGAGAAGCTCCCCAGCTGGCGCCCGTAGGCGTTCCTCTTCACCGTGATCGGAAGGGTGGCGAAATGCGGGATCCCGCCTTCCACTCCCTCGGCCAGGAGGATCATCCCGGCGCAGGTCCCCAGGACAGGGGTGCCGGAGGCGATCATGGACCTGAGCCTGTCGAACATGCCCAGGTCCCTGACCAGCTTGCCCATGACGGTGCTCTCCCCTCCCGGGAGGACTATCCCGTCAGGGGCATCGTCCAGGTCCGACCTCTTGCGGATCTCGAACCACTCCGCCCCCAGGTCGGAGAGGATGTCCTCGTGCTCCCTGAAGGCTCCCTGGACCGCGAGGACGCCGATGCGGCTCATTGGCCGCGCTCCGCCATCTTGATGTTCTCGAGCTTCTCGATCTCGTCCTTGTTGATCCCGACCATGGCCTCTCCGAGGTCTTCGGAGACTTCGGCCAGGACCTTGGGGTTCTTGTAGTCGGTGACCGCCCTGACGATGGCGGCCGCCCTCTTCTCTGGGTTGCCGGACTTGAATATCCCGGACCCGACGAAGACCCCGTCGGCGCCGAGCTGCATCATGAGCGCGGCATCGGCGGGAGTGGCGACTCCGCCGGCGGCGAAGTTGACGACGGGCAGCTTACCGTTCTCATGGACATACTTCGCCAAGTCCAGGGGGACCTGGAGCTGCTTGGCGTACTCGTAGACCTCGTCGTCCCTGATGGCCTTCAGCTCGGCGATCTGCTTGTTCATGGCCCTCATGTGGGAGACTGCCTGGACGACATCCCCCGTTCCGGGCTCGCCCTTGGTCCTGATCATGGAAGCTCCCTCTCCGATCCTCCTGAGCGCCTCCCCGAGGTCCCTGGCGCCGCAGACGAAGGGCACCTTGAACTGCGTCTTGTCGATATGGTAGACATCGTCGGCCGGAGACAGGACCTCGGACTCGTCGATGTAGTCGATCTCGATGGCCTCGAGGATCTGCGCCTCGACGAAGTGCCCGATCCTGCACTTGGCCATGACAGGTATGGAGACGGCTTCCTGGATGCCTTTGATCATCTTCGGATCGGACATCCTGGACACACCTCCGGCGGCCCTGATGTCCGCAGGGATCCTCTCGAGGGCCATGACGGCGCACGCGCCCGCGGCCTCGGCGATCCTGGCCTGTTCCGGGGTGGTCACATCCATGATGACCCCGCCTTTGAGCATCTGAGCCAATTCCTTGTTCAGTCCGTACCTGTTCTCGCTTGTCATATTATCACCCGTCGCATGCCTTCTCCGGACGGCGGACGAAGCTAACTATACATCGGTTATATATTTTCCTACAATTCCCGTAGGAATTTGTGCCTAGCCTTCCCCGCATGGGATGCGGATAACCCAGGCTCGCCTCTGCTCCGATAGCATCCTTTATAAATGGACTATTATTTCCCTCGGACATGACCGAGAACACGGAGAACATGCCGCCTGTCGAATGGGCCAAATTCGTTCTCCGCAACCGCAGGGACGAAGAGTACATGGACGCTTTCTCGATACTGTCCAGGTTCTCCAGGGATGGCGACCCCGATGCGATGTACTTCCTCGGCCTGATGTACGCCCGCGGCCAGGGAGTCCCCAAGGACTACGACGCGGCGGCTTCATGGTTCGTCAGGGCCCACGAGCGGCACCATGCAGGGGCCACCTATTTCCTGGGGAAGATGCACGCTACCGGCGTCGGACTCTCCAAGGACTCCAACAAGGCTATGGCATACTTCGCGCAATGCTCGGACGTCGATGCCAGGGCGCAGTACGAGATCGGGCTGCTCTACTTCAACGACGACCAGATCAAGCACGACTACCAGAAGTCGGCGGAGTGGATGGAGAAAGCGGCATCCAACGGCCATACGGAGGCCCAGTTCATGCTCGCGCAGTTCTACAAGAACGGCGTCGGCGTCGAGAAGGACCCCGACGAATGCGTCAGATGGCTGACGAAAGCCGCTTTGAGCAGGCACACCGGCGCTCAGATCCTCCTCGGCAACATGTACAGGCTTGGAGACGGCGTCCCTGCAGACAGGGACGAGTCCGACAAATGGTACGACATGGCCGACGGCAAGAGCAACGTCGCCTGAACGTCGCGGACCAGATGGCCATCTGCACCTGGTGAAGAGAGCCTTTGTTTTTGCCGTGTGCGCCCAACGCACCGCATCGCTGGTAGTTCTCTTTGACCCTGCGGATGACTTCGGGATCGTTGAAGCTGATGTTAGGGAACTTGATCTGGTATGGCTTACCGTCCTCGAGCACATCCTCAAGAGCCTTTGCCTTCTCGGGCGTGTCGATTATCATGTCCTCGTAGAATGATTCCGTTGCCATGCCTTCACCATGACGAGCCACTCATCGGGCATTTATAAAGACGCGCACGTTTCGGTCCCAGAATATAACTACAATGGCTTTCCGAACCGGAAACGGCGTTAATGACATCGAAGAAGGCAGGGGGATCCCCTGCCTGTTTGGGCCTCACTTGAGGCCGACGATCCTTCCGTCGTCCAGAAGGTCCATCCCCATCGCGGCGGGCACCTTGGGCAGCCCGGGCATGAGGGTGAGCGTCCCGCAGATCGGGACCACGAACCCTGCTCCGGAGGACAGCTGGACCTCCCTGACATTGAGGATCCATCCTCTGGGAGCCCCCTTCTTCTTGGAGTCGTCGGTGAGGGACGCCTGCGTCTTGGCGATGCACACGGGCAGCCTGCCGAAGCCGTCGGCCTCGATCTGGGCGATGGCCTTCTCGGCGGCTGCGGAATAGGTCACCGATCCGGCGCCATAGATCTTCGTGGCGACAGCCTCGATCTTCTCTTTGATAGTGGCCTCGTCAGGGTACAGGAACCTGAAGTCGGGCTTGGAGTTCTCAAGCGCGTCCAGCACGGTGCTGGCCAGGTCTACCGCCCCGTCTCCTCCCTTGAGGAACGCATCGGAGAACGCGGCCCTGACCCCGAGCTCCCTGCAGTGGGCCAAGACCAGGTCCATCTCTTCCTGGGAGTCGTGCTCGAAGTGGTTGATCGACACGACGATGGGGAGCCCGTAGGAGGACATGTTCTCCACGTGCTTGTCCAGGTTGCACAGCCCCTTCTTCAAGGTATCGATGGTCAATGTCTCGGGCCGGTCCAGGACGCCTCCTCCGTGGGTCATGAGGGCCCTGATCGATGCGACGATGACGACGCAGTCCGGCCTCATTCCAGACTGCCTGCAGACTATGTCCATGAACTTCTCCCCGCCCAGGTCGGAGGCGAAGCCCGCTTCGGTTATGACGTAGTCCCCGAGCTTCAGGGCGGCCTTGGTGGCGATGATGCTGTTGGTCCCGTGGGCGATGTTGGCGAAGGGGAACCCGTGGACGAACACCGGCTCTCCCTCGAGGGTCTGGACCAGGTTCGGGTTGATGGCATCCTTGAGCAGCACCATCATGCTCCCGACGCACTTCAGGTCGGCGACGGTGACCGGCTTGCCCTCATAGGTGTAGGCGACGACCATGGCCTCCAGCCTTCTCCTGAGGTCGGCCCTGTCGGTGGCCAGGGCGAGGATGGCGGAGATCTCAGACGCGGATGTTATGAGGAAGCCCATCTCGTGCGGCACCCCTCCGAGGATCCTGTCCTTGCCTAGGCCGGTGACGATGTTCCTGAGCTCGCGGGCGTTGATGTCCATCGCCTTCTTGAAGACGATCCTGGTGGGGTCGATGTTGAGGGCGTTGTCCCTGACGAGCTCGTTGTCGATGATCGCCGACAGGAGATTGTGCGCCGCCGTGACGGCGTGGATGTCCCCGGTGAAATGGAGGTCTATGTCCCACATCGGGTACACCTGGGAGTAGCCTCCGCCGGTGGCTCCGCCCTTGATCCCGAAAGTGGGCCCGATGGACGGCTCCCTGAGGGCTCCGACGACATTCTTCCCAAGCTTCCCCAGGCCCTGGATGAGCCCGATGGTGGTGACCGTCTTCCCCTCTCCTGCGGGGGTGGGGGTGATGGCGGTGACGACGACGAGCTTCCCGTCCTTCCTGTCCTTCAGCTTGCCGATGCTTGAGAGAGGGACCTTGGCGATGTGCTTGCCGTACATCTGAATCTCGTCCTCGGTGAGGCCGATCTTCGCGGCCACTTCGCGTATGTCCATGACCTTTGCCGATTCTGCAATCTCGATGTCGTTCAACATGTGATTCTACGTACTGCGGAATGCATAAAAAAGGATAGGGTGGAGCATCTGGGAGGGCGAAGGTTCCCGGGCGGATGCAGGCCGATTGCGGACCGCATGTCCGCTTGCAGCGGAGATCACCGGCGCAGAGGCCCTGACGTCCGCGCGCCCTTTGGGAAGGTTCAAATACCTCCTGGATTCCGAGGGGATGCGATGCCTGTGCAGCGAGCCGAAGGGCCCTCAAGGAACGGGTCCTGTCCAAAGCGGCCCTTGTGCTGAGCCGGCGTCACGGCAGACGGCCTATGACGGCGCTGCGAGGGCCACATGGCGGCTGTTCCTGCGGTGCGAGGACCCCATCCCAGCCTAATACTTCAGCTTCACTAAATTTTTTTAAGCAAAGCTAAATTTATATACATTTAGGGAATCCTTAACATCATGAATCCAAGCACCTGCGCTGCATCGGACATGCACGGCCGCACGTTCGTCGCAAATGGCCTGCCCGCCTCGCCGGGGATCCCCGTATCAATGGCCAGGGCCGGCGAGGCCGGTACGGTCGTCAGCATCTCCGGGAAGGAGGAAGTGCGGAAGTACCTTGCAAGCCTGGGTTTCACGCCGGGCGTGAGCATCAAGGCCGTCTGCGAGGCCAGCGGCAGCGTGATCCTCGATGTCAGAGGATCGAAGATCGCCATCGACCGCAAGATGGCCACCAAGATACTGTTCTGCCCCGAGAGTTGATAGAATGAAGACATTGAGAGATGCCGAGGTCGGCTCCACTGTGAAGGTCGTGAAGCTTCACGGCGAAGGCGCCCTCAAGAGACACCTGATGGACATGGGCATCACCAAGGGCTGCGAGATCTACATACGCAGGGTCGCTCCCCTCGGAGACCCTGTGGAGATCACGGTGAGAGGCTACGAGCTGAGCCTCAGGAAAGGTGACGCAGAGAGCATAGAGGTCGCCTGACCTCACTGCCGCGTCCCCGTATCTCCGCTGGAGCCCCATTCTCATACATGCATCCAGCGTGAGCTATGGACGGAGAGATAACTATGAGCTACACAATAGCATTGGCCGGCAACCCCAACAGCGGGAAGACCACCATGTTCAACAAGCTGACAGGCGCGAACCAGCGTGTCGGGAACTGGCCAGGAGTCACGGTCGACAGGAAGACCGGGAAGATCCGCGGCACCGACTACGAGCTGGTCGACCTGCCGGGAATCTACTCGATGTCCCCCTACTCGCCCGAGGAGATCGTGTCCAGGAACTTCCTGGTGAACGACAGGCCCGACGCCGTCATCAACATCGTCGACGCCACCAACCTCGAGAGGAACCTGTTCCTCACCTACCAGATACTCGACACGGGGATCCCCACGGTCATCGCCCTCAACATGATGGACCAGGTCCGCAAGGCCGGAGACCAGATCGACGTGGAGAAGCTGTCCAAGGAGCTGGGCTGCCCGGTCGTCCCGGTCTCCGCGCTCAACGGAGAGGGCATCAAGGAGCTTGTCGAGGCCGTCAGCAAGGCCTGCGGGTCCGGAAAGGCCGCCGAGCCCCTGTTCTTCGACGGCGAAACGGAAGAAGCGATATCGGAGGCAGAGAGCGCCCTGAAGGGCAAGGTCCCCGACGAGGCCCTGAGGTTCAGCGCCGTCAAGCTGGTCGAGAACGATGAAGAGGTCTGCAGCGGCCACCCCGACGCCGTCCAGGCGATCGCAGGCGCGGTCAAGAAGCTGGAGTCCGCCAAGGACGACGAGGCCGATTCGATCATCGCCGACGGGCGCTACACCAGGATCTCCTCGATCGTGGCCTCCGCCGTCAAGAAGGCCCCCAGGAAGGATGACGGGACCCTTTCGGACAGGATCGACAGGATCGTCACCTCCAGGATCTGGGGGATACCCATATTCATCGGGGTCCTCGCATGCATCTTCCTCGGGGTCATCGGGTTCTCCACATACGACGATTCCTTCAGCATCACCGGCATCGGAACGTGGTGCACCGACTGGCTGAACGGGTTCATCGAGGACCCGATCCAGACCGGCCTGGAATCATGGTGTGCCGACGCCGGCGTGAGCGCGGCCATGACGGACCTGCTCGTGAACGGCATCGTCGGCGGTGTCGGAGCCGTCATAGGATTCCTGCCCCAGATGCTCATCCTGTTCCTTGTGATGTGCATCCTCGAGGACATCGGGTACATGGCGAGGATCGCCTTCGTCATGGACCGCGTCTTCAGGCACTTCGGGCTCTCCGGGAAGTCGCTGATCCCCATCATCGTAGGGACAGGATGCGGAGTCCCCGGAATCATGGCATCCAGGACCATCGAGTCCGAGAGGGACCGCAGGATCACTGCCATGACCACCACATTCATCCCCTGCGGGGCCAAGCTGCCCATCATCTCCATGATGGTCGCCTACGTCTTCGGAGGGAACGGGTTCATCGCCGTGCTCTGCTACATCGTCGGAGTCTTGTGCATCCTGATGTCCGGAGTGATCCTGAAGAAGTTCAGGAAGCTGTCCGGGCCTGCCACCCCGTTCATCATGGAGCTGCCCCCCTATCACATACCCTCTGCGGTCAACATCATCAAAGGCACCCTTGACAGGGGATGGGCCTTCGTCAAGAAGGCGGGGACCATCATCCTGCTGGCGTCGATCCTCATCTGGCTGCTGTCCCACTACGACGGGTCCTTCAACTACCTCACCGAGGACGGGATGGGCGATTCCATCCTGGCCGCCATCGGAGGCGCCCTGCATTGGATCTTCGTGCCCCTCGGATGGAGCGAGACCGGCGAGAACTGGGAGTTCACCGTCGGAGCCATCACCGGGCTCATCGCCAAGGAGAACCTCGTGTCGACGCTCGATGTGCTGATCGGAGGCCAGGAGAACATCGGCTCCATGCTGACCTACGCCGGCGGGCTGTCCCTGCTGTTCTTCAACCTGATCTGCGCCCCCTGCTTCGCCGCCATCGGCGCCATGCACAGGGAGCTCGGGTCCTGGAAGGACACCGGAATCGCGGTCGCATATCAGTGCATCCTCGCTTACTGCGTAGCACTGGTGTTCTTCGGCATCGTCGGATGCTTCAGCGGGATGAACGAGGTCGGCGGAGTCGATTACGGCGCCCCGATCGGGAGCACTGTCGCCGCTATCGCCGTGATCGCGGTCTTCGCCTACATCCTGTGGGCCAAGGACCCCTTCAAGCAGCTGGACGGAGCCGAGGAGGAGTGCTGAGGATGAACGGCAACCTGATCGCCGGAGCAGTCATCGTCCTGATGGCCGCCACCGCTGTCTACGTCCTGTACAGGAACAGGCGCGCAGGCAAGTGCAGCTGCGGATGCAGCTGCGGAGCCTGCTGCAGATGCGAGTGCGCGGCCGAGACCGAGGACTGCTGCGACTGCGACCAGAAGGAGGAATGAGCCTCCCGCCGCCAGAAGGCGGCGGATCCCTTTCCGAAACAGGCTTGACAGCCGTCTTGCGGCAGGATGTTCGCATGTAACGAACCTCCTGCCATATGCTCTTTTATATTCCCGGCGGAATCGCACGTTCATGAAGTACAGATGCCCCACATGCGGCTATATCTACGATGAAGAGAAGCAGGGAGTGAAGTTCGCCGACCTGCCCGACGACTGGTGCTGCCCCGTCTGCGGAGAGCCCAAGTCCGAGTTCGTCCCCCTGGACGACTGATCCTCGTTCGCCCTCGGGCCAAATATCGTGCTGGCTCGACAAGGCTTAACTAGCATGAGCGTGAGTCAGTCCCATGAAGTACATCGCGGTCGTCGACTGCATCTCATCCGGACAGATGTTCATCGACGATATCCTCGAAATGGGCTACCGTCCCCTTGCCATCTACACATACTTCGATACGGAGCACGCTGCCGGCTGGACGGCCAATATGAACAGCGTGAAGAAGGGGATCGGCGACAAAGCGGAGATCATCCAGTTGCCTAAGGACCTCGATTTTGAAGATTTCCTGAAGCAACTTGGCAAGTATGAGATCGACGCGGTCGTGCCCGGTTCCGAAAGCGGCGTCCGTTTCGCTGAAAAGCTGAGCAAAGCCCTCGGCGTCAGGGGCAACGATCCCGAGACGACAGACCTGCGCCGCACCAAGGCCGGGATGTTCGAGGCTCTGGGAAGAGCCGGCATCAGGCGCATCGAGTCGATGGTCGTCACGTCCGAAGAAGATGTGAGAAGATTCTGGACCGAAAACAAGCTGAAGAAGGCTGTTCTCAAATTCTCCGAAGGCGCCGGAACAGTTGGTCTCAAGTTCTGTGATTCGGTCGAGGACAGCATCGCGTACTTCGGTCAGATGCACTCGATGTACAACGATATCGGCTCCTCCGACTCCCCGATCATCATGCAGGAGTACATCGGAGGCACCGAGTACGTCGTGAACAGCCTGAGCATCGACGGCAGGCACAAGATCACCGACATCTGGAGATACGAGAAGATCATCGACAAGGACGGGATCCTGATCTACGATACGATGATCCTCGTGGACCGCCTGGTGCCCGGAATGCAGGACCTTCTCCAATACGATTACAAGGTGCTCGATGCCGTCGAGATGAAGAACGGATTCTGCCACACCGAGTTGAAAGTGGATGAAAAAGGCCCGGTGCTCATCGAGACCAATGCCCGGATCATGGGAGGCAATATCACCCGCGAATATCTTGACGAGATCTTCGGATCCCACATGTCCGATATCACGCTGAAAGCACTGCTGAACCCTTCGTTCTTTGACAGCTTCCTCAAAACCCCCTACCTTCCGCGCAAGTGCGCTTTGTTCAAATTCGCTATCGCTCCGCATGATATGAGAGCTGACCTCGGGCCTTTCTTCGAGCTCATAAGGCATCTGGATTCATTCAGGGAGATAACCTATTCCGGGAAGCCCGGAATCCAAGAGTATCCCCGCACCATCGATCTCGAAACGTCCCCGTTCTATGTCAGGATGATCAACGAAGATTACGGGAGGCTGAAGAGGGATTACGAGCTTGTCAGGCTCATGGAAGAGCGCTACTACGGCATGCTGTTCGCCATGAATGACCATGTCGAAGGCACGGAAAAGATCACTGACGTGGACAAGCTTATCGCCATGCTCCCCCTTTCCCGCAGGTTCGCTCTGTTCGAGGAGGACAAGATCACAGTAATCCAATACGGAAAAAAGACTGTTTCCGATGAATGGGAGATCTATGACGGAGCGATCTTCGCCACCTGCGGGCCCACCACCCTGACCGAGCGTTTCAGGCAGATGATGACGTGCATGAACCAGATAAGGAAAGGCGGACCGGTCTTCATTGTGCCGGAAGCTTACCAGACCCTTCCATACGGGAGCGTCTGTGCAGAGGTCGTCATGTGCATCATGGGATTCGAAGCGGGGATTCCGCCGTCGAACAGCAATGGCATCTTGTACGGGATAAAGAGCTGAGCCTTGAAGCCCGGTCATTCCGGATGACCGGGCTTCATTCGCCCTCGGGCCAAATATCGTGTTGGCTCGACAAGGCTTAACTAGCATGAGCGAGAGTCAGCCCCATGAAGTACATCGCGGTCGTCGACTGCATCTCATCCGGACAGATGTTCATCGACGATATCCTCGAAATGGGCTACCGTCCCCTTGCCATCTACACATACTTCGATACGGAGCACGCTGCCGGCTGGACGGCCAATATGAACAGCGTGAAGAAGGGGATCGGCGACAAAGCGGAGATCATCCAGTTGCCTAAGGACCTCGATTTTGAAGATTTCCTGAAGCAACTTGGCAAGTATGAGATCGACGCGGTCGTGCCCGGTTCCGAAAGCGGCGTCCGTTTCGCTGAAAAGCTGAGCAAAGCCCTCGGCGTCAGGGGCAACGATCCCGAGACGACAGACCTGCGCCGCACCAAGGCCGGGATGTTCGAGGCTCTGGGAAGAGCCGGCATCAGGCGCATCGAGTCGATGGTCGTCACGTCCGAAGAAGATGTGAGAAGATTCTGGACCGAAAACAAGCTGAAGAAGGCTGTTCTCAAATTCTCCGAAGGCGCCGGAACAGTTGGTCTCAAGTTCTGTGATTCGGTCGAGGACAGCATCGCGTACTTCGGTCAGATGCACTCGATGTACAACGATATCGGCTCCTCCGACTCCCCGATCATCATGCAGGAGTACATCGGAGGCACCGAGTACGTCGTGAACAGCCTGAGCATCGACGGCAGGCACAAGATCACCGACATCTGGAGATACGAGAAGATCATCGACAAGGACGGGATCCTGATCTACGATACGATGATCCTCGTGGACCGCCTGGTGCCCGGAATGCAGGACCTTCTCCAATACGATTACAAGGTGCTCGATGCCGTCGAGATGAAGAACGGATTCTGCCACACCGAGTTGAAAGTGGATGAAAAAGGCCCGGTGCTCATCGAGACCAATGCCCGGATCATGGGAGGCAATATCACCCGCGAATATCTTGACGAGATCTTCGGATCCCACATGTCCGATATCACGCTGAAAGCACTGCTGAACCCTTCGTTCTTTGACAGCTTCCTCAAAACCCCCTACCTTCCGCGCAAGTGCGCTTTGTTCAAATTCGCTATCGCTCCGCATGATATGAGAGCTGACCTCGGGCCTTTCTTCGAGCTCATAAGGCATCTGGATTCATTCAGGGAGATAACCTATTCCGGGAAGCCCGGAATCCAAGAGTATCCCCGCACCATCGATCTCGAAACGTCCCCGTTCTATGTCAGGATGATCAACGAAGATTACGGGAGGCTGAAGAGGGATTACGAGCTTGTCAGGCTCATGGAAGAGCGCTACTACGGCATGCTGTTCGCCATGAATGACCATGTCGAAGGCACGGAAAAGATCACTGACGTGGACAAGCTTATCGCCATGCTCCCCCTTTCCCGCAGGTTCGCTCTGTTCGAGGAGGACAAGATCACAGTAATCCAATACGGAAAAAAGACTGTTTCCGATGAATGGGAGATCTATGACGGAGCGATCTTCGCCACCTGCGGGCCCACCACCCTGACCGAGCGTTTCAGGCAGATGATGACGTGCATGAACCAGATAAGGAAAGGCGGACCGGTCTTCATTGTGCCGGAAGCTTACCAGACCCTTCCATACGGGAGCGTCTGTGCAGAGGTCGTCATGTGCATCATGGGATTCGAAGCGGGGATTCCGCCGTCGAACAGCAATGGCATCTTGTACGGGATAAAGAGCTGAGCCTTGAAGCCCGGTCATTCCGGATGACCGGGCTTCACATCTTCCGGGAGCACTTTCGCCACCATCGCGGTCTTACAGCCCATCATCGGCGTGTGGAAGTACGTGCGCTTCTCGTACTCCTTGACTCCGCTCATCCTTCCGCTGACAGGGCAAGGATGCCTCTTCTTCTCGACATCGACATGGAAGACGATCCCTCCCTGGAACCTTGCTTCGTCCACGTTCTTCGCCGGAGGATAATCTGTGAACTTCGTGAGTGCGGGATGCCAAGGGTCCTTGATGTTAATCTTGCGTTAGATTTCGCAGACGGGCATCCCGCCTAGGCTCGTTCTTATCTCTTCTTTGTAGCACTACTGTTAACTAGCTTCATTCTGTTGACTGACATGCGGTCAATCTCCTTGGGCAAATTGAGATTGCCACCGCACTTCTTCAAGATTTCATCGATGTCGCAACGGCGTCCGAATGTCAGTTCTGTTGCAGGATTTACCCTCCAACCCGATATTGAGTAGTTCTTCTTCAAGAGGCCTTTCACCCTATATCTCTGGAGGGTCCACTCTACATCTCAAAGAGGGTATCGTTTAAGCTCGATAAAGCTTAACTAGCATGAGTGTGAGTCAGCCCCATGAAGTACATCGCGGTCGTCGACTGCATCTCATCCGGACAGATGTTCATCG
>CAVICI010000056.1:0-12306 GCA_963640995.1 Dialister hominis | reverse complement strand
TGGTATAACCGTTTTGCCAGGGCATCGGAGCAGCCTGAAGACGGGAAACAGGCTCTCAGGCAAGCCAGGCCGTGACCATCGTTTATATAGATAATCGTCGCTGGGCAACCGATTGCTTATGAAGACGAAGATCAAGGCATCCAGAAGGTCGATGGGAATGAACTACGCGATACGCGAGGTCACCGTGCCCGCCGCCGAGGCCGCCAAGACAGGCTTGAAGATGCTGAACTTCAACATAGGCGACCCCAACAAGTGGGACTTCGAAACTCCCGAGTACTTCAAGGCGACGCTCCGCGCGGCTGTCGATGAAACGGACAACGGCTACGGCGACTCCCAGGGGAACCTGGACCTCCGCGAGGCCATCGTCCAAAGAGAGAAGGAGAAGCACGGCATCACCATCACCCCCAAGGACGTGTACGTCACCGCAGGCGTGAGCGAGTGCATCAACATCATGATGGGCACCCTGGTGGAGCCCGGCGACGAGATCCTGGTCCCCGGACCGGGATACCCGTCCTATGCGCAGTACATAGGCTTCTACGAAGGCAGAACCGTGTCCTACCGCCAGATCGAGGAAGAGGACTGGAGGCCCGACATAGACATGATCAGGAAGCGCATCACCAACAGGACGAAGGCGCTTGTCGTGATCAATCCCAACAACCCCACCGGAGCGGTGTATGACAGGAAGTCAATAACCGCGATCGGCGACGTTGCGGCAGAGTACGACATTCCCCTGATCTCCGACGAGATCTACGACAAGATCATCATGGAAGGGGAGTTCTACTCTGCGTCCAGGCTTTCCGACGATGTGCCCCGCGTCATTTTCAACGGGTTCTCCAAGGTGAACCTGATGCCCGGCTGGCGGATGGGATACTGCTACTTCATGGACAAGTACGGCCTGATGGACGAGGTCAGGGAAGGCATGATGAAGCAGTTCCGCGCGAGGATCTGCGCCAACGTGCCCTGCCAGGCAGCGGCCAAGGCATCCCTGCAGGGCCCCCAGGGCTACATCGAGGACCTGAACAGGAAACTCAGGGAGAGATCCGAGTACTCATACAAGAGGCTGAACGAGATCCCCAACATCAGCACCAACCGCGCCAAGGGCGCATTCTACATGTTCCCGAAGATCGACCTCAAGGGCACGCCCTGGAAGAGCGACAAGGACTTCGTCCTCGACCTGATCAAGGAAGAGGGGCTGGTCCTGGTCCACGGCTCCGGCTTCGACCCTGAGTTCGGATCCGGGCACTTCAGGACCATCACCCTGCCCCAGATGGAATGCCTCGAAGAGGCCTACGGCAAGCTCGAAGGATTCATGGCCAGGCGCCTGGCATGATCGGGGGCGTCCCGCCCGGCAAGGGGCGGGACCGCCCTCTCATCAGCTCTTGTCCTCAGCAGTCACCTTCTCCAGGTAGGCAGTCAACGCCTTGCTGGCCTCCAGATTCTTGACGTCCGAGCATTGGACATAGCACTTGAGCGTGGTGCTCACGTCCGCATGCCTCAGCATGCTCTTCAGCGTCTGCAGGTCCACTCCGGTGTTGTAGTACAGAGTGGTCGCGAAGTACCTCCGCAGAGAATGGGTCGTCAGGCAGAAGCCGCACTTATTGCCCAGATCGTGCATGAGGTCCGAGATCCTCGACGGCAGCATCGCGTGCAGCCTTCCGGCGTGGTCCCTGCTCTGAAGCAGGCTGTCATCCAGGCGGATACCTGACTTCATAGGAGAACTCCGATACTCGTCTATCGCCTGCTGCACAGGTCTGGGCACAGCCACCTGAGCGACCAGTCCCTCAGCCCCATGCCCCTTCCCGTGTATGGTCAGGCATCCGCCGTTCAGATCCGAGTCCCTGATCAGGGCCATCTCTATGCGCCTCAGGCCCATGTAGGCCCCGAGGCAGAGAATGACCTTCTCCATCGGATCCGCCTTGCGATACGCGGCTTTGAACTTCCCGTCATCGATGAACGTGCGGCATCTGGTCTCCCTGTTGTACAGGATGTTTGTGTTCTTGAGGACGTCGCGCCCGGTGTGGTAGCAGACCATCTGCGACAGGCTCCTCAGATAGGTGCGCTTGACCTCCTCCTTCACCTTCAGCGCGGACCAGAGGTAGAGGACATCGTCTTTCGTGATGTCCGCGGCGGTGCAGCTCCTGCCCGCCTCGGACAGCTCCTGGATGCACCTGCTCACATTGTTGCGATGGGTGCGGATGGTGTTCTCCTTGCGGCCCATCCTCTGGAGGCTCTCCAGCCATTCGTCTGTTTCTTTCATCAGCTTCTCATTCATGACTTTTTTAGAGGTCATGATGGAATCTCGGCGTCTGATTTCTAATCTCAAGGTTGGCTCAAAGGACGCTCAAAGAAAATGCGGATGGATGCATGGCAGTGAGGA
The DNA here is from genome assembly GCA_963640995.1 of Dialister hominis. Lineage (GTDB taxonomy): Archaea > Thermoplasmatota > Thermoplasmata > Methanomassiliicoccales > Methanomethylophilaceae > Methanoprimaticola. Next base: position 9,929 of record CAVICI010000056.1, on the reverse strand, counting down.
TTTATATAGCAGGAAATTGTGTTGGATGTATATGCCAACTGATATCCACGACCTGCCGGCGTTCCGTGACCGGATAAAGACCTGCGGACGCTGCCATCATACATGGTACAGCCATTCTGCGAACCCCGTAAGGTGCCCCGGATGCGGGACATATCACTGGCAAGGAGAGCCGATCGTCAACAATTGCGTCGTATGCGGGCATGAATGGTTCTCCAGAACGACGCAGGTTCCCCTCAGGTGCCCATCCTGCAAGACCAGGTCGTGGAAGTCCGAGGACTTCAAGGGCAGGATGAGGCCTGCGGACATTTCTGTCAACGGGACTGACAAGACTATCCTGGACATGTACATGTCTGGACAGGGGTGCGTCGGGATATCCATGAACACCGGAGTCGCGCTCTCGACAGTGATAAGGGTTGTCCGTTCCAGCATCGGGGATGAGTACACCCGGATGTGAACTTTCTGATACACCGAAACATCGTAACGTGTTTGCAGGGGAGAAGGGATGCTTCCCTCTCCCCGTTTTCAACGCTCTCGGAACCTCTGGAGCATCTTGACGACAGCATCGATGACCTCGCGGCCCTTCTCGATCCTGTCCATGGCCTGGAGCTCGGTCATGCCGGGCCCGGTGATCCCGAATCCGACAGGCTTGTCGTACTCGAGGCCGAGGTCCATGATCTTCCTCGAGGCCTGCGCCACGACGACCTCGTCGTGCTTGGTCTCGCCTGTGATGACCGCGCCGAGCGTGACGACAGCGTCAACATCGTCGTCCTCCAGCATCCTCTTGACCGCGTAAGGGACCTCGAAGACCCCGGGGACCTTGACTATCCTGGAGATCTCCACTCCGAGGAACTCAGCCTCGGCCTTGGCCCTCTCCATCATCAGCGACGTGACCTCGTAATTGAACTCCGCCACGACCATTCCAATCCTGTATGTTTCCATCTTGTTCACCTCGTCTGCCTGACCGGGCCCTTGTCCGCGAATCCCTGCCTAAGGCCTGTGCCGGCCCTCCTGGTGAGGCTCTCCGGACGGAAGAGCAGGTCGTAGGCGTTGATTGCGTGCTCTCTTGCCCTGCTGTCGGCAAGGAAAGCGAGCTCAGCTTCGTCTTTGGCCTCGTCCTCGTGGACGAAGACTTCGATAATGTGTTTGTTCGTCATCAGCTGCGCGCGGATGAGGCCGGTGGAGGCCTCGTGCGCGCACATCTTGTCCTTCTGCATGGGACCTGGCATGCCCAGAGCCATCACCAGGTCGCATCCTTGCTCCTCGATGAGCTTCTTGGAAGCTACCGGCAGGTCCTTGACGCCGGGCACTGTGTACCTGACGATGGTGAACCCTGTGCCGGTCCGCTGCAGCTGGTCTATGGCCGAACGGCCCATGTCGTACCTCGCGAACGTGGTGTCCGCTATGCCGATCTTCTTCATTGCGATGCCCCCATGTCCCTTATGCGGGCTATGATCCTGCGGGTGGCGTTCAGGTCTTCGGCGCATTCGGTGGCCCTTACCACCCTTATCCCGCCCATGCCGGCCTCGGCCAGCTTTGCGCGGAGGTCGTCCTCGGAGAACTTCTGGTCGTATCCGAGGACGATGACGTCAGGCCTGATGTACCTGACCGTGTCTAGAATGTCCCCGCGGCCGCCGACGACGGCCTTGTCCACAGGCTTCAGGGCCCCGACTATCCTCACTCTCATGTCCTCGGGGGTCACGGGCTCGTGCTTGCTCCTGCGGACGGTGTCGTCGTTGGCGATGACCACCACCAGCTCGTCCCCGTAGGAACGGGCCTGCTCAAGGTAGGAGATGTGCCCGGGGTGGATTATGTCGAACACCCCCGAAGCCATCACGCGGGTCATGTTCAGATCTCCAGCCCGGTCTTCTCCAGGAAGGCGTTCCATCTGTCGATGACCTCCTGGCCCTCGACCATGGCGATGCCCCTGACTGCGGCGAAAGCGGCGACTTCCTGCTTGCTCATGGAGCCTCCGTCGTCCCCCATCATCTCGCAGATGGTCGCTGAAGGCTTCACGCCGGCCATGTACATCATGGCGGTGCATAGCTCAGTATGGCCGTGACGGGTCTTCAGTATCCTCTCCGAGGTGTTCAGGAGATGCACATGGCCCGGAGCGCGGAAGCGCTCCCCCAGCTCCCTGGAGATCTCCTCCGGAGGGATGTCCTGGAAGATCGTCTCCACATAGGATGTGATCGTCAGGGCCCTGTCGCGGTCGGTTATCCCGGTGTAGGTGTCGCGGTGGTTGATCGTGATCCCGAAGGAGGACTTGGTGGCATCATAAGGGATGTCGTCGGGAGCCATGGCCCCCAAGACGGGGTACTTCTGCCTGTCGTCCCAGAACACATCGGACAGGAACGGGAGCCCCAGCTCCTTGGCCTTCCTGTAAGGGGTGGTGGTGCAGACAAGCCCGCCGGCCTCGTGCCTCATCATCCGGAGGATCTCGGGCGTCACATGCTCGGAAGCCACCGTCAGGTCGGACTCCCTCTCCCTGTCATCGAAATCATAGACCAGGATCGGCTTCCCGTTCCTGATATCCTCGAGCGCCTTGTCGAAATCCATGGATGCACTGTCCTGAGACGGCATTACCGAATTTCAGTTAAAAATGGCGGTAACTACTTGAAAAATAGTAGAGGCAGGGCGGGACGGCGCCCGCCTGGCTGCCCTTGCTCACCTGAGATGCTTGGCGGCCTCTTCGACGGAGGCGCCGTGCAGCACGATGTCCGACACAGCGGTCATCATGCCCCTGATATCCCTGTGCTGGAAGATGTTCCTGCCTATGGAGACTCCGCGCCCTCCGGCCTCCAGAGAGTCGTGGACCATGTTAAGCAGCTCGAGGTCGCTGCTGACCTTGGGCCCTCCGGCGATGACCACAGGCACCATGGTGCCCTTCACCACATCCCTGAAGGAGTCGATGTCCCCTGTGTAGCTGCACTTGACCACGTCGGCGCCGAGCTCCATGGCCACGCGGGCCGCGTGAGCGACGACGGTCGGATCGAACGAGTCGGTTATCTTGGGGCCGCGGGGGTAGGCCATGACGATCAGAGGCATCCCCCATTCCGTGCACTGCCTGGAGATCATGCCGAGGTCCTCGAGCATCTTGGGCTCTGCTTCGGCGCCCACGTTTATGTGCATGGATACGGCATCGGCTCCCATCTTCAGCGCCTCCTCGACCGTGGCGACGAGGACCTTGTTGTTGGAGTTCACCCCGATGTCGGTGGACGCGGAGAGATGCAGGATCAATCCGACATCATGCCCCGAGGTCCTGTGCCCCTGAGGGACGATCCCCTTGTGCATCAGGACTGCTGTGGCTCCGCCTTCGACGACATCGCTGACGGTTTGCTTCATGTCTATGAGCCCCGGTATGGGGCCCACGCTGATCCCGTGGTCCATGGGGACGATGACCGCATTCCCGCTGTTCCTGTCGAATATCCTCTCGATCCTGATGTTCTTGCCGAACATGTCTTTCACCGTGCTACGTGTTAGCACTAAGCACTATATAATCCTGACGAACTGCTGTTCCATTGGAGGGCCTGGTGTCGCACCGATGGACACCTTCGCGGCCCTCGGCGCCAGAGGGGATCGGGCTGATGGACCTGCAGACCGGGAGCCGTATGCCTCGCAATCTCCGGCAACGGCCTGGGCAGGCTGATGGCTGGACCGCTCTGTCGACCATGAGCATCCGTCATTCAGACCTCTTATATCCAACCTAGGACATGGGTGATACGACATGACAGCTGAAGATGCCAAATACATAAGAGAGAAGGTGATGGCCCACAACAAGTGGTTCGAGGAGTGCATCCCCATGATCGCGTCCGAGAACCTCATGAGCCCTCTCGCCAAGGAGATGCTGATCTCCGACTTCGCAGACAGGTACGCCGAGGGGCTTCCCGGCAAGCGCTACTACCAGGGGAACATCTACGTCGACCAGGTCGAGCTCAAGACGATCGAGCTTGCCAAGAAGGTCTTCGATGCCGACTTCGCCGACGTCAGGCCCATCTCGGGCACCGTCGCCAACATGGCCGTGCTCTTCGCCTTCGCCAACCCTGGCGACACGATCACGACCTGCGCCCTCGCACAGGGGGCCCATATCTCCACCTGCGAGTTCGGAGCCTTCGGACAGAGGGCCGTCCACTCCGTCAACTACCCGTTCAACGTCGAGGACATGAACCTGGATGTGGACGGGACCATCAAGCTCCTGAAGGAGGTCAAGCCTAAGATCGCGCAGTTCGGGCTGTCTGTCTTCCTGTTCCCCCCGCCGCTCAAGGAGCTGCAGGACACGTTCAACGAGGTCGGCTGCCTTGTGTGGGAGGATTGCGCACACGTCCTCGGGCTCATCGCCGGAGGGCAGTTCCACGACCCCCTCAGAGAGGGAGTGAACATCGTCTCCTCCTCCACCCACAAGACCTTCCCCGGGCCCAACCACGGGATGCTCCTGGGACAGAACCTCACTGAGGAACAGGAGAAGACGCTCCAGAAGGCCGTCTTCCCCGGAGTCACCAGCAGCCACCACCTCCATGCTATGGCCGCCCTCGGCATAACCCTTGCCGAGATGGACGTGTTCGGGAAGGAGTACGCGGCGCAGGCATGCAAGAACTCCCGCGCCCTCGGACAGGCCCTGTACGAGCTCGGAGTCCCTGTGCTCTGCGAGAAGCAGGGCTTCACCAGGTCCCACGCGATCGCCGTGGACGTCTCCCAGTTCGGCGGAGGGAAGGACTGCGCCAAGCTGCTGGAGGATGCCAACATCATCTGCAACAAGAACATGCTCCCTCAGGACACCAGCGCAGTCAGGCCCTCCGGGCTCAGGCTCGGGTCGCAGGAGATGACCCGTCTCGGGATGAAAGAGAGCGAGATGAAGCAGGTCGCCGAGTTCATCGCCAGGGTCGTCGTCAAGAAGGAAGACCCGGCAAAGGTGAAAGAAGATGTGAAAGCATTCAAGAAGGAGTTCGCCACAATACAGTACTGCTTCAATGCGGGGGAGCCGGCCTACGGCTACCACAAGCTGGTGGAGTGATTCCAATGGGATTCATGGACAAAGTTAAGGGATCTGTCAAAAACGCCGACGAGAAGCTCGGCAACGCCATCGACAAAGAGAAGATCGACTCAGACATCCGCAAGGAAGAGAAGAACATCGAGGACCTTACTGCCCAGATCGGGAAGAGGGTCGTCGCCGCTCTGAAAAACGGCAATGAGGTCAGCAGCGCCGAGCTCTCCTTCGAATTCGACAAGATCAAGGAGTCGGAGAAGAAGATCGAAGACCTCAAAGCGCAGAAAGAGTCCATCGGAAAGAAGGACGAATGATCTTTTCCCGAGGGGGCTCGGCCCCCTCGCCAACCTCTTCCTCAGGCGACAGCCGGCCTGTCCAGATGTCCCCGTTTGTACTGTTAGGATAACCGAATTCCTAATAAACCACGATAACATCCAAGGGGCGATGACGACAGGAAACCGTGAGGATTATCTCATCAACATTCTCAGACTGACGGAAGGTGAGGGCGTCGCCAAGACGACAGAGCTCGCCGCTTACATGGACGTCTCACCGGCCAGCGTCAGCGAGATGATAAAGGTCCTCGCGAAGGAAGGCCTGGTCGACTATGAGAAATACAGGGGAGTGTCCCTCACCGAGGAGGGGCTCGCCTATGCAAGGCAGCTCCGCAAGAGGCACCATGTCCTGGAGAGGTTCCTCACGGATTACCTGAACATCGACCACAAGACCGCCCACGAAGAAGCGTGCAAGATGGAGCATGCGATCTCCGATGAGTCTGCCATAAAGATGTGCCATATGATGGGCACCCCCGTGGACTCGGACTGCCAGAGCTGCATAAAGCCCTGCAAGGCCGCTTCCGAGGGCATCATGAACATCGTGCCGTTGAACCGTATGGCCCAAGGCGAGAAAGGCAGGATATCCCATATCGCCTCCGATGACACCGAGGAGGTGAAGAAGCTCATCTCCATGGGATTCGTTCCCGGGAGGGAGGTCTCCATCGAGACCATCCTGTCCGACGGAGGGCCGCGCGTCATCAGGCTCAGCAACTCGTCCATGGCATTGGACTACCTCATGGCATCCCACATATTCGTCGACCGCGACGAGAAGGAATGAAGGCATCGTCTTGAACCAAGGCACTGTCCATGCGGCCCTTGTCGGGCAGCCTAATGCGGGCAAATCATCTCTTTTCACACGACTCACCGGCGTCGGCGTCATCGCATCCAACTACCCCGGCACCACCGTCGAATTCAAAGAAGGAGCCGTCGTCCGCAACGGCACCACGGTGATCGTGCACGACCTTCCGGGCACCTACGCCCTTACAGGCAATTCCGATGACGAGAAAGTTGTCATCGACGACCTGGTCTCCGGACGCGACGAGTCGATCGTGGTGATCGTGGATTCCACCGACCTATCGGGAGGCCTCGCCCTCTGCCTGGAGGTCATAGAGCTCCGCGTGCCGGCAATACTCGCCCTTACGAAGATCGACGAGTCCCGCAAGCGCTGCTCTATCGACACGGACAAGCTTTCGGCCATGCTCGGCATCCCTGTGGTGCCGGTCTCTTCCAAGACGTCCGAAGGCGTCGACGCCCTGGCAGACGCCATCTGCGAAAGGGCTGCCAAGGTCTCGGACCTGTCGATAGACTACGGAGAGGATATAGAGAAGGCCATCACGGCAGTTGCCGACGGCATGCAGGAGCAGCCCCTGGACCGCCGGTGCATCGCCATCAAAGTGCTGTCCGGCGTGCCGGAATTCGCGTCTCTCCTGAACGGATACATGGTCCGCGCGACAGGGATCATCAAGAAGGTCTACTCCGACCATAAGGGCTCGGACATCTCTGTGGACATCGCGTCTGCCCGCTATGCCATGGCGGACATGATAGCTTCGGAAGTCGTAGGAAAAAGCGACCACGAGCCCACGCTCTCCGAGAAGATATCGGACCTCACCCTGACTCCGGTCACGGGGATGCCCATACTCGCCGGCGTCTGCCTGATGCTCCTGGCGATCATCATCTTCGGAGGATCGCGGATAGACGGCCTCGTGAGCGCAGCCTACGATGCCATAATCGGAGATGCCATAATCGGCATCGGAGAAGCCATAGGCGGAGGATTCTGGACCTCGGTCTTCACGGGAATCGACGGGAGCTTCAGGGCGATCCTGGGCGTTGTGATACCGTACATCATGGTGTTCTATCTGGCCCTGGGGGTCCTGGAGGACTCCGGGTACCTTCCGCGCGCGGTGGTCCTCCTGGACCGCACGATGCACCATTTCGGGCTCCATGGAGGATCGTTCATCCCGATGATGGTCGGGCTCGGATGCAACGTGCCCGCGATAATGGCGGTCAGGACGATACGCTCCCGCAGGGAGAAGATCATCCTGTCGTCGATGATCATCATGGTCGTTCCATGCTCGGCGCAGATGGCCATCATCATGGGCGCCACGGGGCATTACTCCGGATTCCTGTACTCCTTCGGCATCCTTGTCATGCTGGCGTTGCTGGGCATGCTCATGGGGGTTCTGCTGAACAGATTCCTGAAATACGAGCCGAGCAACCTGGCCATGGAGATACCGGACCTGCAGCTTCCATCGGCTAAGAACGTGCTGTTCAAGACATGGACCAGAACCAAGGACTTCTTCACAGTCGCGTTCCCCCTGCTGATCATCGGATCCATAGTGATCGAGCTGCTGCTGACCTTTGACCTCCTGGACAAGGTCGTGGGCCCTCTATCCTCCATCACCACCGGGCTGCTGGGCCTGCCCGCGGTCTGCGCCATATCGTTCATCGTAGGAATGCTGAGGAAGGAGATGGCCCTGGGGATGCTGCAGATTCTGGCGGGAGGCATGGCGCTTTCCGAGTTTCTGACGCCGGACCAGTTCGTGGTGTTCGGTGTGGTTATGGCCGTGTACATGCCCTGCCTGGCCACGCTGGTGACCATGTGGAAAGAGATCGGCTGGAAGGAGACCATCGCCGTGAGCGCAACATCGATCTGCGCGGCGATAACCCTGGGGGCCGTGGCGAACGTGCTCCTTTCGATGTTCTGACGGCAGAAGATGGAGAATGATGCAGAGGCCCGAAGGCCCCTGCGGTTGCAGTTTCATCAGCGATGGGCGAAGACCATGGACACCTTTCCGGCGTTCTTTTTCTCAATCCTCGCGAACCCGATCCTCTCAAGCTGGACGGTGTCGGCGGTCTCGGAGACGATCGCGCTCTCGGCCAGGCCGTTCTGGACGGTCCCGTCGGGCATGAGGAGCTCCGCATCGACGGAGTCCCTTCCCACCCACTGCACGGCACGGATGCCGTGCTTCAGTACGGACACGTCGTTCCCGGCGTACTTGGCAGGGAGCCCGTAGTCCAGGTTGCAGAGGTCCTTGAGCCTGATATGCTTGGCATCGGCGAAGAGCTTGGAGTCCTCTCCGGCGATGAACACCGTCCTCGGGTCCTCCAGCCTGTACTCCCTGCTGCCCCTCTCGGGATGATCGGGGTGCTTGGGGGCTGACCCCTCGATCACAACGATGCCGTCAATGTCGTACCGGACAGGGTCCTGGACGAAGAAGTACCTGTTGGACGCGCCGTCGATGAGGTCCCTGTTCATGCCGAACAGGTTCTCCCAGGAGAACTGGATGTCCACTGCCTTCATCCCGGCCTCCACCCAGTACCTCCTGATGGCCTCGGGCCTGATGCCCCTGCGCTCCATGGCCCTGACGGTGCCTGTCCTGACATCGTCCCATCCTGTATACGCGCCATCGGCGATCTCCTTCTTGATGATCGACGTCTTGAGGACGGTGTCTGGGATGTTGACAAGGCCGTAATGATAGTACTCGGGCTTCTTCCATCCGAAGTAGTCGAAGATGTACTCCTGGCGGAAGGTGTTGTTCAGATGGTCCTTTCCGCGGATGACATGGGTCATGCCCATATCGTGGTCGTCGATCGCCACTGACAGGTTCATCATCGGGTATGCGACGTACTTGTCCCCGGTCCTCGGATGAGGGTGGGAGACCAGCCTCAGAGCGACGAAGTCCCTGACGGCGGGGTTGGGGTGGTTCAGATCTGTCTTGACCACGACGACGGCCTCTCCCTCCGAGTACTCGCCGGCAAGGAACCTGTCGTACCTGTCCAGCTGCTCCTCCACGGGGAGGTCGTGGCAGGGGCATGCCTGCTTCTGCTCCTTCAGCTGCCTCCAGTGGTCTCCGTCGCAGGTGCACACGTAGGCCTTGCCCATCTCCAGGAGCTTCCTGGTGCAGTCGTAGTACATCTCGAACCTCTCGGATTGGATGTAAGTCCTGTTGCACTTGACGCCGAGCCAGTCCAGGTCCTCAGGGATCATGTCGTAGGCATCGGGGTCGATCTTCTCGGGGTTCGTGTCCTCGAACCTGAGGATCAGGTCGCCTCCGTACCTCTTGACATATTCGTCGTTGAGGATGGATACCCTGGTGTGCCCTATGTGCAGGGGGCCGGACGGCCCGGGCGCTATGCGCATGACGACCTTGTTCCCTACGTTCTTGAGCTCGGGCAGCTCGTATTTGCGTTCCTTCTTCTCCTTCACGAGAAGGGAGGAGTCCATCTCCTGGAGGGCCTTGGTCTGGGCCTCGAGGCCCATGGCATTGACCTCTTCCACGATCTGGTTGATGAGAAGGGTGATCTCGGCCGCCTTGGACCTGAGCTCGGGGCATCCCCCGAGGATCTTCCCCACGACCGCCTTGGGGTTGGCGGTTCCTTTGAAGAAAACAGCATTCTGGAGAGCGAATTTCCTGATCGTATCCTCGATCTGGTCGGACATGTTGCGAGGATTCCGATTCTTATATATGATTGTAGAGGGAGGCGTTGGCTTCAGAAGGCAGTGTACGTTTTGTCTTTCGTTTACATCTTGAAGAAGAAGGAACTGGACGTGACCGGAACATAGTTGAGGACAGAGTTGAGGACAGAGTTGAGGACAGAGTTGAGGACAGAGTTGA
>CAVICI010000055.1:0-12378 GCA_963640995.1 Dialister hominis | reverse complement strand
GGAGCATTGTCCAGACGAAGTTCTACGACGAGAACGGCGATGCGCTCAGCCTTTCCGACATCGGGGATTTCCAAAACAAGAGGTTCACGGGCGACATCTGCGAGATGACCATCGCGGAAGACGGCACCTTCGTCTGCTACGGGATAGTATACGCGATCTCAGAATCCAATTCCGGCGAAGCATACGTCTGCAGATACATCAAGACCATCAGGAGCGATTCGACTATCCTCGAATCTGTCCCCATCGACGGCATCGCATACGAGGTCGCATCCATCGGGGAGAGAGCATTCGCAGACTGCGAAGTCTTGATATCCATCCTGATCCCCGATACGGTCAAGTCTATCGGAGATGAAGCCTTCTGCGGCTGCGCCGGACTGGTCTCGGTCACGGTCCCTGCATCGGTCGAATCCATCGAAGATTGCGCCTTCGCCGAGTGCAGATCGCTTGAGAGCATAGAAGTCGACAGCGATAACGAGAACTTCTGCTCCGCCGACGGCGTCCTCTTCGACAAGGACATGAAGACCCTGATCCAATACCCTCCCAGCAAGGCCGGGAACGCGTATACGATCCCCGGCACGGTCATTTCCGTCGGGCCGCAGGCGTTCCGCATGAGCGACAAACTGACCTCGATCCTGATGCTGGAATCTCTGACGACCATCGGCGCCGAGGCGTTCAGAGAATGCCATAATCTCGCATCCGTCTCCATCCCTAGCAAGGTCACGACGATCCCGTACGGAGCGTTCTACGACTGCACCAGCCTCACTCAGATCATGATCCTCGACACGGTCACGGTCATCGAGAAATATGCGTTCGCGAACTGCACCGGCGTGGAGACGATACATTTCGGAGACGGCCTCATCGATGTGGATCCCGAGATGTTCGGGAGATTCGTCGACGGAGAGTTCATCGCCACGATGTACTGCGACGAATACGGCAACGAGCTCAGCCTTGCCGATGACCTCGATGAGTTCAGAGACGAGCCGTTCACAGGCGACATAAGCAAGATGACCAGGGCGATAGACCTGTACGCGGTCATAATCGACGACGGGACCACCTATTGGACTTTCATAGGCCATGTCGGAGACACGGTCCCCCGGCCCGACGACCCTGTCAGGGAAGGATACGAGTTCCTCTACTGGGCGGACGAGTACGGCCATGTGTTCGACTGGATCGTCCCCGCGAGGGACATCGTGGTCACGGCGCAGTGGAAAGCCGTCACTCCGTCCGGAGGCGGCGACGATTACGATGACGATGATGATGACTATTATCCGCCGAGTGACCATGGCAACGGAGACAAGAAGTCCGACAGCTCCACCAAGGTTCTGATCGTTGCCGCCTGCGTGGCCGCGTTCATGGCGCTGCTCCTGGCCTTCACGACCTACGAGACCAAGCGCTGATGCTCGGAAGAGCAAAACCAGGGGCTCCGGCCTCTCCCCTTTCCTTCTTGCCTAGCGAAATCCATGGCCGGTCCGAACATCCGGAAAGATCTGGAACGGGTACCGGCAGAGCCGTTCTGCATCGTTATATAGTTGAACAGTTGTTCACATATTCAAGTGAACTACCATGAAGGCAGTGCTCAAGCTGGAAGGCCTGTGCTGCGCCAACTGCGCGGCCAAAATCGAGAACAAAGTGCAGAAGATCCCCGGAATCGAAGAGGCGAACCTCTCGTTCATGACTCAGAAGCTGACCATCGTCGCCCCCGACGACCAGATCGAGGCGATCGTCGACGAAGCAGGCAAAATCGCCAAGCAGATCGAGGACGAAGTCGTCGTGAAGAGGCTCAAGTGATCCGATGAACAGGTTCACCTGCAGGATGGCGGTCGGCGCCGTCCTGTTCGCTGCCGGCATGGTCCTGCATTATGTGGTGTCCGCCGATGCGCTGACGCAGCTGGCGGCGTTCCTGCCGGCGTACATCGTCGTAGGTTACGATGTCGTGCTCAAGGCGGCCCGCAACATAGGCCGGGGCCAGTTCTTCGACGAGAACCTCCTGATGGTCATCGCCACCGGCGGAGCGTTCTTGGTCTCGTTCATGCCCGGCGCTGGGGACGTCATGTTCCCCGAAGCCGTTGCGGTCATGCTGTTCTTCCAGATCGGGGAATGGTTCGAGAAGCGCGCTGTCGGGAAGACAAGGGAATCCATCAGCTCCCTGGTGGACCTGCAGCCCGACGTCGCCCATGTAGTCAGGGACGGAGCCACGGAGACCGTGGACCCGGAAGAGGTCTCCGTAGGGGAGATCGTCACCGTCCTTCCGGGAGAGAAGGTCCCCCTGGACGGTATAATCGTCTCAGGGTCCACCACCCTCGACACCAGCGCCCTGACCGGGGAATCCATGCCCAAGGACGCATCCGAGGGCACGGAAGTCGTCTCCGGTTCCATCAACCTGTCCGCGAAGATCGATGTCAGGACCACGAAGGAGTACGAAGACTCCACCGCGTCCAAGATCCTGGAGCTCGTCGAGGATTCCTTCGCCCGCAAGGCGGCCACCGAGAAGTTCATCACCAGGTTCGCCAGGTACTACACGCCTGCCGTGGTCGGCGCGGCTTTCCTGGTCGCCGTCGTCCCGAGCCTGCTCACAGGCGACTGGGCCAAGTGGATCTACCGCGCCCTGACCTTCCTGGTCGTGTCCTGCCCCTGCGCCGTCGTCATCTCGGTCCCGCTGAGCTACTTCTGCGGGATCGGATCGGCATCGAGGATGGGGATCCTCGTCAAGGGGGGCAACTTCCTCGAGGCCCTGGCCGATGCGAAGACCGTGGTCTTCGACAAGACCGGGACCCTGACCAAGGGGAGGTTCAGCGTCTCGAGGATGCATGCCATGGACATGTCCGAGGACGAGCTCATCATGACCGCGGCCATGGCCGAGGCGGTGTCCAACCACCCCATCTCCAAGAGCATCATCGATGCCTGCGGAGACGGCTTCGACGCCTCCTTCATCGAAGAAGCCGAGGAGATGCCCGGAAAGGGCGTCAGAGCCTCCGTTCACGGGAAGACTGTCAACGTGGGCAACAGCAGGCTCATGGAGGACATCGGGCTCGATTTCTGCCACGAGGAAGTCGCAGGCACGAACGTCCATGTGGCCGTGGACGGATGCTATGCAGGGCACATCATCGTCTCGGACATCGTCAAGGACGATGCGAAGGCCGCGATTGATGAACTGCGCGCGATGGGCGTGGAGAAGATCGCCATGCTCTCCGGCGACGCTCAGAACATCTGCCTGGACATAGGAGAGAGGCTCGGCATCGACGACATCAGGTACGAGCTCCTGCCGGCGGACAAGACCGCCGCTCTGAAGGAGATCATGGATTCCAGGCCGTCGGGCACCGTCGCATACGTTGGCGACGGCATCAACGACGCTCCGTCCCTGGCCATGTCCGACGTGGGGATAGCCATGGGGGGCCTCGGCTCCGATGCGGCCATAGAAGCGGCGGACATCGTCATCATGGACGACTCCCCCTCGAAGATCCCCGAGTGCATGAGGCTGTCCAAGAAGGTCCGCAGGATCGTCTGGGAGAACATCGTGTTCGCCCTGGGCGTGAAGTTCGCCATCCTCGGAACGACCCTTTTCGGGATCACGGACATGTGGGCCGCGGTGTTCGGAGATGTGGGCGTGACCGTGATCGCCATCTTCAACGCCATGAGGTGCATGGAGAAGCCGGGAGCAGAAGCGGCCCCTTCTCCCGAGGCCTGAGCACCCCCCGAAACCCTTTCCGCCTCCATGTCCGATGGGAACTTCGGACGATAGGATTATCCCTGCACCTGCAATCCATTGAACATGAACGCGCTCAAAAGAACGCTGCTGGCGATTGCGATCATCACTGCTATGCTCTGCATCGTCCCGATGGCCTGCGACTCCGAGGCCTCGGGCGAAGCGGACGGCTTCCTGCTCTACCAGATCAGCCCCTACGGGGATGACGAAGGGGTCTCCGTCTACAACTACAGCGACACGGCGATGGACCTGAAAGGGTACCGGATCGCCACCAAGAACTACGAGATGACCGTGACGGAGTCGATCATCGTCGCCCCGGACACGTTCGTCACTTTGTGCAACAAGGATGTCGAAGGCTCCGTCTTCGCCGGCCAGGATCCGTCGCACAGGCTCTCGGACGTCTGCACCCTGAGCGACGGGGAGCAGATCTCCATCAACAACATATTCATCAACTCCAGCGACTACGTCCAGCTGAAAGACTCCTCCGGAGAGGTCATCGATGCAGTCTACTACGGGAAGGTGACCGTCGATGAGAAATACTGGTCGGGCGACGCCCTCACCATCTCCTCCAAGTCCATCGCCCAGAGGATCGGGACATGCGACACCGATTCCGCCGACGATTGGGGAAAGTACATTCCCGGCAGGACGAGCCTGCCCTTCGACCCCGACCTCAAGTTCGATGCCACCGTCACCCCGTTCCTGTTCCCGGACAGCGGAGGGATACCTGTCCTGCAGGCGCTGGAGTCTGCCCAGAAATCCATTTACATCACGATCTACCAGTTCACCAACACGAACGTATATTCATTGCTCTGCAAGAAGCTGGACCAGGGGGTCACAGTGAACCTCCTCGTCGAAGGCGAGGCCTACCAATACGACATGTCCACCGATGTGACCTACATGAAAGCGCTGGTGGACCACGGAGCGACAGTCCGCCTCATAGGCGTTGGAGACCAGGGAGTCACCGACCGTTACATCTTTGTGCATGCGAAATACACGATCATCGATGACGAGAAGGTCGTCATAACATCCGAGAACTGGACCCCTAAGAACCTCAACGGATCCATCACAGAAGATCCGTATACAGGGAGCCATGGGAACCGCGGATGGGGCGCCATCATCGAGAGCACAGATTACACCGCTTACATGAAGAATGTCTTCGAGCAGGATTTCAAGAAGGACTACGGAGATGTGAAGGACCTCCTCGAAGTCTACCCCAATGTGAAAACCGCGAAAATAGCTGAATACAAGGAGCCGCAGAGCGCCACGTTCGCCTCGTACAAGGCCAAGGTCACGCCTGTGCTCTCGGCCGACAACTCCTACGAAGCGATGAAGTACTACATATCCAACGCTACCGAGAGGGTCTACGCACAGAATCAGGACCTTGGAAGCTCCTACCGGAAGCTGGAAAGCAATTCTCCCGTCTCCATCATAGCAAAGATGGCTTCCAAGGGCCTGGATTGCAAGCTCATGTTCTCCACAAAGGTTGATGACAGCTTCATCCGCGAGATAAACCAGTCTACGTTGATCAAGACAGCCAACATGTCCAAGCCCACTTTGCACAACAAAGGCCTGATCTGCGACGATTACGTCTGGGTGTCCTCTATCAACTGGACGGACAACTCGTTCAGCAACAACAGGGAAGCCTGCGCCGTCATCCAATCGTCCGAGATCGCGGAATTCTACGCCGCTGCGTTCCTGAAGGACTTCGACAAGTACTACAGCTACGACGGATTCAGGATAGACACTTCGTCCATCCAGGAATCCTACCCCGCAGGAAAGGAGATAACATTTCAGGTGTCCGTTACCCCCGAAGGAAAGTACACCTACGTATGGGACCTGGGCGACGGCTCTGACCCCATAGAGACCGACGTGCCCCGCATCGCCTGCAAGCCTATCTCCACCGGGGATGCAACTGCCTACGTCCTGACGCTCACGGTGACGAACGACACCGGGGAATCGGCTACTATCAAGAAGTACTACTCTGTGGTGAAGGAGTCCGACTCGGGAGGCTTGTTCGCCAACAAGTACCTCATCTTCGCGGCGATAATCATAGCCCTGCTTGCAGTGACCCTGTTCATCAAGTTCTCAGGCCTGGCCGATAAGATGACGTCCAAGAAGAAGAGCACCAAGACGAGGTCCGGACCATCCAAGAAGAGGAAGTGATCCGACGCACCTTGTCAGGAGGATGACCGGGGCCGACGTCATGCCGGTCTTCGGCATCCTCAACTCAAACCTCGACGACTTCTTCTCGGAGGATGTCGTCTGCTTCTTCCTCCAGCAGTGGCCCGAAGGGCAGTTCGTGGCCACCGACTTCAGGGGGACGGTGATCGGAGCGCTCTGCGCGGCCCGCCTGGACCCCGGCAGGGCCTCCGTGAACCTCCTGGCGGTGGATTCCCGTCACAGGCACGCCGGAGCAGGCTCCGCCCTCATGGAGAACCTGGAAAGGGCCTGCATCATGAACGGGATAACGACTGTGCAGCTGGAGGTCCGGACCACGAACTCGGAGGCGGTCCGTTTCTACTCGAGGAGGGGCTTCAGAGTTACCGAGAGCCTTCCCGGATTCTACAACGACGGAGGCTCCGGCTATCGGATGGCACGCGACCTCAGGCTCAGTCTTTCCTGAGGATGATGCCTATCGTTATCGCGCCGACCACGGCGATGGCCGCCGCGAGCATGTAGTTGAGCATGGCGCTCCTGTCCTCTTCATCGATGGCCTGGCCGTTGGGATGCTCCGCAATCCTGTAGACGCCGGCGCCCTGTGCGATGAAAGACAGCTGCGGATAGGTGGCATCGAGAACCTTCATCTCGTTCTCGTCCTCGGCGTAGACGTGGTAATCGGTGCTGCCGGGCATGGTGACCGTCACGGTCGTGGTGAATGCCGCAAGCGCAGAAGGCTCGATCCCCTGCACCGCGAGCCTGTACTGCGCCTCCCTGTCTCCGGAGGAGACCTGTTTCAGGGAGATCATGAACCAGCTGCCGGTGAAGTACATCGACGACGGCGCCACGATGGTGACCTGGCGGTCGCCGTTGAGCAGCAGCACGGAGATGCTCTTGATGTACGAGCCGCCGGACGACCGGATCACGACGGAATCGTCGTCGGACGCCATGACCTCGATGGACCCGTCCTCCCTGGGGCTGGCGGATATCGAGCATGCTATGAACCCGTCCCCTTCCACGCTGCCGTCAATCGTCCCCCCGTGGACCTTCTCGATCAGCCCCGAATTGACGACCTCGCCCTCGGCGGCCAAGGTCCCCTCGAGATAGCATTGGTAGGCTATCGTCATCGACGCTCCCTGGGCGATATGGAGCTGAGCGCCGGAAGGCACTGCGAAGATGCAAGACGTCATGAGATGGAACCCTGTGCGGACCTCCATGTCCGATGCGGAGGCCCATATGCCCTTCTCGCCGTAGACCTGGATGGTCCCGGTCCCGCTCGAATATGTCGTGGTGCTCATGGTCTTGGTCTTGGCGCTCCCGCCTATGGTGTAGCTCGACAGCTGATAGCAGGTGCTCTGGGCGCGGTTGACGGTCCTGAAGCACTTGTCCTGCCAGACCTGGCCCGGGCCGTCGATCAGGATGTTCTTGGCGGAGGTCTCGATTGTGCTCATCGGCACCTTGTCCCCGTTCCACAGGATGGTGGGGATCTCCGCTATGCCCGATCCGACGATGGCCGATATGAAGGACACCGTGTCGTCGATCCGGACGGACACGTCCCCCCGGGCATAGAACGAGTTGATGCTGCTGAGGATGTAGTTGCTGCCGTACTCGGTGTCCGCTCCGATGCAGAAATAATCCACGGACCCGCGCCTCATGTCGTAGTCCAGCGTGCCGACCACGGAGCAAACGTTCGTCATGTACCCTACGGACCCTCCGTCCAGGACGAAGGACACCGAAGCGTACCTTCCGTTCTTCCCCGAAGGGAAGAAGCGGTCGATCGCGGCCCCGGAAGAGACCTTGGACACGATTGATTCGGCTTCGACCATGTCCTCAGTCGGCGACACCTCGGCCGCCTTGCACGAAGAGAACGACAGCTTCACGGCGCCCAGTGGGCGGTACATGATGGTGTAATGGTCCTTGAGCTGCTCCTTCACCGCGGATGTGACCGTCAGCACCTTCAGCGTGCCGACGGTGCCTCCGGACATCTCCAGCACGACGTTCACGGGCGCCCTCTGGTCGTCCTTCACGTCCACGCGCAGCAGGACGAGGTCCCCGAGGGTCCCGGACACCATGACAACGTCGAGGTCGCCGACTAGGACGGACAGCTGCGTGACGACCAGCGACGAGCCCGAGGGGTGAGCGGAAACCGTCCATTCTTCAGGGGACTCGATGTCCGTGAACGAGGAGGTGCGCTTCATCACGTTGACGGCGGACTTGGCGCCCTCATAGATGATGACGTCCGCGTCGGGATGCTCTTCGGCGAGCTCCATGTCGGGGGTCAGCGGTGCGCCTTCCGATTCCGAGAACGGCAATGCCGCCAGGGCCAGAACCGCGGCTGCAAAGACGATGATCGCTATCCTGACGGCGTCCATGCCGATGCCAACATCTCCGGACTTATAAAAGATGGCGCAAGTCTGTCAAAGAAAGAGTGGTAAAGGGGGATGCCCCCCTGTTTGGATCAGTTGAACATCGAGTCGTCGAGATGCTCTGTCTGATAATAGTAGGAGGAGCGCTCCTTCTGAGCAGAGGAAACGTCCTTGGACAGGCCCTTGTTGTAGGACCCGTAGCGCTCGCGGATCTGCTCCTCGGCGCTCCTGGAGCGTTTCAGGGCGCGGCGGATGTGGTCCCCGGTTATGTACGGGGCCTCCTCCATCACGGCGATGTCGCCTGCGGCGCGGATGAGGCCGCCCAGCTCCCTGAGCCTGAGGGTCAGGGCGCCGTTCTGGTTGTCCGCCTTCGCGCGGGCCTTGCCTTCCTGGATGATCAGCTCCACCGCTTCCACGGTGGCGTGGGGGATGTGGCCGTCAAGATTGACTTCCTGTGCGACGAACTGCGCGTACTTCGCGCGGTTGCGGGGGTTGTCGGGCATGGCGATGTCCACCAGCACCTCGTAGCCTCCTCCGATGATCCTCGATCTCAGCGGGGACAGGATGTTCTCCAGGTCCTGGATGTTGCACGCAGCGACAAGGATGAAGTCGCAGGGGACGTCGTCCACCTTGACGCTCGCTCCCGCGGACTGGGGGTTCCTTCCCACGATGGGGAAGGTCTTCTCCTGCATGGCGGTGAGGATGTACCTCTGGAGGTCACCCAGATGGGAGATCTCGTCGATGAACAGCACTCCCTCGTGGGCCTCGTGGATGGAGCCGGCGACGATCCTCTCGTAGGCCGGGGTCCCCAGCTTCTCGTGGCCGCCGTAGGGGTCGTGCCTCACGTCCCCCAGGAGCTCCGTCTCAGAGGCTCCGGTGGCCAGCACGAAGGGGTCGCGGTGCAGCTTCACCAGCACCTTCTCGCTGCTGGTCCTCTGGAGCTCGCCCCTCTTGTCGAGAGCCTTCTGGTCGAGCATGCGGATCTTGTCGCCCGCGCGCTCGAAGATGACCACTTCCTCCACGCCGTCGCGGGTGCGGGTTGTGTGCACCTTGTCCTTCCCTGCGGTGACCTGGGGCATGGCGACCTCCAGCATCCCGCCCAGGATGTCCTGGAAGGGGTTGCTGCGGTTGCCCATGTCCATCTTGCTCTGGCTGCAGTGGGGGCAGGTGATCTCCGACGGGAGCGAGTAGGCTCCGCAGGACTTGCACCTGTATCCGAGATGCTCGGCCACGTTCTTCGGGGCATCCTCCGGCTTCATCAGCACTCCGACAGACTCGGCGCGGATGTTCTCCTCCCTCTCCACCTCTTCGGCGTCGAGGACCTCGAGGAACGGCCTCTCGGGGTTCTCGGGGTTCTTGACCACCCTGACCTCGTGAGAGGGCTGGGGGAGGTTCATCGAAAGGGCCCTTGCGATCATGGACTTCCCGGTGCCGGGAGGCCCTACCAGGAGCAGGTGCCTGCGCTGCCTGGCGGCGATCTTCGCGAGCTCGATCGCCTCCTGCTGCCCCAGCACCCTGTCCAGGGGGTCGGTGGGAATCTGGATCTCCTCGGTCGACTGCATCGATGCGAAATCGTCCCAGGTCTCGACGGGTCTCTTCTCTGTCATGGGAATCCTCAGTACAGGTTGTCCTTGGTCCAGATGGTCAGGTCGGCGGGCATCTTGGTGATGTTGCCCCTCCTGGTCCCGACTACGATGCCTATGCCCTTGTCGGCGGAGACATCCACGATCCTCTGCGAGATGACGCCGTCGAACACGATGTACGCGACGTTCTCGGAGTCCTCCTTCAGGGAGTTGACCAGGCTCTTGACCGCGACCTCGCGGATGACCTGCATGTCCTTGTCCAGGACCTTGGCGTTGTGGGTGGTGGAAAGGCTCAGGAGCATGTCCCTGAACTTCTCCTGCTCGGGGGTCAGGACCTTGTCGCTGACCTTCTTCGCGCGTCCGCGCCTGGCCTCTTTCTTGGGCTTGTCCTCGACGGGCTCCGCTGCGGGGGCCTCGGCCGCCTCTGCGGCCGGAGCCGCTGCGGGCTCTGCGATGACGTTCTCTTCCGGCTGCCCGCACGGCTCCTCGGCGTGTGCTTCGGGCGCATCCTCGCGGACCATCAGATGGGTCTCGGGCTTGATGGCCAGGGACCTCTGGGCAGCGGGCATCTCGATGGCGTCGCCGTCATGCTTCTTGCGGAACTTGTCGATGGCGCCGTTGTCGAACCTGTCCTTCTTGGGCTCGTCCCTGTCCCTGCGCTCGCGCCTGTCCTCGCGGTCCCTCCTGCGGTCGTCCCTGTCCCTGCGCTCGCGCCTGTCCTCGCGGTCCCTCCTGCGCTCGCGCCTGCCCTCGTCCTCCTCGCGGCGGCCCTCTCTGGGCTCGTACCTGGACTCATGCTCCGCCTCGAGCTCCTCGAGGGGCCTCTGCTCGGTGTTGGCCAGCCCGTTCATCTCCATGTACTGGTCGCCGGGGGTCTTGTTCCTGAGGCATTTGATGATCTGCTTGGCGGTGAGCTCCTCGACCTCGTGGGCGCGGGGCGCGCGGGCGACGAAGTCGACCTCAGCGACCTGGAAGAGCTCCCTGAGGATCAGCTCTCCTCCCCTGTCGCCGTCAACGAACGCAGTGGCGACCCTCTCGCGGGAGAGGTCCTGGACGGTCTTGGGGATGTTGGTCCCCTCGACGGCTATGGCGTTCTTGATGCCGGCTTTCAGAAGGTTGAGGACATCGGACCTGCCCTCGACGATGATGATCGACTCGGAGTCCCTGACGTTGGGCCCGGCGGGGCACCTGTCCTTGCCGTAGGTGGTGATCTCCTCGACCTGGACGCTCTGCCTGACGTTGTCTGTCAGGTCGAAGCTGGAGCCCTTGGACTGCTTGATGAGCTCGTTGAGCAGCTCCTTGGCCCTCTCGACGACCTTCTCCCTCTTGGTCACGCGGACGTCCTCGATGCCGAGGACGTGGATGGAGGCTTTGCAGGGGCCGACGCGGTCGACGGTCTCCAGCGCGGAAGCGAGGATGACGGTCTCCACCTGGTCGAGGCTGGAGGACATGTAGATGATACCCTCGGACTTACCGGACTTGGAGGTTATCTCGACCTCGATCCTGCCGATCCTTCCGGACTTCTGGAGGTCCCTGAGGTCCAGCTCGTCGCCGAGGAGCCCCTCGGTCTGTCCGAAGATCGCCCCGACCACGTCGGGCTTCTCGACTATGCCGTCGGCATTGATCTTCGCTTTCACCATGTATTTCGTTGCATTCGGATCTATGTTCATGAGCACCCTCCTTAGGGTGTTGCAGAAAAACTGAACGCCTGTCCGATCCTTGCTATCTTCTCGGATGCTACCCGATGTGCGTCTGCCGATTCGCGGCAAACCTCGAATGACGGGTCGGAGCACCGTTGCCCGCTTGTACCGATGAGTTCCGCCATATCGAGGGCGGATGTGATTGTGATGATGTGACAGGGGAATTTCAGTTCTCCCTAAACGGCATATAACGATGTTGTTTATATAGATGAGGTTGAGAATGCCGTTCTGTTCGCATCTTCTGGCTTCTTCCCCCCTGCTTTAAGGTAGGAAAAGCTAAAAACCGACCTACTGTGAGACTTTCTGGGTGAGCCGCGTATGACAGGCAGCATCTCGGATTCTGAGGAGTTCTGGGAAGGCGTGAAGAAGGTCGGGCCGGGCCCCGAGTTCCGGTACAGGTGCATATTCGACCCTGCTCCCGACGTAAAAGAGGAGCTGCCGTCTTTATCCTGCAGGAAAGATCAGGGGAAGAGGCTCCTGTTCATCGCCGGCCCCAACGGATCAGGGAAATCCTCACTGGTCACATCCGCTTCCTTATGGCTTGCCGAAGACAAGATAGTCAACCCCGACAACTATGCTCGCGGAATCACCTGCATGGACAGCGCGGCCGACAGGTACTGGATTGCGATGGACGTCTGCCAGACGCTGCGAGAAAGGCTCCTGGAAACAGGCATCTCGTTCGGCCTCGAGACCGTTGCTTCCACAGAGGACAAGCTCGGATTCGCAAAGAAGGCGAAGTCCCTGGGCTATGAGATTGCGCACTTGTTCGTGACGACGGGCGATCCCGAGCTGTGCTGCCAAAGAATTGCTCAGACGTAATTTCCAAATTGGTTAAAACTGCTTGAAAACGACTCCATAGCCTCAGCTTA
>CAVICI010000054.1:0-12424 GCA_963640995.1 Dialister hominis | reverse complement strand
TTCTTGTGTTTCTTTCTTTCAGCACTCCTTGAAAGCGTTTCAGTTCGCACGGGGGGGGCTTCAGCCGTCCGTGCCATCGTCCTGTATCGGGCCTTGGACCGATTCCATTAAAGAAGGGTTCCGCTTGGGGGTACCAGAAATGAATCTGCTGCTGAGATGCTTGAAGCCGAGGGACTGGGCCTTCGCAGCCGTCAGCGCGGTGCTCGTGCTGCTCCAGGTGTACCTCGACCTCAGGATCCCCGATTACATGAGCGAGATCACCGACCACCTCCAGATGGGAATGGGGGCCGATATCGTCGCCCGCGACGGGGTCCGGATGACCGCGTGCGCGCTCGTCAGCTTCGGGGCCGCAGTGGTCACAGGCATCCTCGCATCCGAGATAGCGGCATCCTTTTGCCGGACCCTCCGCGAGCTGGAGTTCGCGAAGGTGCAGTCCTTCTCCCGCGACGACATAGACTCGTTCTCCGCGGCGAGCCTCATCACCCGCTCCACCAACGACATCTACCATCTGCAGCAGTTCGTGGC
The DNA here is from genome assembly GCA_963640995.1 of Dialister hominis. Taxonomy (GTDB): domain Archaea; phylum Thermoplasmatota; class Thermoplasmata; order Methanomassiliicoccales; family Methanomethylophilaceae; genus Methanoprimaticola. The sequence goes on along the minus strand of CAVICI010000054.1, from coordinate 11,899 downwards.
CAGGGGCATCGTGATCATCGTGAAAGCGCCGCTCATGGCCGTCTGGGCGGTGATGAAGATAAGCATCACCACCCTCCAATGGACCGGGGCCACGGCCATCGCCATACTCATCCTCCTGCTGGCGATATTCTTCATCCTGAGGGCCAACATGCCGCTGGTGAGGAGGATACAGTGGCTGTTGGACGGCGTCAACCACTCCACCAGGGAGAACCTGGAAGGTGTGAGGGTCATTCGCGCCTACAACGCCGACGGCTCCCAGCAGGAGAAGTTCGACAAGGCCAACGGCGACCTGCTGGACAACAACGTCAAGGTCGCGCATCAGATGTCCCCGATGCATCCGCTGACGCTGTCCATGCTGAACTTCCTGACCCTGGCGATTTACTGGATCGGGGCCGGGCTCCTGGTGTCCACGCCTTCCCAGACCGACCAGATCCTGCTGTTCTCGGACATGATCGTCTTCACGTCCTACGCAGGGCAGGTCATAGCCTCGGTCATGATGCTCACCAGCATCATCCGCGGCCTGCCCAGGGCCATGGTCTCCGCCGGGCGCATAGTGGAGGTCATCGACCACGAGCCTTCTGTCGTGGGAGGGGATGCGAAGGAGGGGGACGGCTCCCGCGGGACCGTGGAGTTCAGGGACGTGTCGTTCTCCTACCCGCGCTCCGGCAGCGAGACCGTGGGCGGGATATCGTTCAGGGTCGGGAAAGGGGAGACCTTCGCGATCATCGGCAGGACGGGGAGCGGGAAGTCCACGGTGGCCAACCTGATCCCCCGGTTCTACGACGCGACGTCCGGCGCCGTCCTCGTGGACGGGGTCGACGTCAGGGAGTACGACCTCGACGCATTGCATTCCAAGATCGGATACGTCCCCCAGCGGGCCGTCATCTTCGAGGGGACCATCCGCGGGAACGTGAACTTCGGCGAAGGCTCGGAGCTCCGCTCCGACGAGGATGTCCGCCGGGCGCTGGACATAGCGCAGGCCTCCTCCTTCGTGGACGCCCTTCCCAATGGCATGGACTCCGACCTGGCGCAGTACGGCCGCACCCTCTCCGGAGGGCAGAAGCAGCGCATCTCCATCGCCAGGGCGATATGCAAGGACCCGGAGATCTACATCTTCGACGACTCCTTCTCGGCCCTTGACTCCAAGACCGACCTGGACCTCAGGACGGCATTGAAGAAGGCCGCCGCAGGCTCCACCAAGATCATCGTGGCCCAGCGCATCGGCACGATAATGGATGCCGACCGGATCATGGTCCTGGACGACGGGAAGATGGCCGGCCTCGGGACCCACGAGGAGCTGATGGGGTCATGCCCGCTCTACGCGGAGATCGCGAACTCGCAGCGCGGGGAGGCGTCCTGATGCCGCCGGGCGGCCCCAGATGGGCCCGGGCAGAGAAGCCCAGGGACATGAGTGCGTCCTTGCTGGCCTTCCTGAAGTACATCGGGCCGTACCGCAAGGACGTCGCCTTGGGGATAGCGTTCAGCATCCTGGGGACCATCCTCATGCTCATCGGGCCCCAGTACCTCGCTTCCATCACGGACAGCCTTTCTGCCAGCGTCCTCGGGTCCACCCCAATCGACATGGATTTCGTATTCTCCACGGGGATCCTGCTGGTCGTCATCTACGCTCTGGGCGAGCTGTTCACCACCCTTGAGATGTACATCATCGGCGCCTCGTCAGAGAAGATCGGCGCCAAGATGCGCGAAGACGCGTCTAGGAAGATATCCAGGCTCCCCATGAGGACCCTGGACAGCAGCAGCACAGGCGACCTGATGAGCCGGATGACCAACGACACGGACACCATCAGCAACTCCTGCAGCGAGAGCATCACCAACACCGTCACCGCGATCACCATGCTGGTCGGCTCCGTCGCGATGATGTTCTACACCGATTGGCATCTCGCATCCGTCGCGATAATCGCCCCCCTCATCGGCTTCGTCGTGCTTTTCGTGATAACCCACTGCACGCAGAAGTACTTCATAGCGCAGCAAAGGGACCTGGGCAGGATGAACTCGCTGGTGGAGGAATCGTATTACGGCCACGACATCGTCACGGCGTACAACGGCGGGAAGGGGATCAGAGAGAGGTTCGACTCCATCAACTCCCGCCTCTTCGACAGCGCGTACAAGGCCTCGGCGGTGACCGGGCTGGTGCCCCAGACCATGAACTTCATCGGGAACATCTCCTACGTGGTTGTGTGCGTCGCGGGATCGATGCTGATCGCCCAGGGCACCATCGGGTACGGGGTCATAGTTGCGTGCATCCTCTATGTGAGGCAGTTCACCCAGCCGATCGTCATGCTGGCCGAGTCCACCTCCCAGATGCAGTCCGTGACGTCCGCTTCGGAGAGGATCTTCGAGCTCCTGGCCATGGAAGAGATGCCTCCGCAGGAGGACGCGGTGCGCCTGGAGCCATCGGAGGTGAAGGGCGACGTCTCCTTCAGAGGCGTCAGGTTCGGGTACATTCCCGGGAGGGAGATCATCCACGGCCTGGACCTTGAGGTCCCGCACGGGTCGCAGGTCTCCATCGTCGGGCCGACAGGCGCCGGGAAGACCACCATCGCCAACCTGCTGATGAGGTTCTACGAGGCGGATTCCGGCGACATCCTGGTCGACGGCGTGCCCATAGGGGGCCTTTCGAGGGCCAACGTCCACGACCTGTTCTCGATGGTCCTCCAGGACTCTTGGCTGTTCGACGGGACCATCCGGGAGAACATCGCCTACACCACTCCCGACGTGTCCGACGAGGATGTCGTCGAGGCATGCCGCTCTGTCGGGCTCCAGGGGCTGATAGACTCTCTGCCGGACGGCCTGGACACCCGCATATCCGAGTCTTCGGGGCTGTCTGTGGGCCAGAGGCAGCAGATAACCATCGCCAGAGCGATAATCAAGGACGCTCCGATGATCATCCTGGACGAGGCCACCAGCTCGGTGGACACCGTCACGGAGAAGCAGATTCAGGCGGCCGTCGGAAAGCTGACCGAAGGCAAGACTTCGTTCGTCATCGCCCACAGGCTGTCCACGATAAGGGACTCCGACGTCATACTGGTGATGCGGGGCGGCGAGATCGTCGAGAAGGGGACCCATCAGGAGCTCCTGGACCTCGGCGGGTTCTACAGGGAGCTCTACGACAGCCAGTTCGAGGAGTGCGGCTGACTCGGCTCTGTCAGGCATCCGGCCGTGCGGGGACGGTGTCTCCGAACGCCACTCTGGCAGAATGCTTGTGGAATCCGATGCCGACTATGATATAGGCCTCGTCGATGTTGCGCGTATACTCCTTCTCGCTTATCTGATTCAGGGCGCTGTCCGCCAGCTTGGACATGTCGCACTTCTTGTCGGAGTATTTGAGCTCCATCAGGAGCCCGGGGCGGGATTTTGCGCCCTTGATGTACAGATCGACGTATCCGTCGCCTGAACCAAGCTCGGTCTGGTACCTGTATCCGGAGAATCCGAACAGGAGGGACAGGAAGAACTTGTGGACCGTCTCGTCGTAGTGGTCGCGGGGCGCCTGCCCGTCCATGATCTTGTTCAGCTCTTCGGTCGCCTTCTCGGCATCCTTCCTGAACATGTATTCCGACAGACGGGACACAGAAGTGCTGGCCACGATGCTCATCCTCTGAACAAGGTTCTCGAAAGCCTCGGACACTTCCTGGTTGGGAACCGTTATGATGTGTCTCCCAGTGTCGCTCCGGACTGCTTTCAGATATCCGGAAGTAACCATAAGCGTGAGCACAGCCTCTTCGAGCACATCCTCGTCGGTGGACTGGAGATCCCTCAACGTGAGACGGGGATCGACCGTGCGCTCCATCGAATTGCCGGAGATGGCCAGGGTGAGGATCCTGTCCCTGAAATCGGGGTCGGTCCTCGAGAGCACATCAGAGATTATCGCAGTGTCACCGGACTGGACCCAGTAGGAATCAGTGCCCGTCTGGCCGTTCAAGCGGTCCTGGATATAGCTCATGACGCAGAACGGATTGCAGACATCTTCGTCGCCGAAGCGGTATCCGTCATAGTAATTCCGAATGACATCAGTCTCTTCCTCCGGCAGCCCGACATCCGAGATCAGAGAGCTGATTTCGGATTCTGTGAAACCGAACGATTCGTCCAGCATAGCCTCGAACACATCGAATTCCATGAGATTGTTGAGGCCGCTGAAGATCGTCCCCGTGGTGATCCTCGATACGCCCGTCAGGACCGCGAACCTGTAATCGGGATTGCTCTTGAGCGAGGACTCCATGAACGGCGAGAAGAAATCCATGAACTCTGAGTAGAATCCGTTCAGGTATGCTGCGTGAAAAGGCTTGTCATATTCGTCGATGAGTATGACGACGTCCATCCCGTAAGCGATCTTCACCCATCTGGTCAGCATGGAAATCGACTCTGAGAGCAATCCTTCGCTGGCGCGCCGGCCACGTATGGCCATGAACTGCTCGCGTTCGTCATCGAGCACATCGTCACATTCCAAGACACGGCTGAACCTGACATAGAGCTTGGACATCATGACCGAGAAACGATCGAGAAAGAATGCCTGGTTCGACGACTCGATATCTGCGAAGTTCAGACGGATGACCTTGTACTTCCCCTGATGCTCCATAACGTCCGGGTGCTCGGATATCTTCAGGCCCGAGAACAGCCTTTCACCGTCCGGCGTGCCGCAATCGAAGAACGCCTCCAGCATGCTCAGGTTCATGGTCTTCCCGAACCTGCGCGGACGGGTGAACAGGAAAGCGCCGTCGCCGAGGTCGATTATGTCCTTGATCATCAGGCTCTTGTCGACGAAATGATAGCTTCCGTTGGCTAGTGTCCGGAAGTCTCTGACGGCTGCAGGTATCATCTTGCCCATATGCTGCTCACACATCCTGCGCCATTGAAACGGTTAACGGTCCGCACCTCCCGATTCGGCCGGAATCTGGGGGCCGGCCCCCGGAAAAGGTTCACTGCTTCTTGCCCTGGTTCGCCACGGCGGCCATCTTGGCCCCGACAGCGTCCTGGTCTCCGAGGTACCTCTTGGACACGACGTTGAAGCCGGAGTCGAACTCGTACACCAGAGGCACTCCGGTGGGGATGTTCACTCCCGTGATCTCGTCATCGCTGAGGCCGTCGAACACCTTGACCAGCGCCCTGAGAGAGTTTCCGTGGGCGGCGATGAGGACCCTCTCTCCTGCCAGCATCCTGGGCTTGATCTCCTTCTCGAAGTACGGAGCGGCCCTGGCGACGGTGTCCTTCAGGCTCTCAGTCAGCGGGAGGCATTCCCTCGGCACGGTGCGGAACATCTCCTGGTTGGCCGGGTTCCTCTCATCGTCAGGGGACAGCTCCGGCGGAGGCGTCGCATAGGACCTCCTCCATACCTTGACCTGCTCCTCCCCGTACTTCTGGGCGGTCTCGGACTTGTTCAGCCCCTGGAGGGCGCCGTAGTGGCGCTCGTTGAGCTCCCATGCCTTCACGACCGGCAGCCACTCCCTGTCCATGGCCTGGAGGGCCCCGTTCAGCGTGTGGATGGCCCTCTTGAGGAACGAAGTGTAGCAGATGTCGAAGTCCAGGCCCTCGGCCTTCATCAGCTCCCCTGCCGATGCCGCCTCGGAGCGGCCTTTCTCGGACAGCTCCACGTCGGTCCAGCCGGTGAAAAGGTTCAGCCTGTTCCATTCGCTCTCCCCGTGGCGGAGGAGGACGAGCCTCATTGTCCCTGTCATGCCTGCAGGATAACCGCGGCACCGATAAAACGGCTTTCGTCCCTCGGCAGGTTGATATGCATCGCGTCGTTCGGTAGAAGCATGGAGTTCAAGTACCCGGAGCTGGCAGAATCCATCAGGGAGTCGGTCAGGCGCGCCTCCGAAGGGAAGAGGGTGGGCGTGGCCTTCTCCGGCGGCCTGGACTCCGGGCTGATCTCGTGCCTTGCCGGCGAGTACGCCGAATCGGTCTCCCTTTACACCTGCGGGTCCGACGGATCCTTCGATGTGAGGGCCGGAGAGGAGCTGTCCCGGAGGATCGGGCTTCCCTGGAAGCAGCTGAGGATCTCCAAGGACACCTTGGAGGACGAGATCCGCAGGTTCATCGCCGCGACGAAGACCGGCGACCCGTTCACGATCTCCTACGACCTCCAGCTCTTCACCGTCTGCGAGTACTCGGAAGAGGACGTGATCCTTTCCGGCCAGGGCGCCGACGAGTACTTCATGGGCTGCGCCAAGCTCGTGGAATGCGCCGACTGCGACTACGGCGCATACGTGAAAGACGGCGTCAAGAGGCTGATGGAGGTGTCCGTCCCGTGCGAGATGTCCATCGCCGAGCACTTCGGCAAGGACCTGAGGTACCCGTATCTGGACGAGAAGGTGCTGGAGCAGGTCGCCCTGGTGGACCCTGCCGACCTCAGGCCTGCCGACATGCAGTCCAGGAAGAAGGTCCTGAAGGACGCCGCATGCTATCTGGGGTATCCGTGCCTGGAGAAGCGGATTAAGAAGGCGTCCCAGTACGGATCGGGCACCACGGACATCATCCGCGCCCTGGCGAAGTCCAAGGGGATGATGTTCAACAGGTACATCCAATCTGTCTACGACGAGGTCCTCCCCGACGGGAAAGGCGCGCTCTGAGGCGCTTCGAACGCATCCCTGCATCGTTTTCTGATTGAAAACAGCCGGAGACAGGCGGTCCGCCTGGAAAGGCCGACCCTACCCTTTATTATAACTCGCGTGTTAGGGGAGCCAAAGAGGATATGGTGTAATCATGTCTGCAGAGAAAGTCACAGTTTCTGTAATCAAAGCCGACGTCGGATCCGTCGTCGGCCATTCGAGGCCGCACCCCTCCATGCTCCAGGCGTCCAAGGACATCCTTGCCGATGCCCAGAAGCAGGGCGTGATCGAGGACTTCTACGTCACCCGCGTCGGCGACGACATCAACCTTTACATGACCCACTACAAGGGAGAGGGCAACAAGGACGTCCACGGAGCCGCCTGGGAGTGCTTCCAGAAGGCAGCCAAGATCGCCAAGTCCATGAAGCTCTACGCCGCCGGGCAGGACATCCTGACCGACGCCTTCTCCGGGAACGTCAAGGGAGCCGGGCCCGGCTCTGCGGAGATGTCCTTCGAGGAGAGGGGATCCGAGCCCCTGATGTTCTTCATGGCCGACAAGACCGAGCCTTCCGCGTACTCGCTCCCCCTGTCCCGCATCTTCCTCGACCCCTTCACCACCACCGGCCTCGTCGTCGACGCCAGGGCCAAGAAGGGATTCGACGTCGAGATCCAGGACGTCATCGGGCACAAGAAGGTCGTCATGCAGTCTCCCGAGGAGACCCTGAGCATCCTGTCCCTGCTGGGAGACACCTCCAGGTACGCCATCAAGAGGATCAACTCCAGGGCCGGCATCGGCCCCGCCTGCGTCGTTTCCACAGACAAGCTCAACCTGACCGCCGGGAAGTACATCGGAAAGGACGATCCGGTTTGCGTATGCCGCGCCCAGAGCGGGCTGCCCTCCGTCGGAGAGTACCTCCAGCCCTTCATGAACACCACCATGCTCGTGGCCGGATGGATGAGGGGATCGCACTATGGCGCCTTCTACCCCTGCTCCCCCGAGGACTCCGACCCCGTCTACTTCGACGGGCCTCCGAGAATATGCTGCCTCGGATTCCAGCTCAACGAGGGCAAGCTGCAGGGACTGGAGCCCATGGGCGCCAAGAACGGCGAGCACATCCCCGTCGACTTCTTCGGCAACCAGACATGGGACCTGGCCAGGCAGAACTCCATCAAGGCCAGCAGGTTCATGAGGAGCCAGGGGCCCTTCATGCCCTCCATCCTCGGCCCCGAGGAGATGGAGTACACTTCCAGGCCCGAGGTCCTCAAAGAGCTGACCTCCAGGTTCCAGGATCTGTGAGTGCGATGCAGAAAGCCCCCACGGTCATCGTCAACTTCAAGGTCTACGCCGAGGTGGAGGGCCTTCGGGCCGCCACCCTGGCCAAGACCTGCCAGAAGGTGTCGAAGGAGTCCGGCGTCGAGATCGCGATATGCCCGCCCGTGATAGACCTGGCGATTCTCTCCGAAGTGCTGGAGATCCCGGTCTACTCGCAGAACGTGGACCCCCTGCCCCCGGGCTCGGGGACCGGGTACATCACGCCTTCGATGCTCCATTCCGCGTTCGTGAAGGGAACCCTGATCAACCATTCCGAGCACAGGCAGCCGGCCGAGGCCGTCGGAAAGTGCATCGGGATGTGCAGGGAGCTCGACATCGTCACATGCGCCTGCGCCGAGAGCGTGGACAAGGCCAAGGAGCTGGCTGCGTTCTCGCCGGACATAATCGCGGTGGAGCCCCCCGAGCTCATCGGAGGGGATGTCTCGGTCACTTCGGCAGACCCGGGGATAGTCTCCGGGACGGTCGATGCCGTCCGTTCCGTCGACGGGAACATCCGCGTGATGTGCGGAGCCGGCGTGAAGACCGGAGAAGATGTCCGCGCCGCGATGGACCTGGGAGCCGACGGAGTGCTGCTGGCGTCCGGAGTCGTGAAGGCCAAGGATCCCGAGGCCGCCCTCAGGGATCTTATAAAATACATCTGAAAAGGACTGTGCCCGGGCCCCTTCGGGGGCCTTCTTCTATTCGCATCATTCGATCCGCCATTGCCCATCATAGGTTTGAATTGATATAAGATTTATATATCTTAATAGAGGTTCTTCTTTCTATGGAACGCTGGGATCCTCCTAAAATCGACGAGATCATCGGAATCAGAATATCGTACTACAAATGGAATCCCGATAGGCTCATCGGAGGGGACTTTGACTCAGTCTATTACACCATCCGCTTCGATACCGAAACGTCAGCGCGTAGACGTAAGGTAATCAACGACATCCTCCAGACGATTGCAAAATCCGGGCTTCTGGAAGAAGGCGGATGGGATATTGGCCGGCGTTCGTGTGACTACTTGAACTACATCGGATTGCTCACAGAAGATGGCGAATACGATATCAGATACACCGATCTTCACGGGCACGAGGTGTTGAAGAGAGTGTACAATGACCTTTTTAAGACGATCAAATACCTCAAGTTCGATGCCATCTTAGAAGAGACCAAAAAGCCCCAATGCAACACAGACGGGTGATGAAGGCACCACCAAGATATCCTCATCGCCAGCGAAAATGCCTGCAATGGCCCTCGTAGCCGAGCCTCATATGATGCAAAAGACTCAACCTTCGCCTTCAGCTCGTGAAGGAACGCTTCGTATGACAGTTCGGGAACAGGCTCTTCGACAGCCCCGTTCTCCGGATCCACGATTACGAACCAGACTGCACCATAGATGCCCTCGCGACGCAGCCTCTCGCACATTATCCTGAAACGGTCCAGATAGCTTGTGCCTTCGAAGACCGGATCGACAGGGAAATGGCTACTGGACGGGTTCTTGCGGATAGATTCTGACTCCTTTTCTTTCTTGACGATCAGAGCATAGCACATGAGGGGCGGGATGACATGGTTGATCAGCCCGCGGTCGTTCGCAAACTTGGCATCGACAGCTTCTCCGATGGCTTCCTCAAGACGGTTGTTCAGATTGTTGCCGTACGAGCTGGAAACAGATTTGAGCTCGATCCCTGCAATGAGCTGATCCCCTTTGAAAGCAAGGATGTCCCATTGCTTGGAAGCCCTGAACCAGCCGGGGATATCGACGCCGTTCTTGCCGTAGAACACAGACCCGTTGCCTGCCGCGAAACCGATAAGCTCACCTGCCATCATCCCGACAACCTCATCGAGATGCTTCCCGGCCGTCACCTGAGACCGGGTGCCCACATCTATCGTCCCTCTTTCCAGCTGCATCTCTTCTGCATGGATGCGAAGATCATACGATCTCAACAACGCTCTTTTCATGTCCTCTCTCATCTATCGTGGGCCTCCTGTCCAAGAGCCTCCCCATGCATAAGGTGGCCATCTTCCTGTCTCTCGTGTCGAATGCCGTCCTGAATGCGGCATTGTCGGATTCGCTCAGCGATTCCGGATACGGGATATGGAGCATACGGATGTACTGGGCCTGGCAGCGCATCGTGTTGCCACGCATCTTCACGCAGACCGCATCGATGAACGACTCGATCTGATCAGAGATCAATATCCCGCCCAGCACCTTCATGTCCCACCGGTCGGAAGCAAGCCAGTACATATTGTGGCAAGGGTAGAACCTGCCATCGTCGTAATACGGATCGGGGCGGGGAGACATGTCCTGCATGAGCAGCTTCGGCATGGCCCGCAGGAGAGGATTAACCTTGTCGATGGTGCGATACCATTTGGACGCATCCTTCTTCGCCACATGCCTGCTCATCAGGGAATCCCTGTTTGATTCGAGATAGCTCCTCGTCATCGGATGCTCGGCCAGTTCTATCAACCGGCCTTCATCGTCCCAGGGATTGACCAGCCAATGCATCGGAGCCGGCGGCATCGAGCCGCCCCTGATGTCCCTCTTCATAATCAGCGGGAGCATCCTGTCGGGCTCGACCAGCCCTTCCCGGTCGGTGATGAAAACGCTGTCCCTTCCGGTGGCGACCCCGATTCCAATCCTCACGCCGCTGTCCTCGATCGTGGGGAAGCGGAGCCTGAACTCCTCGACGAGCGACGCTTTCTGCGGCTCCGCGAGAACCCACGGCCCCCTGCCGCCTACGGAGATGTCAGATACGGAGAATGGCCCTTCGGCATCCCCGGAGCCGTCCAAAGCGGATTCCAGACTGCGGATGTGCGATCCGTCGAACCCTTCTCTGCACACAGCATACCTGCATCCGGCAGAGCGGTCCTTTCCGATGATCGTCACTGCCGGATATGCAGAGACTTCCGATTCGAAGGCATCCACGCCGTGCATGCGGCATATGAGCTCCATCGAATACTGTTCGGTGATGAGCTGTCTGAGGCTGCTCCCGTACCTGTTCTGCATCCAGCGGTCAGCGCATATGAAGCACAGCTTTCCTGTTGCAGAAAGGCAGTCGAGACCGTTCTCAATGAACCCGACGAAAAGATCAGTGCCCATCGTGACTGTCTTCAGCTTGTCCGCATAGGCACGGCGCGATTCCTCGGACAGACCCTCCGACCTGATGTACGGTGGATTCCCGATGACGATATCATAGCCTGTGTACGAACCGAGCAGGAAATCGCCGCAAGATGTCCATGACCTGGCCAGTGATTCGGAGTCCTCCCGGGAGAAGCCTTCGGAGATCAGGACGCAGGCTATAGAATCCCTGCATGCCGCGATGCTGCCCGGATCGATGTCGACTCCGAGAATGCAGCCGACCAGATCTTCCGCGAAGCGCCCGTGTCTGTGGGCGGAGGAGCAGAGCCTGCGAACGATGGTTCCCAGGAACGCGCCGCATCCGCAAGATGGCTCCAGCACCTTCAAAGATGCGAGATCGCGGTCGGCGGTGTATCCGACCCGGTCCAACATGAAATCGACGACCCAGGCCTTCGTGTACACGGTACCGCTACTGAGGCCTGCATCGTTGCAACGCTCCGAAACCATTGTATTCCGTTACGCGGAATAGCCATTTATAACCTGACACCGGCACTCCAGGTTCCTCTTTGAAGTTCACTGTCGGTCGGGTGCAACGAGCATCAGAATACATGACGAGCTTGCAAAACGTGACCTCGACGAGCGCCCTTCCTTCGATGTGTCTAAATGTCATCATGCTGCAGGTTGAACCGCCGCGGAGAAATGTTGCTTTGACTCTTCTCTTTCGATCAGATGTCGCGTTTGTAGCAGTCGCGGTCTCGTCCTACTAGAACGCTCAGCGAACGCTTTATCATGAACTTGAAAACCTGACAATGAACACACATTTCCGCCCAAATAAGTAAGGGTCCGAAATCGATGTAGAAGATGTGCCAAGGGCGCAAGCGCCCTTGGTTCGCCTAGTTTCCTAGGCGGTGCTGCCGACCGCAACTGGGGCTTTTACCCCCCACC
>CAVICI010000053.1:0-13022 GCA_963640995.1 Dialister hominis | reverse complement strand
GGGGGTGGCCTGCGTCCAAGGGGATGCCGAAGACGGAGGAGCCATAAGCAACGGGGAGTCTCAGCCGGAAGGATCGGCAAGCGCTCAGGATGCGTCGGGCGATGCATCAGATGAGGACGATTCCGAAGAACTGGTCATCGATGATGATACGGTGGGTACAGACGAGTATGAACCGGGGAGTTATACGAGGATAAGGTTCACCCAAGATGTGACGATCGAGAACAGCGTGTTCGCGGGATGGAACCAGATTACCACCATAACCTTTGAGCAAGGGGCGACCATCGGAGATGAGACATTCAAAGAGTGTTCGAGTCTCACGGGCGTGACGTTCGGTGGGGATGTCACAACCGGTTACAATGCATTTGCCAATTGCAATGCCTTGGTGAACGTGACCGGTAAAGGGACGATCAGTGCGGGAATCAGCGCATTCACCAATTGCACGCTACTCCAAAACGTGAAATTCGACGGAGGGATCGTGGAGGCGAGACAAACTGCATTCTGCCAGTGCACAGCGTTGCAGAGCGTGACATTCTGTGGAAAGGAAACAGAAGATGGAAAAGTCGCCAGCATCGGTTATTCTGCATTCCAAGGTTGCCTAGCACTCAATAGCGTGAGCTGGGTGCAAGGCATCTACAAGATAGACATAGGGGAATCTGCATTCAACGGTTGTACGAACCTGGGCGAATTGATATTTGATTCCGAGACGACAACAATCGGGAATTCGGCATATGCCAATTCAAAAATCCAAAAGGTGGTATTCAAATCTGAAAATACGACGCTGATTCAGTACGCATTCATGTATTGCAGCTTGACCAATATAGAATTTGGAGACGGAGAGCTGTCGATCGGACAAAATGTATTCAGCGGTGCAACCGTCCCATCAGTGCTGACGTTCGGAAAAGGGAAAGTGAGCATTGATACGAATGCGTTCTCTGGCTGCTCGATGCTGAATGAAGTGACGTTCAACTCGAATGATGTGACTATAACTTCAATCGCATTCATGAACTGCAGTTCCCTGAAAAAAGTAACGTTCAACTCGGAAAAAGTGACTTTGAGCGATGGGGCATTCTCTAACTGCTCAAGGCTGAATACAATAGATCTGCGGCCGGTCACGACTTCTATTGGGCCTAAAGCTTTCAATGCCTCTTTCTATGATGCGGATGGGACGACCCAATTGACAAGCAATCTGCAAGGTTCGTACTTCATGTCCAGCGGCACATTGAAGTTCACGAAGGCGAGCCTAGTGACCTTCGACCCCTGCAACGGAGAACCGGCATCGGAGCAGATGAGCATCATAGGGACGCAGATCGAGGAGCCGGACGCCCCGTCCAAAGAAGGGTGCTCGTTCGAAGGATGGACGGTCGACGGCAGCATCGCATTGTTCCCATACACAATGCCCGGAAACGATGTGGTCTTCAAGGCCTCATGGAAGACCGACCTGTGCACAGCAACTTTCGTGGATTCCGACGGCACCGTCTATGCGACGATCTTATTCGAGCCCGGCGCGACAATCAAGCTCCCGAACGGCAGGGACGGCAGCATCTCTAAGCCGGGCATGACCCTTGTCGGATGGAGCGCAGGCACGTCTGCCAGCTACGGCCTGGGGTCCGGCTTCTCGTCCGAGGCCGACATCGTCTTCGAGGCCATATGGATCGAAGGGACCGACGTGATAGTGTACGATGCGGACGGAGGGACGCTCGACGGGAGGCTCTACGAACGCCTCGAAGGAGGGGCCGCATCGCTCTCGGGCGCAGCCTCCAAGGACGGATGCGAGTTCCTCGGCTGGATCATGGTCGCCGACGACGGCGGAGAGGCCGTCTGCGCCCCCGGCCTGACCGTACAGGCCTCTGGGCCGGTCTATGCGACGGCGTACTTCGTCGAAGAGGGGACGGAGGTCAGCACCATATCCTACGATCCCGGCCAAGGCTCCGGGAGCATCTCTGTCCAGAAGGCCGAGCCCGGGAAGCGCATAATGCTCCCGACCGCCCTGGACATGCATCGCGACGGCTGCAGCTTCGACGGATGGGCCCTTTCCGCCGGCGGCTCGTCCGTCGGCAGGTACTTCACCATAGGCTCGGAGGACACGGAGCTCCATGCGATCTGGACATCCGATTCTCCGGACCGGGGCTACGACGACGATGACGATCCCGTCCCGTCAGTGGTGCCCGGGGACGGATCCGGTTCCGAGAGTTCCGGCGGAATCGACCGCGAGGTCGTTATCCTGATTGTCGCGGCCGCCGCCGCGGCGGTGCTCCAGGTCCTGCTCCTGGCCGACCTCAGGCGCAGGTGATGCGCGCCCCGGAGGAGGCATCCCCTCCTTCGGCATTCTTTTTCGGCAGGCGCCCCGGCGCCTGCCAAATATCCTATAAACGCATCCGTCCATACACTGCCAAGATGCCAGAAGCCACAGTAGGAGAGTACATGGTCAGGAACGTGCATACGATCACCCCTGACATGACGGTAGAGCAGGTGAGGCAGGAGATAATCAACTCCAACTTCCACGGGTTCCCCATAGTCGAGAAGGGATACCTCCTGGGGTTCGTCACGGCGAAGGAGCTCCTTCGCCACATAGACAAGCCGGACGCGAAGATCCGCAGCGTGATGAAGCGCGGGACCCTGTGCGCCATACCGTCCATGAACATCGACGACGCCACCAGGGTCCTGTTCAGGTACGGCCTGAGGAACCTGCCGGTGGTGGACGAGGACAAGAAGCTCGTCGGGATAATATCGAACATCGACATCGTCCGTTCCCAGATAGAGAAGTCCCGTCCGGGGAAGGTCATGTCCGTGAAGAACTTCCTGGAGCAGCAGAACGGGATCAGGATGAAGGTGGTCAACAAGGAGATCCCGGTGGACCAGATCATCCCCACCCAGAAGGAGGTCTACATGGACGAGCTCATCGGCAGGCAGTACGAGCTCAAGAGGGGGCTGAACGAGCCGCTGATCGTCGTGGAGAGGCGCAACGGCTTCCTGCTGGTGGACGGCCACCACAGGATAATGGCGGCCAAGAAGATGGGCATGAAGACGTTCAAGGCCATCGTCCTGGTGCCCACGGACCTCGACGTGAAGTTCGGCCTGGAGAAGACCGCCGAGAGGTGGGGGCTCAGGAACCTGGACGACGTGAAGATCATCGAGGGCTCCAAGCACCCGTTCATGGAGGTCACCACCATGCTCCTGCCGAGCGAGGAGGCCTCCGCCATAAACCAGAGGCTGATGGACAGCACTCAGAACTGATTCTTTCCGCCTTCCGTTGCGCGTTCGCGCGACGGGAGGCGATCGTCCTCTCTGCAGGGACCATTTGCATTTAGATAATAATATCTAATATCATTATTACACGCCATTCAATCCATACTGATATTACAAACATTACAACGTGGAGTTAATAAACTCGGATGCCATATGCTTCCTTAGGCGCGGCCGTGCACCGGCGGCCGATGGGATGTATAAAAAGGAGGCAACGCATATGGCGGACAAGGGCGAGAAAATGGAAGGCATGCCGGTCGGGAACGACGATTTCAGGGAGGTGAGGGATCTCGATTGCTATTACGTGGACAAGTCTCCGCTGATAGACATGATCCTCAAGGACAAGTCCAAGGTCAAGCTCTTCACCCGTCCCCGCAGGTTCGGTAAGTCCCTGAACCTGAGCATGCTGGACGCGTACCTGAACATCAAGTATGCCGGCGAGAGGGACCGCTTCACCGACCTGAAGATCTCCCAGCTCCGTCCTGACGATTCCGAGAAGACCTCCAATATCGTCATCAACCTGAACTTCAAGGACCTCAAGACGCAGAGCTACGATGCATTCGAGGCCTCGTTCAAGAACTACGTCATCAACCTTTATGGCGACTTCGAAGAGCTGGCAAGCTCCGAGAAAGTGCCTTCCACGCTGAAGAGATGGTATAAGGAATTGGTAGAAGGCACTGCAGACTATGACACACTGACGAACTCTATCAAGTACCTCTGCCAGATGATCGAGAAGCATTATGGGAAGAAGCCGATAATCCTCATCGACGAGTACGACCAACCAATGAACACGACCTATGGAAGGCCTGAGCTGCATGAGAGCGTGAAGGACCTGATGAGGTATGTCCTGGGAGGAGCGCTCAAGACCAACACCAGTCTGAGGTTCGCCGTTCTGACAGGCGTGATGAGGATCTCTAAAGAGAGCATCTTCTCTGGTCTGAACAACCCTAAGGTCTACGATGTGCTCTCGACAGGCTGCGATGAGATGTTCGGGTTCACCCAGGCCGAAGTGGAGAAGATCCTCATCGACAACGGCTATGAGGACAAGATCGATGAGGCGCGGGAATGGTACGATGGATACCGCTTCGGCGATGCGGACATCTACAATCCGTGGAGCATTCTCAACTACATCGACGAAGGCTGCAAGCCCAATCCTTATTGGGCGAGCACCAGCGGGAATTCCATAGTCGGAGACCTCATATCAAGAGTCGACTCGGACACGTGGAAGAAGCTGGAGATCCTGTGCTCCGGCGGAGCGGTCAGCGCAGACCTCCGCAAAGAGATCGCCTACTGCGACCTCCAGTCTTCAATCAATTCCATATATCCCGTGATGGTCGCTTCGGGATACCTCAAGGCCATCCCTCAGGGGGGCGGATATGTCGTGTCCATACCGAACAAGGAGATGTTCTCCGTGTTCGCGACGACGATCCTCGAAAGGTACGGGAACTCGGTCAACAAGGATGTCTTCGACCTGATCGAAGCCATGGCTGCCGGAGATACTGAAAAGATGGCTGCGGCTCTTGAGAATCAGATGGAGCTGCTCAGCAACAGGATCCTCACTCATGAGCACGTGTACCAAGGGTTCATCGCAGGATTGATGGCGATAGTCCACGGAAGGTACGAAGTCTCCGCGGAGCGCGAGGTCATGGACGGCTATTACGACGTCCGTCTGAAGAGGGTGTCCGGGTCAGGCTCGAATCTTTTGATCGAGATAAAACGCCGCAACGAGAACAATGCCGACAAGACGATGGAGGAGCTGGCCCGGGAGGGCCTGAGGCAGATCCACGAGAAGGGCTACGCCGAAGGCCTGACAGGCGAGACCATCTTGTACGGGGTAGCCTTCGACGGGAAAAGGCCGACCATCGCGATGGAAAGGCTCTGAAACCAGGCGGCATATTGTTCCCGTTCATGAGATGGGCGGTTCCGGCCGGCGCTCCGCAGGGTGCGTTGTAGTTATATTTCACCCCCGATTTGAGTCGGAAACGGCGTTAAATGGGAACTTCGAGGGCAGGTTTTATCTACCGATTCCGCAACGTCGGATGCAGGGCGGAAAGGCCGTGCGCTTGCGCACGGATGTCCGCCTTTATAACGGAGGTAAGCGATATGGCTGACGGAGGCGAGAAGATGGAAGGCATGCCGATTGGGAACGACAACTTCAGAAAACTGAGGGATTGTGACCTCTATTTTGTGGACAAGTCTCCGCTGATAGACATGGTCCTGAAGAGCTCGTCCGAGGTCATGCTCTTCACCCGTCCCCGGAGGTTCGGGAAGTCCCTGAACATGAGCATGCTGGACGCGTACCTGAACATCAAGTATGCCGGCGAGAGGGACCGCTTCACCGACCTGAAGATCTCCCAGCTCCGTCCGGACGATCCCGAGAAGAACAGCAACATAGTAGTGTTCGTCAGCCTCAAGGATCTGGGCAACGGGACATATGGCCATTTCCTGCCCCGTATGGAGAAGACCGCCTTCAACCTATACCAGAGCTTCTTGGAGCTTCGGAGTTCGGAAAGGCTCGACCCCGGGTCGCTGGAGGTTTATAACAGGATATATGAGCGCAGATCGACACCGGCGGATCTGGAATCCTGCCTGGCAGATCTGTGCAAGATGCTTGAGAAGCACTATGGCAAGAAGCCGATTCTGCTCATAGACGAGTACGACAGCGTCATGAACGCTTCCTACGGCAAGCCGAATGACCACGAATCGATCATGGCATTCATGAGGATGCTGCTGAGCACCGCTCTGAAAGGCAACGAGAGCCTCAGGTTCGCCGTCGTGACAGGCGTGATGAGGATATCCAAAGAGAGCATCTTTTCGGGGTTCAACAATCCTGATGTCTACGATGTATTCTCTAAAGAATACGACGAGATGTTCGGCTTCACCCAGGCCGAGGTGGAGAAGCTCCTTGCAGACAACGGCCATCCCGACAAGATATCGGAAGCTCGGGAATGGTATGACGGATATCGGTTCGGGAACGCGGATGTGTACAACCCTTGGTCGATTCTCAAATACGTAGGCAGGAGATTCGAAGCAGATTCTTATTGGGCAGGCACCAGCGGGAACTCGATAATCCGTGACCTGCTCCACAGGAGCGATACAGACACTTGGAAGAATCTTAAAGCGCTATGCTTGGGCGATACGATATCGATGGGCATACGCAAGGAGATCGTATACAGCGACCTAGACGAGTCGAGGGATTCCATCTATTCGGTCATGGTGGCAACAGGATATCTCAAAGCGGTCCAGAATGGGTGCGATTATGATTTATCGATACCGAACAAGGAGATGTTCAGAGCTTTCGCCGACACGATCCTTTCGGAGTTCGGCCTCGGAGTCAACCCAACTGTCCTCTCTTTCATCGATGCCGTGGAGTCCGGCGATGTCGAGAAGATGACGTCTACCTTGGGAAATCTGATGGATTCGCTCAGCAACCGCATACTCTATGATGAGCGCTCATATCAGACGTTCATAGCGGGGCTGATGGCCAATGCCCACAAAAGGTTCGAGATAACCGCCGATTACGAAGCGGGCAAGGGCTATTACGACATCCGCATGAAGAGGCTGTACGGTTCCGGCTTTAATGCCGTGATCGAGATAAAGCGCCGCACGAAGCGGAACGTCTTCGCCAGCATGGACAAGCTGGCCAGGATGGCGCTGAACCAGATCCACGAGAAGAAGTACTATCGCGGCCTGGAGGGCGAGACGATCCTCTACGGCATAGCCTTCGATCAGAAAGAGCCCACCATACTCATGGAGACCTACTCTCCGGACCCCTGAGCTCAGATCGCACCGGGGAACGGGGCAGGCGCAGCTCGAAAAGAATGAAAGCGCCGGAGGATCCCTCCTCCGGCGTTCTGCCCTCACTCGAGGTACTTGTTCCTCAGGTTCCTGAGGTCCCTCAGCAGCACCCTCTGCTCCGCCGAGGCGATGATCCTCTTGGTCTTCGCGAAGGTGTCGGGGTTCAGGGAGATGCAGTCGATCCCCTGCTCCACCAGGAACTCGGTGAACTCCGGGTACACGGAAGGCCCCTGCCCGCAGATGCTCACGTGCTTCCCGTGCTCGTGGGCGACCTTGATCAGCTGGGCGATGGCCCTCTTCACGCCCTCGTTCCTCTCGTCGAAGTATCCCATGTGGCCCAGGATGTCGGAGTCCCTGTCGCTTCCCATGACCAGCTGCGTCAGGTCGTTGGATCCGATGGAGAACCAGTCGCAGTGCTCGCAGAACTTGTCCGCCATGAACACGTTGACCGGGACTTCGGCCATCAGGTAGAGCTTGAAGTCCCTGCCCCTCCTGAGGCCCACGGACTTCATCATCTCTGTGATGTCCTCCACTTCCTCCACGGTCCTGACGAACGGGAGCATCATGTTGAGGTTCCTGAGCCCCATCTCGTCCCTGACCTTCTTGATGGCCTTCAGCTCGCACATGAACGCCTTGCGGTAGCTGGCGGACACGTACCTGGAGCATCCCCTCCATCCGATCATGGGGTTGTCCTCGTTGGGCTCGTAGTCGGCGCCGCCCTTCATATCGCGGTACTCGTTGGTCTTGAAGTCGGAGGTCCTGAGGGTGATCGGCCTGGGGTAGAACGCCCTGCAGACCTTGGCGATCCCTTCGGCGAGCTTGTCGATCAGCTCTTCCTCCCTGCCCTCTTCGATGACGGCGCAGGGGTGCTCTCCGATGTAGTTGGTGAAAAGGAACTCGGACCTCATCAGCCCGACCCCGTCGCACTGGAGCTTGGCGACCTCCTCTGCCTTGGCGGGCATGGACATGTTGACCATGACCTTGGTCCCGGTGACCGGGACGTACTCGGAGCAGACCGTTGCGGACACAGCCGTAGCGGCTTGCTCTCCCTGGCCGGACTTCTTCAGGATGCCCTTGTAGACAGTCCCCGTCGTTCCGTCCACGGTGACGTCCATGCCGTCCCTCATGATCTCCGTCGCGTTGCCGGTCCCGACTACGCACGGTGTCCCCAGCTCCCTGGAGATGATGGCGGCGTGGCAGGTCATCCCGCCCTCGTCGGTGACGATGGCGGCGGCCCTGCTCATGGCGGGCACCATGTCGGGCATGGTCATCTGGGTGACGAGGATGTCCCCCTCCTTGATGGCTTCCAGGCTCATGCTGGTGTCGTAGATCACAACCTTCCCGGTCGCCAGACCGGGGCTCGCCCCCAGCCCGCTGGCGATTATGTCCTCGCTGGACGCCGCGGCACCCACGGACTCGTTGGTGGCGGAGTTCCCGGTGGCGGTGATGGGCCTGGCCTGGACGATGTACGCCTTGTCGTCCTCGATGCACCACTCCATGTCCATGGGCTTCTCGTAGTGGATCTCGATCTGCCTTCCGATCTCGGCGATCTCCTGGATGCGCGCATCGGGGATCTTCTGCGCCTTGATCATATCGCCGGGGATGTCCTGCTTCTCGCATCCCCCTTTGGCCCCGCGCACGTACTTCCATGCCTGGCTGGAGATCCTCTTCTTGATGACCTCCATCTTCTGCTTGTCGACCACGTATGTGTCCGGCGTGACCTCTCCGCCGACGATGGCCTCTCCGAGGCCGTAGCCGGCCTCGATGACGATCTGCTTGGCCCCGCTGTTGGGGTCCACTGTGAACATGATGCCCGAGAACTCGGAGTTGACCATCCTCTGCACCACGACGGCGAGCTTCACGTCCTCGTGGGCGAAGCCCTGCTTCTCGCGGTAGGCGATGGCGCGGGCGGTGAAGAGGGAGGACCAGCATTTCCTGATCTTGTCGAACAGGTCGTCCTCGTCCACGACGTTCAGGTAGGTCTCCTGCTGCCCCGCGAAGCTCGCGTCGGGAAGGTCCTCGGCGGTGGCGCTGGACCTCACGGCGACGAACCCTTTCTTCCCGTTGGGGAACAGCAGCTTGTAGCGGGAGACGATGTCCTTCTTCAGGTCCTCGGGGATCCCGCACTCCTCGAACATCCCCCTGATCTTCGCGGAAGCCTCTGCCAGGCTGTCGTCGGAGCTCCTGTCGATCCCGGACAGGGCGTCGTTGATCCTGTCCATCAGCTTCGCGCTCTTGATGAAGTAGTCGTAAGAAGCGGTTGTGAGGACGAATGCCTCGGGAACGGGGAACCCGGCGTTGGTGAGCTCTCCGAGGTTGGCCCCTTTGCCCCCCACGATGGGTATGTCTTCCACGTGCAGCTCGTTTACGTCGACGATCTTCTTGTCCATATGAATCACAGCGAATCGAAGTCGTTTGAGATGGGCTCTCGGGCCACCATTGACGTTGGGTATTCTTTAGGCCATTTAAGTTTTGTTCCAGCCCCGCCCGCCCGTGCCCAGGGCGTTTGCCCGCAGGGCCGCGGCCGGATGCGGCCCCTGCCCTGCGGACAGCACATCCAATCTACGGATTTCGTAGAAAATCCTACGAATAATCTCGATAAAACGAATTAGTTATTCCGAAAAACAATGTCGGATGCTTGAGAACTACAAAGGGTTTAAATCATCGGCACCATACGGACTTCTCAGTGGTACTAATGCACATGGAAATATGTTGGCATGGCAGAGGTGGACAGGGAGTGGTCACGGCTAACGAGATCCTGGCCGAGACCGCTATCGCCGCCGGTATGTACGTCAAGGCGTTCCCTGAGTTCGGGCCCGAGAGGATGGGAGCGCCCATCAGGGGGTTCACGAGGATATCCGACACGCCGATCAGGGTCCACAGCCAGGTCTACGAGCCCGATGTGGTCATCATCATGGACGGGACGCTGGTCGGGAAAGTCGACGTGACCAGGGGGATCAAGAAGGACTCCATCATCCTGGCCAACTACACGGGCACGCCCAAGGAGCTCCAGGAGGCCCTCGGCACCGAGGCCAGGTGCTACACCCTGGACGCCATCAAGATCGCCATCGAGGAGATCGGCAAGCCCATGGTCAACACGGTCATGCTCGGAGCGCTCGCCAAGTGCGTGGACATCGTCGCCTACGAGATGCTCGAGGACCAGATCACCAACAAGTTCACGGGGAAGCTCCCCGAGAAGGTCATAGTTAAGAACCTGAGCGCCCTCAAGAGGGGATACCAGGAGGTGCAGTGAAATGGCAATGGCTAACATCAGGGACCTCGTCGTCGGGGGCCGCATCGTAAAGCCCGGGAACTCCGAGAACTTCTGCACGGGGGACTGGAGGAGCTTCGTCCCGGTCATCGATCAGGACAAGTGCATAGACTGCTACACATGCTGGATATACTGCCCCGACAACAGCATCGTCTTCAGGGACGACAAGATGTCCGGCATCAAGATGAGCCACTGCAAGGGCTGCGGGATCTGCGCCAAGGTCTGTCCCAAGAAGGCCATCACAATGAAGGAGGAGTAAGGATGTCGCACGATATCGCAATCAACGGCGACAACGCGGTCGCGCTGGCCTGGAGGCAGATCGACCCCGATGTGTGCGCCGCATACCCGATCACGCCCCAGACCATCATCGTCGAGAAGTTCGCCGACTACGTCGCCAACGGCGAGGTCACCACGGAGTTCGTGTGCGTCGAGTCCGAGCACTCCGCGCTCACGCTCTGCACCGCTTCCGCCTCTGCGGGAGCGAGGACGTTCACGGCCACCGCGTCCCAGGGGATGGCGTACATGTGGGAGATGCTCCCCATCGCCGCCGCAATGAGGACGCCGCTCATCATGGCCGTGGCCAACAGGGCCGTGTCCGGGCCGATCAACATCAACAACGACCACGGAGACGCCATGTCGGCCCGCGACTGCGGATGGATCCAGCTGTTCTCGGAGAACGTCCAGCAGGCCTACGACAATTCCGTCATCGCGCCGAGGATCGCCGAGCACCCGGAGGTCCAGCTGCCCTGCATGGTGAACCTGGACGGATTCATCCTCACCCACGCCATCGAGAGGATGACCATGCTCGACACGGCGGAGGTCAGGGAGTTCGTCGGAGAGTACAAGCCCCTGTACCCTCTGCTCGACGTCAAGCACCCCGTGTCCCACGGGAACATGGACGGTCCCGACTTCTACTACCCCCACAAGTACCAGAGCGTCCTTGCGATGAACAAGGCGCTGGAGGTCGCGGAGGAAGTCTTCAAGGAGTTCGCCGCCCTGACCGGAAGGGAGTACCACCTGGTGGACGAGTATCTGTGCGACGATGCCGACTACATCGCTATCGTCCTCGGGTCCTCCTACGGGACCATGAAGGAGGCCGTAGACCAGCTGCGCGCCGAGGGGATCAAGGCCGGATGCGCCATGCCCCATGTCTACAGGCCCTGGCCCGAGGCCGCTCTGGCCAAGGTCATGGCCGGGAAGAAGGGAGTCGCAGTGTTCGACAAGCACCTGAGCATCGGAGCCTACGGCCCCATGTTCCCCGAGGTCGTGACGGCCGCGACGGACCTGGACAAGATGCCGAGGATGCACAATGTGATTTACGGCCTGGGAGGCGCCGACGCCACCGTGGCCGGGTTCAAGAAGATGATGGAGGAGGTCGCCGCCGGGACTGCTTCCAAGATAACCTATCTGGGGGTGAAGGCATGACGTCCCTCTCGCTCAAGGAGCTGAACAAGCTGCCCGTCAGGGTCGCCAGCGGCCACAGGCTCTGCGCCGGATGCGCGGAATCGATCATCGCCAAGCAGATCCTGATGGGGACGTCCGATCCCATCGCGGTCTCGGCGTCCACGGGATGCTTCCAGGTGTCGACCACCATCTTCCCGTACACCGCCTGGAACACGCCCTACATCCACACAGCCTTCGGGAACGGCGCGGCGACATGCGCGGGCCTGGAGACAGCCTACGTGGCGCTGAAGAAGAAGGGCAAGATCGAGGAGGATATCAAGTTCGTCAACTTCGCAGGCGACGGCGCCACCTACGACATCGGGCTGCAGGCCCTCTCCGGAGCGATGGAGAGGGGCCACAGGATGATGTACGTCTGCCTGAACAACGAGGCGTACATGAACACCGGGATCCAGAGGTCCTCGGCAACGACCATGGGGGCTTCCACCACCACGTCCTGGGCAGGATCCGTCCAGCCCGGGAAGAAGGAGTTCTCCAAGGACATGACCGAGATCATGGTCGCCCACAACATCCCCTACGTGGCCCAGGTGTCCCCGCACAACTGGAGGGACACTGTGACGAAGGCATCCAAGGGGTTCGCCGCCGACGGGCCGAGCTTCATCAATGCGATCTCCCCCTGCCCCAGGGGATGGAGGTTCCCGTCCGACGAGACGGTCAACATCGCCCGCCTTGCCGTCGAGACATGCATGTGGCCCCTGTTCGAGGTCGTCGACGGGAAGTACTCGCTGACAGCCGAGAGCGCCAGGATAGCCGACGGAAAGGCCGAGAAGAGGCCGATCACGGACTGGATAGCCTCGCAGGGAAGGTTCAAGCACCTCCAGCAGGAGAAGTGGGAGCCCGTCGTCGAGGACATCCAGGCCGAGGTCGACAGGCGCTGGAACAGGCTCATCAAGCTGACCGAGCTCTGAGAAACACATTCCGGCCCTTCGGGGCCGGTCTTCCGAACATCCGTTTCTGATGCCGGAATCGTCATCCTTTTATTGTCGTCGGGCGGTTGCAATAATCAGTCCCGGGTCCGAATGTCTGTTTGTCATCAACCTCTTAGCTCGGGACGATTTTCTATCTGTCTTAAGACAAGGATCTTCGACGGCAACGATACCAGCGAAAATGAAGGAAGGAAGTGGCTGACAGCGTGTCTGAGTTCCCGTACGCTTGCGCAATACAGTACAGACAGATACGCGGGCGGACTTTACTGCCGGGTTCGGAATGGGACCGGGTGTGACCCCGCCGCTATGGCCGTCATACCAAA
>CAVICI010000052.1:0-13629 GCA_963640995.1 Dialister hominis | reverse complement strand
GAAAAAGCGCATCCCCGTAGGCCGACATGAACGACCCACCAGCATCAGAACACGTGAATCGAAAGGAAAGGGTTTAGAGCCCCACGTCTGATGTGCATGGCGCAGCCCTATGCCCCGGAGAGCGTTCCGAGGCTTCGTTCATCTCTGCCCGTAGACATAGATGAGGTGCCAGCCGAACTGAGTCTGGACGATCGTCATGTCCCCGGGGTTGTACGTGAAAGCCGCATCCTCGAAGGGCTTGACCATCTGGCCGCGTCCGAACCATCCCAGGTCCCCGCCGCTCCTTCCGGAGGGGCATTTGGAGTACTGGGCTGCGAGCGTTGCGAAGTTCTCTCCCGCGTTGACCCTTCTCTGGAGGTCGAGGGCCTCCTGATAGGTGTCGACGAGGATGTGCGAGCAGCGTGCCTGTCTTACCATGGCGCCCCCGTAGGTGTAGCGCCTTTTAGGGTTATCGCAGAATCGACCTGGCATAGACAGCTCCGCACACGGCTCCGAGGGCGGTGCAAGTCTCCAGGGAGAACCCTCCCGGAGTGATGTCCAGGTTGTATCTCGGGATGGAGGCCGTCTTCTTCGGGACCCCGTGGGGGCCGATGCCGAAAACCAGGAGCACGCTCTGCCCCCCGTCCACCATCTCCATGAGGCGGTCCAGCGTGATGGCCTTGGACGGATCGGGCTTGCTCGTGGTCAGGACCGGCTCGCCGAGCTGCGGAGGGAACCCCTTGTCGGGGTAAGGGAACTTCATGAACCTGCCCTTCTCCGCCAGCTCGCGGAAGTAGCCCCCGTGGGCGCCGATGCTGGTGGTCCCTGCGATCCATTCCGCCACCTCCACGGGCGTGCGGGTCTCCTCCGGGATCGGGAAGCCGAAAAGAGCCAGGTTCATGTCGAACGCCCTGGCCAGGTCCCCTGCGCGGGCTATGGTGCGCCTGTGAGGCTCCCTGAAGTTCTGGTCGTATGAGTTGTAGAGTCCTATCGTTATCCTTCCGCGTCCCATCGTCATCCCTTCCTGCGCGGGTGGCCGACGATCGCGTATGCGTCGCCGTCCATGAATATCTCGTAATCCGGGTACTCTTCCTGGAGCTTCGCGATCTCGGCGATGACCTGAGACATCGTCAGATCGGAGGTCCGGATATCGATGAACACGCGGTCGGGCTCCATATAGGACCTCGCTGAATGTCATTGCAGGAGAAGGTATGGTGCCGTGAGCCGGGCTCGAACCAGCGACTTCAAGATCTTCAGTCTTGCACTCTCCCAACTGAGTTACCACGGCGTGATTCCTCCCTATATACAGGTCCGTTATAAAGATTGCGACGGGGCCAGAGCCCCGCCGGCTTCATTCGGCGGGCTCTTCCGGAGCCGCCTCCTCGATCTCCTCTTCCTGCTCCTCGGTCATGATCGGCTGCATGGCGACGACCTTGTCCCCGTCCTTCAGGTCCATGACCCTGACGCCCTTGGCGTTGCGGCCGGTCTCCCTGATGGAATCGGTGTCGATGCGTATGATCATCCCCGAGGATGAGGTGAGCATGAGCTGGTCGCCCACGTTGACCTTCCTCACGCTGACCACGTTCCCGTTGCGCTCGTCGGTCTTGATGGTGATCACGCCCTTCCCTCCGCGGCGGGTCATGCGGTAGTCGTCCACGTCGGAGATCTTCCCGTACCCGTTCTCGGAGACGGTCAGCAGACGGTCTCCCGGCTTCACGACGGCCATGGAGACAACGGTGTCCCCTGGGTTCAGGGTCATCCCCTTCACGCCCATGGTGTCCCTTCCTGTGGGGCGGGCGTCGGACTCTTCGAACCTGACTGCCTGGCCCCCGGCGGACGCGATGATGATATTGTCCGACCCGTCGGTGATGGCCGTCTCGATCAGTTCGTCGCCGTCGTCCAGCTTGATCGCCTTGATGCCCTTGGACCTCACGTTGCCGTAGGCCGCCAGGCTGGTCTTCTTGAACAGCCCTGCCCTGGTGCAGAACACCAGGTACCTGTCCTCTGGGAAGCCGGAGGCGCAGATGGTGTTGACCACCTTCTCTCCCTCTTCCAGGTCGGACAGCAGGTTGACTACGGGCTTGCCCTTGGACTGGGTGCTGCCCTCGGGGATCCTGTAGGCCTTGAGCCAGTGCAGGCGCCCGTGGTTGGTGATGAACATCACATAGTCGTGGGACGACGTGACGAACATCGAGGCGACGCTGTCCTCGTCCTTGGTCTGCATCCCCCTCCGGCCCGTGCCTCCGCGGTTCTGCTCCCTGTAGGTGCTCAGCGGAATGCGCTTGATGTAGTTCTCGGCGGAGATGGTGATGACGACCTGCTCGCGGGGGATGAGGTCCTCCTCGTCGACGTCCAGGGCGTTGGGGTCGATGACCGTCCTCCTGTCGTCGCCGTAGGCCTCCTTCATCTCGCTGGTCTCGGACTTGATGATGTCCAGGACCCTCTGCTCATGAGCCAGGATGTCCCTCAGGTCGTCCATCTCGACCTTCAGCGCCTCGTACTCGTCCCTGATGGAGTTCAGCTCCAGGCCGGTCAGCTTCTGGAGCCTCATGTCGAGGATGGCCTTCGCCTGGTCGAAGTCGATGTTGAGAAGAGCCTGCAGGCCTGTGTTGGCCGCCTCTCCGTTCTCGGACTCCCTGATCAGGGCGATGGTCTCGTCCAGCATGTTGATCGCCTTCATCAGCCCCTCGAGGATGTGGAAGCGCTTCTCGGCCTGTGCCAGGTCGAACCTGGTCCTGCGGACGACGACGTCCTTCCTGTGGGCGATGTAATGGGTGATCAGCGACTTCAGGCCCAGGGTGGTGGGCTTGTTGTTCACCAGCGCGATGTTGATGATCCCGTAGGTGATCTCCATGTTGGTCTTCTTGAACAGGTTCTCCAGCACCACTTCGGGGATGGCGTCCCTGTGCAGCTCGATGACGATCCTCATCCCGTGGCGGTCAGACTCGTCGCGAAGATCGGTGATCCCCTCGATCTCCTTCTCCTTCACGCGGTCGGCGATCTGGAGGATGAGCTGGGACTTGTTGACCTGGTAGGGGATCTCGTCGACGATGATCCTGACCTTCCCGTTGTCCATGTCCTCGAAGTGGGTGTTGGACCTGACCCTGAGCTTTCCGCGGCCTGTCTCGTATGCGGAACGGATGCCGGCGAGGCCGTAGATGGTCCCCCCGGTGGGGAAATCGGGCCCTTTGACGAACTGCATCAGGTCGGAGAGCGTGCAGTCGGGGTTGTCCACGGTGTAGACGATGGCGTCGCACACCTCGCGGAGGTTGTGCGGGGGCATCTTCGTGGCCATCCCGACGGCGATACCGTCCGATCCGTTGACGAGCAGGTTGGGGAACTTCGACGGCAGGACCGAAGGCTCCTTCAGGGAGCCGTCGTAGTTGTCGATCATGTCGACGGTGTCCTTGTCCAGGTCGGCCAGCAGGTCGCTGGCCACCTTGGACATCCTGGCCTCGGTGTAACGCATGGCTGCCGGCGGGTCCCCGTCCACGGAACCGAAGTTACCCTGGCCGTCCACCAGAGGGTACCTCAGCGAGAACGGCTGGGCCATCCTGACCATGGAGTCGTAGGCTGCGGTGTCCCCGTGCGGGTGGTACTTACCCAGGACCTCTCCCACCACGGTCGCGGACTTCTTGTGGGGCCTGTTGTAGGTCAGCCCGAGCTCGGACATGGCGTACATGATCTTCCTGTGGACCGGCTTCAGCCCGTCCCTGACGTCAGGAAGCGCGCGGCCGACGATGACGCTCATGGAGTAGTCGATGTACGAGCGGTGCATCTCCTTCTCGATGGGCTGCATTATGAGCTTCTTCTCTCCGTCCATGGTATCACACGTCCAGGTTGACGACCTCGTGGGCATGCTCGATTATGTACTCCCTGCGGGGCTCCACGTCGTCGCCCATCAGAACGGAGAACAGCTGGTCTGCGATCATCCCGTCCTCGATGGTCACTTTCTTCATTATCCTGGTCTCGGGGTTCATGGTGGTCTCCCAAAGCTGCTGGGGGTTCATCTCTCCCAGACCCTTGTAGCGTGACACGTTGCACCCGTCCCCGATCTCGGCCATGGCGGCGGCCATCTCCTCGTCGTTGTAGGCGTAGATCTGCTTCTTGCCCTTGTAGACCCTGTATAACGGGGGCATGGCTATGTACACGTGCCCCGCCTCGATGAGGGGCTTCATCTGCCTGTAGAACAGCGTCAGGAGCAGCGTCCCGATGTGCGCGCCGTCCACATCCGCATCAGTCATGATGACCACGTTGTGGTAGCGGATCTTGGTCACGTCGAACTCCTTCCCTATGCCGCCTCCGATGGCGATGGCGAGGTTCTTGATCTCCTCGTGGTCCAGGAGCTTGTCCGGCCTGGCCTTCTCCACGTTGAGAATCTTCCCTCTCAGGGGCAGGATCGCCTGGAAGGCGCGGTCGCGCCCCTGCTTTGCGCTGCCTCCTGCAGACTCTCCCTCCACGATGTACAGCTCGCACTTGGAAGGGTCCTTCTCGGAGCAATCGGCGAGCTTCCCGGGAAGGCTGGTAGTCTCCAGGACCGATTTCCTGCGGGTGGCGTCCCTGGCCTTCCTGGCGGCCTCGCGGCCCTCGTATGCGGATATCGCCTTCTTCAGGATGATCTGCGCCAAAGAAGGGTTCTCCAGGAGGAACTCGGCCAGCTTGTCGCCCATGAGGCTGGACACGGCGCCCTGGGCGATGCTGCTCCCCAGCTTGGCCTTGGTCTGGCCTTCGAACTGGGGCTCTGCCATCTTGATGCTGACGATGGCCGTCAGCCCTTCCCTGACATCCGTCCCCTCCAGGGTGGTGTCCTTGAGAATGTTGTTCGCTTTCCCGTAGTCGTTGAGCGTCTTGGTGAGGGCTGTCCTGAACCCGGTCAGGTGCGTTCCGCCCTCAGGCGTGTAGATGGTGTTGACGAAGGAGTCGATCTCCTCGTTGTACCCGTCAGTATACTGGAGGGCGATATCGATGGCGATGCCGTTCCTCTCGCCGGAGAACCTGATCGGCGCAGGATGGAGGGGCGTCTTGGACCTGTTGAGGTACTGGACGAACTCGGACACGCCGCCGTCGTAGTGGAACCTCTCCTTCCTGCCGGTGCGGAGGTCCTGGAAGTTTATGGTGGCCTCGGTGTTCAGGAACGCCTGGTTGCGGAACCTGTTCTGCAGGGTGGTGTAGTCGAAGTCCACGGTCTCGAACATGGTGGCATCGGGCCAGAACGTGATCTTGGTCCCGTGCCGGTCGGAGTCGCCGATGACCTCCACGGGCCCGTCGGGGATCCCGATCTTATAGGTCTGCCTCCAGGCCTTGCCGTCCCTGTAGACGATGGCCTCCAGCCTTTCGGAGAGCGCGTTGACGACAGATACTCCCACTCCGTGGAGCCCTCCGGAGACCTTGTAGCTGTTCTGGTTGAACTTCCCTCCCGCGTGGAGGTCGGTCAGGCACATCTCCAGGGCCGACTTGCCTTCCTCGTGGTTTATCCCCGTAGGTATTCCCCTTCCGTCGTCGAGGACGGTTATGGAGCCGTCCTGGTTGATCGTGACATCGACCTCGGTGGCGAATCCCGCCATGACCTCGTCGATGCCGTTGTCGACGACCTCGTACACCATGTGGTGGAGACCGCGCGCGTCCGTGGACCCGATGTACATCCCGGGCCTCTTGCGCACCGCCTCCAATCCTTTCAGCGCGACGATGCTGTCCGCATCGTAGTCATTGGGCTGTTGTGTGTTCCCATCCAATGTATCGCCTTCTTACTGCTTCCCCTATAATATAATATTATATATACGCGCGCACGCGGGCGCGCACGACGGATCAGTTCGTTTACTCAGAGGTAAGTTACTTTAAAGTGAATCATTCCAAAATAATTAACCCATAAGTAAATTATATCCGCAGCGCATGCAACAGACCATGTTCTACGGCAGGGACTGCGAACTCGATGCGCTGCAGAAGAGGTATGACAGCGGACGCTTCGAGTTCCTGCCGGTCTACGGGCGCCGCAGGGTGGGGAAGACCGCCCTCCTGAAGAAGTTCGCCGAGGGGAAGAACGCAGTGTACTTCTCGGCCCGGGAAGGCCCCCTGTCCGCGAACCTCTCCAGGCTGGCAGGGGCCGTGATGGGGGCCCGGACAGGGCCCGCCGACTTCGATGCGATCCTAGAGCTGGTGCGCATCAGGTCGGAGAAAGAGCGCTTCATGCTGATGATCGACGAATATCCGTCGATGAGGACGAAAGACGACTCCATCTCCGGGACGTTGCAGGCGTTCATCGACGACAACAAAGACGATAGCAAGCTGTTCCTGGTCCTCTGCGGATCGTCGGTCTCCGTGATGATGCATGAGGTCTTGGGATACAAGAGCCCCCTTTACGGCAGGAGGACGGGCGGCCTGAGAGTGAATCCGATGAGCTTCCAGGAGTCGAGGCAGTTCATTCCGCAGTACGGCCTGGACGACCAGATGAGGATCTACGCCATGACAGGGGGCATCCCCCTCTACCTGGAGCAATTCGGCGGGACGTGCCTGAAAGACGACATCATCAGGAACTTCATGATGCCGTGCTCGTTCTTCCCGGACGACCCGTTCATGGCCCTGGCAGAGGACTTCGAGAATCCGATCACATACTATCCTGTCCTGCATGCCATGGCTCGCGGGGCATCGAAGAACTCCGAGATATCCCGGAAAGCCGATGTGTCCCCGGCCCTCGCGACCAGGTACCTCAACGACCTCATCGGCGCGGGCATCGTGTCCAAAGAGCATCCTGTCGACAATCCGGACGGGAAAATCACAAGGTACCGCATCGACGACAGATTCCTCAAGACCTACTTCAAGTGCATTCACGGAGACTGCGCAGACCTCTCCCCCGAAGAGATGCCCGCCGCGGCGGACAGGATCCTGTCGGCGATACAGGCGGAGGCAGGATGCGAATTCGAGAAGATATGCGCCGCATACCTCCGCCGCAAGCTCCTCGGAAGGCCCGGTAAGTGGTGGGGAACAGACCCGGTGTCCAAGAAGCAGGAGGAGATCGATATCGTCATCACCGTGGAAGAGGACGGCCGGAAGACCGGGTACTTCGTGGAATGCGACTACGGGGACGGCAAGGCCGGAGAGGACGTGCTGGACGCCCTCGTGTCCAGGTCCGCGCTGGTGCGGGGCTACGACGTCCGCAGATACGTTATCTGCTCGAAAGCGGGGTTCGAGGAGGGCCTGGAGAGGAGAGACGTTCTCCTCCTGACCCTCGATGACATCCTGGACGGTGCCAGCCCCCTATTGCAACCTTAATAAGCGGTCCCAGCCAATACGGGCACGATTCACAATGAGCACCATCATGGACGTCGCGCGCAGAGGGGAGATAACCCCTCTGATGGAGCAGATCGCAGAGAAGGAGAAGGTCAGCCCGGAGTTCATCAGGAACGGGATCGCGTCCGGCCGCATATGCGCCCCCCACAACCCCGTCCATGATGCCGAGCCGGCGGCCATCGGGGAAGGCCTTTCGGTGAAGATCAACGTCAACCTGGGCACGTCCAGGGACATCGTGGACCTGGATGCCGAGATGGAGAAACTGAGGATCGCCGTGAAATACGGCGCGGACGCCGTCATGGACCTCAGCACCGGAGGCGACATCGACGCGATCAGGGCCATGCTCCTGAAGGAATGCCCCGTGATGATGGGCTCCGTCCCGATCTACCAGACCGGCCTCACCGCCGCCAGGAAGAACGCCGTGGTCGAGATGACCGAGGACGACATCTTCAACGGCATCGAGAAGCACGCCAGGGACGGGATGGACTTCATGACCGTCCACTGCGGGATCACTAAGGAGACCGTCAAGTGGCTCAGCAAGTCCCCCAGGACCATGGACGTGGTCTCCAGGGGAGGATCGTTCCTGACCGCGTGGATCCTCCACAACGGCGAGGAGAACCCCCTTTACAAGAACTACGACTACCTGCTCGAGAT
This sequence comes from Dialister hominis, assembly GCA_963640995.1. Lineage (GTDB taxonomy): Archaea > Thermoplasmatota > Thermoplasmata > Methanomassiliicoccales > Methanomethylophilaceae > Methanoprimaticola. The sequence goes on along the minus strand of CAVICI010000052.1, from coordinate 5,712 downwards.
GGCCAGGAAGTACGAGTTCACGCTGTCCCTCGGGGACGGCTTCAGGCCCGGATGCATCGACGACGCCTCGGACCAGGCGCAGCTCAGCGAGCTGATGACCCTGGGCCACCTGGTGGACCGGGCAAGGGAAGCGGGCGTGCAGAGCATGGTGGAGGGCCCCGGGCACGTCCCGCTGGACCAGGTCGCCATGAACATGAATCTGGAGAAGCGCATGTGCCACGACGCGCCATTCTACGTCCTCGGACCGCTTGTGACCGACATCGCCCCGGGGTACGACCACATCGTCGGCGCGATAGGAGGCGCCGTGGCGGCTCAGAACGGAGCGGACTTCCTCTGCTACCTCACGCCTGCGGAGCACCTCTCCCTGCCCGACACGGACGATGTGAGAGAAGGCGTGATCGCATCGAAGATCGCCGCCCACGTCGGAGACCTGTGCAGGGGCATCGGAAGGGAAAGGGACTCCGAGATGGCCGAGGCCAGGAAGAAGCTGGACTGGAACACCATGTACAAGGTGTGCATCGACGAGGAGAAGGCCCGCAGGTACAGGCGCAGGGGCTGCACCGAGGAGAGCGAGGGCTGCTCCATGTGCGGCGACGTGTGCGCGATAAAGATCGTCAACACGTACATGGACAAGGATCCCGGAAAGGACATCGATTGCTGACCTGCAATCCTGAATCATTTTCCCGGCCGGAGACGGCCGGCCTTCTCATCCGTCCAGCTTCGCGTACTCTTCGTCCGAGACGGGCTCGCACCATTCGTTGCTGCAGTCCTTCCCGGGGACCTCGACGGCGATGTGGCTGAACCAGCTGTCCTTCTTGGCCCCGTGCCAATGCTTGACGTTGGCAGGGACCATGACGACGCTGCCCTCGTGCAGGCTGACCGCCTCCTTCCCCTCTTCCTGATACCAGCCCTCGCCGGCGGTGCACAGAAGCAGCTGGCCGCCGCCTTCCGATGCATGGTGTATGTGCCAGTTGTTGCGGCACCCGGGCTCGAACGTCACATTGGCGGCGAACAAGCTGCTGTCGGGGCCGGTCAGGGGGTTCAGGAACGAATCCCCTGCGAAGAACCTGGCATATGCTGTGTTCGGCGCGCCTGTGCCGAACATGTTCGCGCTCTCGAACTGCTCTCTGCTCTCGTATCTCATGTCGAACCGCCTTCCGGGCACCCGTCGGGCATCTTCCTGCCCCCGGATCCCCTTCCGAGGCTTGGAGCGGCCCGGATATATCCTTTGCCGAAGGATGGTCGCGAGATCGGACATCCGCGGGCCCTCTGCCGAGGATGTGCCACATTCAGTTCTTCAGAGAAGTTATAGGCACCACATGGACCCCGTCCGGCCTGGTGAACGCTATGGGAGACTCTCCGCACAGGACGCAGAGGAACTCAGGCGGCTTCCAGCCCTTGGACTCGGCATGCTTCGCCAGCCTCTTGAGGCTCTTGGCCCCTTCCTCGGACTTGTTCAGACGGGTCTTGACCTCGAACGCTCCCCACCTTCCATCGGGCATCTCCACGACGGCATCGGCCTCGCGGCCTGTCGCATCGCGGTAATGGGACACCGTTCCTCCGAGGCTCTCCGCATAGACCTTCAGGTCGCGGACGCATAGAGATTCGAACATGAGCCCGTATGTCCTCGGATCGTCCAGCAGGCGGTCCTTCCCCAGGCCCAGCGCGGCTATCGGGATCGAAGGATCCACGAGGTGCCTCTTCGAGGACTTCCCCACACGGTCTGCAGCGCGGACGTTGGACTAGAACGCCGGCAGGTCGTCCGCCAGGAACAGCCTCTCCAGGGCATCGCGGTAAAGTGCCAGCGATGGCGCGGACAGGCTGCTGTCGTCGAACTCCTGCATGTCGGCCATGATGGTCTCGTTGGAAGCCGTCGTGCTCTCGTTCCTCGCCAGGGACCTCATGAGCATGCCCATCTTCCTGCTGTCGCGCCTCTTCCCGTCGATCGCAGCGGCATCCAGGACCGTGCGGCGGACATAGTCCCTGTTGACGATCTCGGCCGATTCTGCGCTGGAGCCGATCAGCCCGGGCCAGCCGCCTCTGACCATCAGGCACGCTATCCCGTCCAAAGTCGCTTCGCGGGGCTCGTCCGCCACGGGAGAGCCGTCGAACAGCCCCTTGAGCGACACCGTTCCGACGGAATCGCCGGACTCGTACAGGGACATCGGGCGCATGCGCAAGGCCCCTATGCGCCCCACGCCGCTGTAATGCATGTGCTTCTTCTCCGGCGCCGACGAGCCCGCGAGGATGAAGCGCCCTTTCTCCCGGGAAGAATCGACCTCCGTCTTGACCGCATCCCACAGCCTCGGGTCCTCCTGCCATTCGTCGACCAGGCGGGGGCTGTCGCCTTTCAGGATGGAACGGGGATCTGATGCAAGGGCCGCCCTTTGAACGTCGGACAGCTCCGAGACGTTGACCTGGCTCTTCGCATATCTGAGGGATGTCCATGTCTTCCCGCACCATCTCGGGCCTTCCACGCAGACTGCTCCGAAGGATTCCATCAGCAGATCCATGCGGCCTTCGATGAGACGGGGCCTGTAGCCGGAAGGCGTCAATGATGCCATGAGAAGGCCATGTTCTTCATTGCTGATATAATTTTATGAATTTCTTAAATTGTTTTTTAGGGATTTCTGAAAGTTGATTTTAAGGATTTCATAAAATCGACCTTCTATCATGCTTCCGTTCGGCATCCTCTGCCCAACTTGTAGACTCTGAAAGCCCTGACGAGCCTCGGCGGTCATTCATCGTCTTCATCCGACATCACAGGGGCGCCGAGCACCACCAGCGGCACTCCGAAGTCCTGCTCCTTCACCACGCGGCATCTGATGCCGTAGACATGCTCGATGTCAGCCTCGGTGATCACTTCCTCCGGCGTTCCGAATGCGTGAATCCTGCCGGGCCTCTCCAGCATTATCACCTTGTGGGCGTACTTTGCGGTCACGTTGAGGTCGTGGCAGATTGTGAGGATGGTCATGCCCGTCTTCTCGGCGATCCCCCTCAGGAGCTCCATCACGTAGACCTGGTACTTCACGTCCAGATTCGCAGTCGGCTCGTCGAGGATGAGCACCGGAGTCTCCTGCACCAGGCCTCTGGCGATCAGGACCTTCTGATGCTGTCCCGAGGACAGCTCGTTGAACTTCTTGTCGGCGAGGTTCCTTATGTGGAGCATCTTCATCGCCTTGTACACGATCTCCAGGTCCTTCTCCCTCGAGCCCCACCTGCGGTGGTTGTGCCTGCCGATCATTATCGTGTCGGTGACCGAAAGGGAGAACATGTCCTGAGAGGCCGCCGGAACATATCCGATCATCATCGAGACGTCTTTGTGGCTCATATGCCGCGTGTCCTTGCCGTCGATCAGGACCTCGCCCTTGAGGGGGTTGGCGATCTTGGTCATGCATTTGACCATCGTGGACTTGCCGACGCCGTTCGGCCCGACTATGCATATCAGGCCCGGCTCGTCTATGACGAGGCTGACGTCATGCAGGACTATGTGCTCCGGGTCGTATCCGAAATCCACGTCTTTCAGCTCTATCCTCGTCATGGCATCACCAAGCATTCTTGTTCCTGCGCAGGACGAGCCATATGAACAGCGGCCCGCCGATGCAGGACATTATAATCCCGACGGGTATGAGCGTGGGAGACAGGATGGTCCTCCCCACGAAATGCGCGGATACCATCAGCAGCGACCCTGCCGCGGCGGAAGCCGGTATCAGGTAGCGGTTGTCGGAGCCCACGAACATCCTCACGATATGAGGGCAGACAAGGCCGACGAATCCGATGAGCCCGGTGAAGCTGATCACTCCCGCGCTGACCACGGCGGTCAGGATCATGCACAGGATGCGGAGGCGGTCGGCATCTATGCCCAGGGCCTTGGCGCTCTCGTCTCCCGTGGCCAGCACGTTCATCTTCGAAGCGAGGAGCATGGAGATGACGAAGCCTGCCGCCACTATGGCGAACATAGGGAGCAGCTCGGACCACTCGACGAGCTGCACATCGCCCATGAGCCAGTTGTCGAGAGCGATGGTGACCAGGCTCCCTTCCTTGATCTTTATGAGGCTGGTCAGGGCATTGAAGATGTACATTATCCCGATACCGGTCATCACGATAGTGACCGGCGACGCATTGGCGAACTTCGACATGCCCAGTATCACCACCACCGGTATCATGGAGAAGACGAACGCCATGACGACGGTGATGTTGGGGTTGGTCACCAGGAGCGAGCCGGACGACATCGCGATGGCGGCCCCGAAGGATGCTCCCGAAGAGATGCCCGTGGTGTATGGGTCCGCCATGGGATTGCGCAGAGTGCTCTGCATTATGGCTCCGCAGACCGCGAGCCCCGCTCCGCCGATGAGGGCTCCGAGGACCGGAGGAGTGGCATAGAGGGTCCAGAACGTGGTGTTCGACCCGTCTGCGTTTCCTACGATCTTGCTCCAGATGATGCCCGGCACGTCGAGCATGCCGGCGCTCATGGGGCTACGGCTTATCGAGAAGAACGCCATGACGAAAGCCGCTGCCACTATCAGGAGGATCGCGGCGATGCGGACCTTGCTGCTGCGCGCATATTTGGTGACAGTTGCCGCGAACCTCTCTTCGCCGGCGACATCGTCCGTCCAGGCGCTAACCGAATCGCGGACGTCATCGGAGAGGAGGACGTCTTCGTCGATGCTGCTGTACCTCATTTCAAGACCCTGCGGAAGAGGCCGGTGTCCGGAGACACCGGAAATTGTTTCAGGCTTGCAGCGCCGAATAGCTCAGGGGCGCGAACTTGGAGTTCCTGATGTCGCCGCTGAACCTGGTGAAGGTGTCGAAGTACTCCTGCATGGTGTTCCAGGCATCTCCGGAATCGAAGCTGTCGGGCCAGATCATCGAAGCGAGGACCAGGACGGTCGCGAGCCCTGCAAGGGAGCAGTCCTCGAAGGGGAGCGCGAATATCTGGGCGTTGGACTTGTCGAACCCGGTCTTCACGAAGTCCTTGAACGCATCGACGTACTGCTGGTAGGTCACGTCCTTATCGGAAGCGTATGCGAACATGCTGCACACGAAGATCTCGGGGTCGAGGGCCACGAGCTCCGCGGCGGTGACGACATCGAATCCGTCGGCCGCGGTGGTGGTGATCTTCGAGGAGACAGGCAGCTTCTCGAGGAGCGAGACGTCTGCGAGCACCTGGGATGCGCTTCCGTGGGCATCGACGTAGATCTCGGGCAGGTATCCGGGCGCGGTGTACGGGATGATGTAGCTCTTGGTCTTGACAGATGCATGTTCGATCGCTTTCTGGATCTTCTCGGTCGTCTTCTCCATGAAATCGATGTAGGAGGCGGTCTTGTTCTGGAGGTTGCACATGGCGCCCATCGTGATCAGGGTGTCCATGGAGTCCACGCCGTTGAGGGTGCGGTTCTCGGGGAGCTTGATGACGGTCATTCCGGAAGCCTCGGCGTTGTCCTGGTAGAGCTTGACGAACCTCTCGTCTCCCATGATGACGCGGACGTTGTCCGCGTAGAGGGCTGCGATGTCGGGCGTTTTCATTGAAACGCTCTTCATGTTAGCCGCTGTGGGGTAGAGGGCGGTGTCGAGCTGGGATGCTTTGATGTCTCCCGCGCACATGTAGGTGAAGCTGCTCTCGATGCCGAGGATGTAGCCGATGTCGAGGCCGGTGCTGAATCCGGTGAGGATCCCGTAGGTGCTTCCGAGGTAGGAAGTGAGCGGGTAGGG
>CAVICI010000051.1:0-13763 GCA_963640995.1 Dialister hominis | reverse complement strand
GCCGGGGGGGGGGGTGCGGCCATCTTCGCCCGCCCGGCCGGCATGATCTGCTTCTCGGCGCACCGCTCCTTGCGCTGCTGATCCTCACGTGCACGCTGTGCATCGGGATGACCGAAGAACAGGATTCAGACGGTGCAGTAGGCGATACCTTCGATTATAAGGGCCTCAGCTACACGATTTTGAGCGAAACTGCAACTTCTAAGACCGTGGCCGTCACTTCCGGCCAATCAGCTACGGGTTCGATAACGATTCCCGTGACTGCGTTTGACGAAAAAGGTGACGCGTACACTGTCACCTCCATAGGAATCGAAGCGTTCAACGGTTGCTTCGACCTGACCTCGATGACCCTCCCCGAATCTGTCACGACCATCAGCGATGGCGCATTCAAATGGTGCTCTCAATTATCCTTTATCACCATCAATGGCAAGATTTCATCCATAGGAGTAGGTGCGTTCCAGGAATGCACAAACCTGACCAAGATAGAATTCAAAGGCTCTTCTGTGAGCCTCGGAAATTCGGCATTCAGGAACTGCGAAAACCTGGAAACTGTCACCATCACCGGAACGGGCGGGGCCATCGGGGATGCCGCGTTTTGTGGCTGCACCGCGCTGAAATCGATCTACCTTCCGAACTCCACCTCATCCATCGGATACGAAGCATTCTATGGCTGCACCGCGCTGGAATCGATCTACCTTCCAGATTCCGTCAAAACCCTCAAAGCCCGGGCATTCTCCGATTGCACTGGCCTCCAATCAATCCGTTTCGGGAAAGAGATGACAGATATAGCCGAGAATGCGTTCAACAAGCAGACATTTTATGACGAAACCGGAACGACAGCATTCAATCCGAACACGCAAGTCGGCGAGCTGCAGGGAAGGCTGTTCAAGGCCGATGAGACCGAGACTTCGAAGATGATCAGGCAGCCTCAGTACAAGCTCACCTTCGACTGTGGGGAAAGCCCCGCGAAGGAAGTCATGTACAACGAAGGGGACCGCATCGCAAAGCCCGACGATCCGGAGAAGACGGGATACAGCTTCATGCGCTGGGAGAAGGACGGCAAGGAATTCGACTTCGCCAAAGAGACCATGCCTGCGGAGAACATGACGCTCACAGCCGTGTGGGAGGTGAACCAGTACACAATCTCCTTCAATTCCGACGGAGGCTCGGCGGTGGATCCCATCACGCAGGACTACGGCACGCTTGTCGAGAAGCCTGCCGATCCGACTAAGGAAGGATACAGCTTCTTGTACTGGGCAAAGGACGGCAAAGAATATACGTTCGGGACAATGCCCGCTGAGGACATAGTCCTCAAGGCCGTGTGGGAAGCCCATGTGTTCACCGTGACGTTCGTGACGGGAACCGGGACGGAGATCGCATACGAACGCGCATACGGCAGCAGCATGACGCTCCCCGGAGAAGGAGGGGAGATATCCAAGACCGGATACACTCTCTCCGGCTGGCAGATCTCGGGGCAAGGCGATGTCTTCGGGCCCGGAACCGAATATGTTGTGACATCGGACGTCACGTTCACAGCCGTGTGGGAGACTTTGCCGGTGCCCGCCTGGGATGATGACGACGATCCGTATGTCCCCGTTCCGGACTCAGATGCCGGAAGCAAGAACAGCAATGCAGCAGGATCCGGGACCTCCGTTGCCGCGGTGGCCATAGCGGCAGGGTGCGCCGCCGCTCTCCTGATCATGCTGATGATGCTCGGGAACGGCAGGTCCAGGAACTGACCCTCCGGAAATGCAAACAGAGGCTTCGGCCTCTTTCCATCTCCGGCCTGATCTGGAATTCTCGGATCGTCTTGTTATGTCGGAGGGGCCTCCCGAAGGCCCCTCCTGCATCAGAGCTCTGAAAGCATCTTCCCGGACCCCGTGCCGGACATGGCGAACGCCGCACGATCGTCTTCGGTCGCCTCATTCGGTCCCTACCGGCTTCTCTCCGGAAGGCTTTGCTGTTGAAGTGGGCCTGCGATGCAGCCATGGTTTCATCCTTGCCGTAGAAACGACGAGAAACGAACTTGATATAATCGCGGAAGCTATCCGCAATCCATGGAGCAGAGGAGATATCCCCGCGGAGTCTGCGATTTCAAGGCCCTTGTCACCGGGGATTACTATTTCGTCGACAAGACAGGATTGATCTGCGACCTCTGCGGCAAGAAGAACCAGGCCTTATTCTTCACGCGCCCCAGACGTTTCGGGAAGACGGTCAATCTGTCGATGATCGACCACTTCTTCAACGTCAGATACTCGCAGGAGGAGGACATCTTCGAGGGCCTGGCCGTTTCGAAGTGCGAGCGCTGCGCCCCGTACAAACACGCTTATCCTGTCGTGAGGCTGAATTTCGGGGACATATCGGGCGAATCCGTCGAGCTGTTCCATCAGACTCTCGACCTTGTGATCGCAAACGCTGCCAAGGAGGTCCTCGACAGCGCCGATTCCGGCATCCTCGACGAATTCGATATCGAATTCTTGCGCAAATGCGCTGATTCGACCTTGAACGAAATCGAGAAACAGATGTCCATCAGGAACATTTGCGATGTTCTGAGAACAATCTACAACAAGAAAGCGATCATCCTCGTGGACGAGTACGACCGCTACAAGCGGAGCATCAGCTCGGCCGAGACCTACGATTCCATCGAAGAAGACATGATGGACTTCATGGAGAAGACGTTCAAGTTCAACGAAAACTACGAATTCGCTGTCGTCACGGGGGTAATGCCCCTCGGCAAGACCGGCATGGGGAGCGGCTTCAACAACGCCTGCGTCCAAAGCATACTCGATGCCGAGGACGACGAATGCTTCGGATTCACGGAGGAAGAGATCGTCCGTCTCATCGACGAGACGGGGGGCCCTCCTGAGAAGATCGATGAGATCAGAGAATGGTACGGCGGATACCGCTTCGGAGATGCCGATATGTACAACCCGTACAGCGTGATGATGTACCTCGGCAACGGTTGCGAACCCGCGGCATATTGGAACGATGTGACCGGCGGCGGGATGCCGGAAGAGCTCGTGGCGAACATGAGCTCTGAACCGCTGTCTGCGCTGATCGGGCTTTATGAATCCGAAGGATCATCGCTCGAGACCGTGCTCGATACTCACATATTCTATCCCGAAGTCTTCTCTCCCGTGGCGGAACCTTTCGTCGTCTACTCGTATCTGGCGGTGACAGGATATCTGAAAGCTGCTCGCACCGGGTCCCAGAAGGGCGGATATCCCCTATGCAGGGTGAGCATGGTCAACAAAGATGCCTCCATGGCATTCGAAAGGCTCATCGTGAGAGCGACAGAGATCGAGAAAAGGGCGGCAGACATCATGAAGTGCATATGCGAGAAGGACGCGGCGAAGCTGGAGGAGCATCTCGAATCCATCCTCTCGGGGCTGTGCATCGATGACAGCTGGTCTCGCCTGTTTTCCACATCCAGGCGCGACAGATACCTCGGCATCATCATGCCGTACCTGACGGCCCCGGGCCAATGCGCCCGTTCGGAGATTCCGAAGAGCTATGGGGATGCCGACATCTTCATCGAACGGCGCGAGGATCGCCCGGCGGTAGCGATCGTTGTCAGGATCACGATCGATCCGGACATGGATCTGGAGTCGCTTGCACAGGAGGCCCTTGCCCGGATCGACAAGAAGAGGTGTGCCGAAGATCCTGATTCGAAGGACGCGATATGCATCGGTCTGGGGATAAGGCAGAAGTCGGTCAAAGCGGCGTTCGCGGAAGAATGAGGATCGGATTTGGTCACCTCGGTCGGTCCGTCCCCTCCGGCTTCTCCCCGGAAGACTTTGCTGCTGAGATGGGCCTGCGACGCAGTCATGCTATTGTCCGTGCCGTAGGAACAATCAGTAACGAACCTGATATAACCGCGAAAGCTATCTGCAATCCATGGAGCAGATGAGATATCCCCGCGGAGTCTACGATTTCAAGGCCCTTGTCACCGGAGATTACTATTTCGTCGACAAGACCGGATTGATCTGCGACCTCTGCGGAACAAAAAATCAAACCCTCATCTTCACTCGGCCCAGGCGTTTCGGGAAGTCGGTCAATCTGTCGATGATCGACTACTTCTTCAACATCAAGTACGCAGGAGACGATGACATCTTCGAGGGGCTGGCCGTTTCCAAATGCGAGCGCTGCGCTCCATACAAACATGCCTACCCAGTTGTGAGGCTGAATTTCGGGGACATATCGGGCGAATCCGTCGAGCTGTTCCATCAGACTCTCGACCTTGCGATCGCAGACGTTGCCGAGGAGATTTTCGACAACGCCGATTGCAATCTCCTCAGCGAATTCGATGTCAGATTCTTGCACAAATGCGCTGATTCGACCTTGAACGAAGCCGAAGAGAGCAGATCCGTAAGGAAGCTGTGCGGAATTCTGAGGAAAATCTACCGCAAGAACGTGATCATCCTCGTGGACGAGTACGACTACTGCATGCAGAACATCCGCTCGGGCGAGACCTTCGATGCCATCGTGAAACTTCTGAGACCGTTCATGGAGCAGACGTTCAAGTTCAACGAAGACTGCGAGTTCGCTGTCGTCACGGGGATAATGCCCCTCGCCAAGACCAGCATGCTCAGCAGCTTCAACAACGCCAATGTCTGCAGCATACTCGAGACCGAGGGCGACGAGTACTTCGGATTCACGGAAGAAGAGATCGTCCGCCTCATCGACAAGACGGGAAGCCCTCCTGAGAAGATCAGCGAGATCAGGGAATGGTACGACGGATACCGCTTCGGCGATGCGGACGTGTACAACCCGTACAGCGTGATGATGTACCTCGGCAATGACTGCAAGCCCAAGGCGTATTGGAACAACATGACTGGTGGCGGGATGTCGGAAGAACTCGTGGCGAACATGAGCAACGAGTCTCTGTTCTCATTGATCGGGCTCTATGAGACGGAGGGATCATCTTTCGAGACCGTTTTAGATACATGCATCTCCTATCCCGATGTCATCTCCCCTGCTGTGAAACCTTCCGTCGTCTACTCCTATCTGGCAATGGCAGGATATCTGAAAGCTGTCTGCACCGGATCCTACGAAGATGGCTATCCGGTCTGCAGAGTCAGCATCGTGAACAAGGAGATCTCCACGGCATTCAAGAAGCTCATAGACAGAGCGACCAAGATCGAGAAGAGGACTGCAGATGTGATGAAGAGCATATACGATAAGGACACAAAGGCTCTGAATGAGTATCTCGAATCCATGCTCTTGGGACTCTGCCTCGATGCCAGCTGGTCTCGCTTGGATCCAACATCCAGGCACGACAGGTACCGCGACATCATCATGGCATACCTCATGACCCCGAGCCAATGCGCACGTTCTGAGATCCCGAAGGGCTATGGGAATGCCGACATCTTCTTCGAAGGCCGCAACGGCCGTCCGCCCGTCATCATCGAGGTCAAGACCACCGACGATCCGGACATGGATCTGGAGTCGCTTGCTCAGAAGGCCCTTGCCCAGATCGACAAGAAAAGGTATGCCAAGGACCCCGATTCGACGGGCGCGATATGCGTCGGACTGGGGATAAGGCAGAAGTCGGTCAAAGCGGCGTTCGCGGAAGAATGAGACTCGAATCCGGCTGGGGAAGAATGGAAGAAGCTCAGGCCTCGGCGAGAGATGTCCTGAGTGGTTGGTAAACGGGTTGGCAAAGGCCTTCAGATGACGAAGGCCATGAGGATTCCTGCAACGGCGAGGATGGCCAACGCCAGAGTGGGCATGAAGTTGACGATCCTGTCCTGTTTGGAGATCTTCTGGTCCATGCTGTCGAATCCCGCTCATCCTTTATGAGCGTTCGCCAGCCGCGGCCGTTCCGGCACGGGAGATCGCGCATCGTCCGTCGGAGATTCCAACAGATTGTTATCCGAGAAGCGCCTTCCCGTCGGCCATGACAAGGATAGGAGTGCTTTTCGTATGCTACGGCAACATATGCCGCAGCCCCATGGCGGAGTTCGTCTTCAAGGACATCATCAGGGAAGAGGGGGTGTCGGACAAGTTCAATGTGGCCTCGGCGGCCACCAGCGGAGAGCATATCGGGGACTCCCCCGACCCGAGGACGGCGGAGCAGCTGCGCATCCACGGGATATCCTGCGAGGGCAAGCGCGGAAGGCGCCTCATCAAGCCCGACTACGTGGACTACGACTACATCGTCGGGATGGACAGGATGAACCTGGAGTACATCCGCAGGACGGCCCCGTCTGGGAACACGTGCGTCACCGCCAGGCTCCTGGACTTCTGCGGCGGAGGGGACATCGCCGACCCGTACTACACCGGGGACTTCGCGACCACCTACGTCCAGGTCAGGAAGGGATGCCAAGCGCTCCTCGATAGGATCAAGGCAGACCATCCGGAGCTGTTCCGATGCCTTCGATAAGGGTGTTCGTCTCCATCCCCGTGAAGGACAAGGCCGCTTTCAGGCAGATCTCCGACGACATCGGCCGCCTGGACAACGTCAGAGCAACTCCTTCCGGCCAGATCCACATCACCTTGCAGTTCATCGGCGACGTGGACAGCTCCAAGGTGGACAAGATCGCGAAGTGCGTGGAGCGCGCGACGGCGGGCGTGGGGCCTTTCACCGTGACCGCGTCCGGAGCGGGCGCGTTCCCCGACAGGAAGAGGCCGTCCGTGGCATGGATCGGGGCTTCCCCCCAGGATCTGATGTCCTCCATCGCAATCAGGCTCGGAAAAGAGCTGGATGCCGCCGGGATAGACCACGACCGCAAGCCGTTCAAATCCCACATCACAGTCGGGCGCTGCAGGGGGCCGGCCGACCTGGAGCCTTTCTTCTCCAAGTACGGCTCCGGGACCGTGTCGGAGTTCCTCTGCGACAGCATCCTGGTGATGCAGAGCGAGCTGGGCCCCGGCGGCGCGAAGCACCGGGTCCTCAGGAAGATCGAGCTCCAGGGCCCCAGTGGAAACGGGCCTTTCCGAGGCAGCCAGCGTTCCGGGGCATCCGACGATGCCGTGGCCAGAACGGCCGTAAAACAGCGTTAATCCACCCGTAACCATGTCTTAACGGCACTTAACCGAATGTGCTTGAACTGTTCGGGCTCAGCTTATATCCTCGCAAGACCAGGCCCGTCCCGATATCATGAGGTTCGATAAGATGAGCAGGAGCGGTGGCCTCGAAGGCCTTCCGCTGCAGCTGATGATAGTCATACTCGTGGCGACCATGGGCACGGCGATCATCCTCGGATGGATGGGCAACATAGAGACGCCGCACTCCATCGGGGAGATCACCGTCGAAGGGAGCCAAGGGTCCACAGTAGTTTCCACAGGGAACGTGCTCGGCGATTTCACCGTCACCGTCAGGGACCAGAACGGGGAGCACCTGGAAGGGGCCACCGTGGTGCTGAAAGGACTGAACGTCACCGATGCCGACGGCGGCACGGCCTATGCCGTGACGGGCGCGGACGGCAAAGCAGTCTTCTCGGGGCTGCGCATAGACCCTTCGGGGAGCATGAGCACAGGGTTCCTGACGATAATAGCGTCCAAGCCGGGATACGGCGAGAGCTCCGGCACGAAGATCGCGGTGATACTATGATCGCGGACCGATCCGGAGTGCTGAGCATCCCGGTGAAGCTGATGGTCTGCTTCCTCGTCATCGGCCTGATGACCCCTATACTGATGGACTGCGTGAAGACCGCCGACGAGGAGATCGCCGTTTCCGGGATCAGGTCGGAGGCCATCGGGCTGAAGGACGGGATAACCGATGCCTACTACAAAGGCGGGACGACGGTCTTCGTGGACGTGTCCCTCGAGCCGGGGCACGCCCTGATCGTCGGAGGGGACGGGATCGACGGCTACGCTATCCGCCTGGCCATAGACGGCGAGATCGTGGACAGGCTGTACCTGGAATCCCCGTCGGTCCGGGTGCTCGGCGGCGAGCTGACGATAGAAGGCGATGCCGTGGTGAAGGCCGCCCTGTGCCGCGGCGAGGACGGATCTTACGGAGTGAAGGTGGAGCTATGATCGAGTTCACCATCTCCAGGGCCGTCCTCTGCGCGTGCGGCGTCGTCCTCCTCTGCGGAGCCCTGGCAGCCGTCGGCGGAGCCGGCGACAGGACCGTCTCGGAGATGGACTCCGGGTCCGCGGAGAGGATAGCCGGGATACTGGACGCGTTCGAATCCTCCGTGACACAGGAGCTGGCCATCGACGGGATCGACCTGCTCCCCTCCGACGGGTACGTCCTGAAGGTGAAAGACCATCTTGTCTCGCTGGAGTCCCCCGACGGCAAGAGGTCCCTGGCCTACACCAGGTCGGACGCGGAGTTCGAGCTCGCATGGGGCGGCTCGGTAACGCTGAAGAAGTCAATCCCCGAAGGTGCCGGCGATCTTCCTGACGGTATCGGTGAAGATGTCCATCTCCTCGAGGGTGTTGTAGATGTATGTCGAGGCGCGGGCGCTGCCGTCGATGCCCATGGAAACGTAGAACGGATGGGCGCAGTGCATCCCCGAGCGGATCATGATGCCGGCCATGCTGTCCAGCATCATGGCGATGTCGTGCGCTCCGAGGCCGTCGATGTTGAACGAGAACGTCCCTCCCCTCAGCCTGGCCTCCCCGGGCCCGACCACACGGATCCCGCGGACATCCTCCAGGCCGGAGACTATGCGCTCCATGAGCTTCAGGTCCCATGCGGCGACCTCGTCCATGCCTATGTTTGAAAGATAATCCAGGGCGGCCTTGGTCCCTACTATCCCCGCATAATCGTGGAGCCCGGCCTCGAACCTGTCCGGGACAGGCGCCAGGTCCACGGAATCGTATGTCGCCAGTCCGACGGTCCCTCCTCCGAGGGCCAGCGGGCGCATCCTCTCCAGGACCTCCTTCTTGCCGTACATCACTCCCATGCCGGACGGCCCCAGCATCTTGTGGATAGAGAGGCAGTAAACGTCCGCGTCGATGTCCTTGAGGTCCACCGGCATGTGCGGCGCGGCCTGGGCCCCGTCTATCACTACGGTGGCCCCGAAGTCGTGCGCGATCTCCGCCACGGCCTTCACGGGCACAGTGCATCCGGTGACGTTGCTGGAATGCTGCACGGACACGACCTTGACCTTATGGTCCATGGCCCTGTGGAAAGCCTCCAGGTCGAACGTCCCGTCCTTGCGGGACCTGACGATCCTCCTCTCCACCCCGAAGCTCTCATGGAGGTGCACCCAGGGCACGTGGTTGGAGTTGTGCTCGGTGTCCGTGGTGACAACGGCATCCCCCTTCTTCAGGCCCAGGCCGTAGGCGGCCGTGTTCAGGCTCTCGGTGCAGTTCTTGGTGAACACATAGCAGTCGGGATCGTCCGTCCCGAAGAAAGACGCCAACGTCTCCCTGCACTCGTCCATGGCCATGGAGACCTTCGTGCCCATGGCATGGACGCTGCGGCCTCCGCAGGCGGGATAGTTCTCGTAATAGTCCACTATCGCCCGGATGACGCTGTCCGGCCTCAGGGACTGGCATGCGCTGTCCAAGTAGATCCCCCTTCCGGCCCTGACCGTGGGGAAGTCCCTGCGCACGGCGTCGACGTCCATGGCCTTCCCAACCTCGTCCCCCTATAAAGCAACGCGCACGCGCGCCTTTATTAAGAGCCCCGTCATCACACGGGGCATGGCGTCGCTGAGGACGGAAATCGGCAGGATAGCTTTGGATAAGCCCGGCATGGTGGCATCCGGGATAATGGACGAGACGGGGCCCTCGATGGTCCGCATGATGGAGTGCGGAGCCGGAGCGGTGGTCACCAAATCGATAGGCCTGGAGCCCAACGCGGGCCACGCCAACCCGTGCTTCACCGAGGTGGATGGGGGATACGTCAACGCCATGGGCCTCCCCAATCCCGGGATCGAGCTCTTCCGCGAGGAGATGGAGGCCGCAGTTCCCAAGGGGACTGTGATAGGGTCGATATACGGCGCCGGCCCGGACGACTTCAGGACGCTGGCCGCCAAGATGGAAGATTACGGGGCGGCCGCCGTGGAACTGAACCTCTCCTGCCCCCATGCGAAGGGCTACGGGATGGAAGTGGGAACGGACCCTGTCATGGTGAAAGACATAGTCTCCGCCGTGAAGTCCTCCGTATCGATTCCCGTATGGGCCAAGCTGACCCCCAACACCCACATCCTCCCGACCATCGGGACGGCGGTGCAGGAAGCGGGAGGAGACGCCGTCGTCGCCATAAACACGCTGAAGGCCATGGTCATCGTGCCCGAGTTCGGGAAGCCCCTGCTGAGCAACAGGTTCGGAGGACTGTCGGGGCCTGCGGTGAAGCCCGTCGGCGTCAGGGCGGTCTACGACCTGACGGCCGTCCTCGACATCCCCGTCATCGGGGTCGGAGGGATATCCTCGTGGAGGGACGCCGTCGAGTACATCATGGCGGGAGCCTCCGCTTTCCAGGTCGGCAGCGCCGTCGGCACCGCGGGGCCGGAGGTGTTCTCGCAGATCAACAGGGGGATGTCGGATTTCATGGACGAATACGGTTACAGATCGATAGCTTCCATGAGGGGGATCGCGCATGAGTGATGTCGTCATTATCAAGGAAGTCGCGGACGAGTGCTACGACACCAAGACGTTCCGCTTCGACTGGAAATGCGAAGCGAAGCCGGGGCAGTTCGTGATGATCTGGGTTCCCGGCATCGACGAGATCCCCATGTCCCTGTCCGGGATCGACGGAGACGAGAAGAGCGTCACGGTCAAGGCCATTGGAGAGGCCACGAAGGCCATCCATCGGCTCAAGGCAGGGGACAGGATGAGGATCCGCGGGCCCTACGGCAACGGATACGACCTCAGCAACAAGAACATCCTGATCATCGGAGGCGGAGTGGGAACCGCGTCCATAATGCCGGCCGTCGCCGCCACCGGAGCGGACACGATCATCGCCGCCCGCTCCTCGAGAGATGTGATCATGGCAGACAGGGCCGGGAAGTCCTCCGAGAACGTCTGGATCGCCACCGACGACGGCAGCCTGGGGTTCCACGGCAACGCCGTCCAGCTCATGAAAGAGAAAGCCGCCGCCAAGAAGTACGATTGCATCGTGGCCTGCGGGCCGGAGGTCATGCTCTGGTTCACGTTCAAGGCCTGCCAGGAGCTCGGCATCGAATGCCAGCTGTCCATGGAGAGGTACATGAAGTGCGGCGCAGGGGTCTGCGGCTGCTGCGTCATGGACGATTCCCGCGTGTGCAGGGACGGCCCGGTGTTCCGGACCGCTCAGATAGAGAAGCTCACGGAGTTCGGCAGATGCCACAGGGACGCCTGCGGGCGGAACATCAGCTTCAGGTGAACATGGCTCAGGCCGGGCATATAACGGTAGTCCACGGGAGCAACACCGTGGACGTCCCCCGCAGCATCTTCAGGGGGAACGATTGCGAGATCGACCCCGAGAGGGCGGCGGCCTTCAGGGACATGATAGGCAGGAGATGCCCTTGGCTCTCGGAGAGCTCCCTGGACGTCCTCATGGCCAAGGCGCGGAAGGAGATGATCCGCATCCGCGACGAGGAGACCAACGGCCGCTCCCACAGCACCGCCCTCGCATCCCAGGGGAGGCTGGACGAGGCCATCGCCCATATGCAGCTCCATTTGGAGCGGAGCCCGGACGATGCCGATTCGTGGTACAAGCTGGGGGAGCTCCTGTGCAAAGCAGGCAGGGCGGAAGAAGGGTACAGAGCAATGAACAGGGGCCGTCAGCTCTTCGACCTCTGAAACAGGTCGTTTATCGCATCGACCACTTCCGGGACGGTGGCCCCCCACGGGACGCGGACCGTGTCCCCTTCTATCTCATGGCCGTTCTTGACCTTGCAGCACTTCACTATGGTCTTGACCCCCGGCCGGACATAGTCTGCGGGGCAGACGTTTATGAACGGCACGTCGCGGCCGTAGAGCGAAGAGAATATCCTCTTGGACAGATGGCAACCGATCAGCGTCACGTCGCCGGGATCCTCGGGAGCGTCGTCGAGGAAGCAGTAGGGCTTGTCCGCCGACAGCTTGGACACCCTGCATGGGAACATGACCTTCGAGGTCTTCACCTCGGGGACCTTCGACGCCATGTCTATGATCATGTCCTCCTGGACGATCGGATGGTCGATGAACCCGGAGGCCAGGGCGCGGGACACCAGCACCCCCAGCTTGGAAGGGCTGGGAGGGACGCTGTCTATCACCCTCAGGACCACGGGGTCCAGGTCCTTTATGTAGTTGATATGGGAGAACATGCCGCGGACGATGACCGTCTTGCCGGGATGCTCTGCCTGGACCTTCGCCATGGCGGGGGCGTTGAGCACGTCGGCCTCGGGCATGTCGAGGAACACCGTGTCCTCCGGGAGGGACACGATCCTGTAGCCGTCCAGCTTCCTGAACAGGCCGTCGCCCTCCTTCTTCTTCAGCTCCAGGACGGCGTAGCTGTCGCCGTTCTTCAGGACGAGGTCCTCGGTGCGGACGTAGGAGACCCATCCCTTCATGAGCTCCGCTATGGAAGCCTCGTCCAGCGGGATGTCCGTCTCGTGCATCGACACGTCCTTGCAATGCATGGATGCCGATTGGAGCGCCAGTATATGGCGTGAGCGATTGGGCCGGGAAGGGCGGAAAGCCGGTCCAAGCAATGCTTTTATATGACCAAACAATCGGGATTCCTGCGTCGAGGTACCACAGTGGCTATGGGGCGGACTGCAGATCCGCAGACGGGGGTTCGATCCCCTCCCTCGACTCCATTCTTTCTGAGCCTTGCATTTCTCGGACGGGAGCCTCTCGGCCGGATTGCGGTCAAAACTGCCCGCCTTTATGAAAACCTTTATAAATACTATATAAATAGCCCTTGTCGGTGAAAAGATGGCCAAAATGAACATAGAGAACGTGGTAGCCTCGACTTACCTTGGTCAGGAACTCGACCTGACCAAGATTGAAGCCGCGCTGGAGGGCGCAGAGTACAACCCTCAGCAGTTCCCCGGTCTCGTCTACAGGCTCAAGGAGCCCAAGACCGCCACTCTGATATTCAGGAGCGGAAAGGTCGTTTGCACCGGAGCCAAGTGCCGCGACGACGTCAAGGTAGCCATCGGCAAGGTCGCAAAGGACCTGGAGAAGGCCGACGTCAAGATCACCATCGAGCCCAAGATCGAGGTCCAGAACATCGTCGCCTCCTCTGACCTCGAGCAGGAGATCAACCTGAACACAGTGGCCATCACGCTTGGACTCGAGAAGGTCGAGTACGAGCCGGAGCAGTTCCCCGGCCTCGTCTACAGGCTGGACGACCCCAAGGTCGTCGTGCTGCTGTTCGGATCCGGGAAGATGGTCTGCACCGGCGCGAAGGTCCCCGAGGACGTAACCCGCGCCGTCGACAAGATCGCCGCCGAGCTCAGAGCCGCAAGCCTGATGGTCTGAACGGAGAGGCTTCCTCTCCGGCCAAACGCCTTACCCTTATCCACCTGGTTTTATCCATTCCAATGCTATTCGAAGTGTATTCTCAGGTGCCGGTGCGAACGGCCCTGTTTCGATTCTCGGCGGTGCTCTCCATCCGGCGGCATCATCGCATAGAACGTGCAGCCTCGCACGTGACTGTTCATGGGGGAACCGCCTCATAATGTCAATAGGACTGCCGACCGGCATCAGAGCATACAGAGGCATAAACTACGATTTGTGAAGGTTCCAACAAGGCTCTGCCGAGCATGATGAGAATGCCCAAAGGCGTCATCCTGCCCATCCCAATCCGATGTCCGATGCTCTAAAACGTCATGTCTGGAAGGTCAGACTGGAACCTTTATATCCAACTCTCCCGAGTCCGGCTCATGGACAAG
>CAVICI010000050.1:0-13857 GCA_963640995.1 Dialister hominis | reverse complement strand
GTGCAGTTCGCGAACGCATATTTCTCGATGACCGTGACCGTGTCGAGGATCATTATCTGAGTGAGGCCGGTGCAGTCGTAGAACGCTCCGTACGGGATCGTCGTGACCTTGCTCGGGATGGAGACGGATGCGAGATTGTGGCATTCTCTGAACGCCTCGGCGCCGATGGTCGTCAGAGATTCCAGCATCAGGATCGAGGTCAGATTGTCGCACATGCGGAACGCTTGCGGCCCGACGGAAGTGACCGTGCCGGGGATCGTATACGTGCTCCCGGCCTTGCCGGAAGGGTACTGGATCAGGGTCTTCGCATCCTTGTCGAAGAGGACGCCGTCGACGGAGCAGTAGTTCTCGTTATCGCTGTCGACTTCTATGCTCTCAAGCGATCTGCAGGTGGCGAAAGCGAATTCTCCGATGGAAGCGACCGAGCTTGGAATAGAGACCGAGACCAGTCCGGTGCAGTTGCAGAACGCTTCATCACCGATAGACTTGACCGTATTGGAAATCACTATGGATGCCAGGGCCTCGCAGTCTGCGAAAGCCCTCTCCCCGATGGATACGACCTCGTATTTGATGCCGCTGATCGGGACAGACTCGCGGATCACCGAATCGCTCCTGATGGTCTTGATGTAACCGCAGACATATGCTTCGCCGGAATTGGAGTCTGAGATCCTGTATATTATCCCGTAGCAGACGAAGGTGTCGTCTTCCGCGACGGTCATCTCGCAGATGTCGCCCGTGAACCTCTTGTTTTGGAACTTCTCGGTGTCAGAAAGGCTGAGCGCATCGCCGATCTGGTCGTAGAACTTCGTCTGGACAATGCTCCCCTTGGAATCGCTGCTGGAGAACGCATTGGCTGCGATTGAATTGATTCCTCCACCGAAGATGATGGTATCGAGGCTCGTGCAGCCGTAGAACGCGTAATCTCCGATGGATCCGACCGAGTCGGGAATAGTGATCGAGGTCAGACCGATGCAGCCATAGAACGCTTTGTTTCCGATGCTCTCGAGCGAGCTCCCGAAAGCAACGGACTTCAGGCCGGTGCATTTGAAGAATGCTCCATTACCGATTCTCTCGACATTGTTCGGGATGACGATTGAAGTCAAGGCAGTGCAGCCGTAGAACGCATCGCCCCCGATGCTCTCGAGTGAGCTCCCGAGCTTAACGGATGCCAATTTGACACAACCGCAGAACGCTCCGTTTCCGATGCTCTCGACATTGTTCGGGATACTGATCGAGGTCAGGCTGGTGCAACGATAGAATGCAGAATCTCTGATGGAAGTAACCGATGAAGGGATTGTGATAGATGCCAGGACGTCGCAACCGTAGAACGCACTCGCCCCGATGAATACGACACTGTAACTGTTCTGGTCAATCCAAATGGAACTGCAGATCGCTGAATCGATCTTGATATCGCCGTTGTATCCGTAGACGCATGCTTCTCCTTTAGTCTTGTCTGAGATCTTGTATATTATCCCATCATGAACGGAGATCTCCCCCTTGATGGTCATCTCGTAGATGTCGCCTACGAAGGTTTGGCTCTTGAGCTTCATAGCCTGTGTGGATAGGTCGATCTTGTTTCCGTCCATGTCGTAGAATTTTGTCGGGATGTGGATCCCTTTCGATTCGCTGGCGAACGCATACGTTCCGACGGAACTGATCTTCTCTCCGAAGTAGATGGTCTTGAGGCCCGTGCATCCACTGAATGCGTAGTCCGAGATGGTCTCCACCAAACTCCCGAAAGTGACGAACGACATCTTGGTGCATCCCATGAACGCGCCCTCGCTGACGGTCTTGATCGAATCTCCGATAACAACGGACGTCAGGCCGGTGCACTCGCTGAACGCATATTCCCCGATGCTGGTGACATTGTCCGGAATACTGACTGAACCCAGGCCGTAGCAATACTGGAATGCGCCTTTTCCGATGCTGGTTACGTTGTCTAGGATCCCGATTGATTCCAGTTTGGCGCATCTTCTGAACGCATGATCTCCGATGCCCAGCGAACTCCCTCCGGCGACCTCTTTCAGCTCCGTGCATCCTTCGAACGCCTCGTTTCCGATGCTCGTGACTTTTGCAGGAATGGAAATCGAGGTCATTTTGCAACCATAGAACGCCTGATTTCCGATGCTCTCGAGCGAACTACTGGCTCCGAAAGTAACGGTACTCAGACTTGTGCAATAATTGAACGCAGACTCCCCGATGCTCGTGACGCTGTCTGGGATTGCAATAGAGCCCAGACTTTCGCAATAATAGAACGTATATTCTCTGATGACCGTGATGCTGTTCAGGCTATCGATCTTAGCAAGATTGAAGCACTTATAGAACGCATATCCTCCGATGGATGCTACCGATGCGGGGATCGAGATGGATGTCAGGGCGTCACAATCTTTGAAAGCATCCTGTCCGATGGATGTGACATTGTATTCCACATGATTGATCGTGACAGTTTCGAGGATGGCCGACTCGCTCTTGATGTTGCTGTTGTATCCGTAGACATACGCTTCCTTGGAATTTGTTTCTGAGACCTTGTATATTATCCCCTTATAGACGACGGTGTCCAGCGGCAAACGGATCATCTTGCCGATGCTTCCCGCGAACATCTTGTCTGTGAACTCCGCGATGTCAGAAGAAGGGGAGAGCTTGTTTCCGTCTTCGTCATAGAACTCCGTGTACTGTGTCGTAGACGTGCCGAATGCACCCTCGGCTATTTTCACAAGTCCCTTGCCGAAATAAATGGTCTCGAGGCCGGAGCAACCTGCGAACGCATATTTCTCGATGGTCTCGACCGTGTCAGGGATCGTTATCGAAGAAAGTGCGCTGCATTGCATGAATGTCCTTGTCTTTATCGTGGCCACCTTGTCGGGAATCGTGATGGATGAGAGGCTTGTGCATCCAGAGAATGCTCCGCTCCCGATGGATTCGACCGAGTCGGGAATCTCGATGGATGAGAGGCTTGTGCATCCAGAGAATGCTCTGCTCCCGATGGATTCGACCAAGCCGGGGATCGTAATGGATGAGAGGCTTCCGCATCCGGAGAATGCTCTGCTCCCGATGGATTCGACAGTGCTGGGAATCTCGACCGATTCCAGTTGCGCACAATCTTGGAACAAGGAATTCGCGATCGATGTGATCTCGCCTTGTATCTTGGCCGTTTTCAGCCCCGTGCATCCCTGGAACGCAGATGCCCCCATGGATTCGACCGATTCGGGTATCGTGACCCCATCTAGTTTGGTGCAATTCTGGAACGCTCCATTTCCGATGCTTGTGACTTTACCTGGGATGCTGATTGAAGTCAGATTATTGCATCCATAGAACGCATAATCTCCGATGGATGTGACGCTATCGGGAATTGCAATCGAACTCAGTTTTGTGCAATTGTAGAACGCATATTCTCCGATGGATGTGACGACACGCTCCTTACCGTAGATTTCAACACTTTTGAGGATATTCGCGCTGCCCGTGAAACTTTCGGTGTATCCGGAGACGTACGCATAGTCAGCTTCGGAGCTTACGACCGCGTATATTATGTTGTCTATAGTGATTGGGTCCGGTGCCACACGGGTCATCTTGGAGATGTCGCCCGTGAACGTCCTGCCTACGAACTCTTCGATGTCGGAAAAACTGAGTTGCTGTTCGCCTCCTTCTTTGTAGAACTCTGTAGGAACCACTGCTCCGCCATCGATCGTGCCGAATGCGTCATCATCTATATTCGTAAGTCCGGTGCCGAAATAAATGGTCTTGAGGCCGGAGCAACTCACGAATGCCTTTTTTCCGATGGTCGTGACCGAGTCGGGGATATCTATAGAATCGAGGCTTGTGCAACCATGGAACGCACTCTCTCCGATGCTTGAGAGTCTGGTTGCTGGACTCAGACTGACCGATTTCAGGCTGGAGCAATCATCGAACGCACTCAGTCCGATGCTTATGACGCTGTCGGGGATGGTGATCGAGGTCAGGCTGCTGCAATGCCAGAACGTATACGCTTCAATGCTTGAGATTGGGCTTTCTGGACTTCCGAGCTTAACAGATTCCAGTTTGTCACAATAGCTGAACGCATACCATCCGATGCTTTTGACGCTGTCCGGGATTTCAATCGAAGTGAAACCGCTATCATAGAACGCAAATTCTCCGATGCTCGTGACGGTGTTTGGAATTTCGATCGAAGTCAGACTATGGCATTCTTCGAACGCACGATTTCCGATGGATGTGATTCCCGTCGTACCTGTGCCATAGAATTCGACGGTTGTGATCGCGTCCTTATTGCCTCCCCACCTCTCCTCTGGGTAGTTGTAGTCCCACATTGGCCCATAGCCCATGATGACGAGCAGGCCTTTGTCGAGCACCCAAGTCAGATTATCTCCGCATTGCCCCTCTGCATCGTTCGTTCCGCCCGCGGCCTCGGCGCGATCGCCCGGTTCGGCGAGCGTGCAGGCTCCGATCACCGTCAGGACGAGGAAGGATATCATCAGAATCGCTGATGCGGGGCGGCGATACCTCCTCCCTCCTGTGACAATTCTGTGCATGGTTCCATCCATATGGATCCCCATCCAGACCTGAACTTCGATGAAGCGGAACACCCCCCCCCCCGATTTAGAACTGGATGCGGTTCTCCTCCGACAGCCGGTTCCCCTTCCGGGCAGATTCAGTCCGCGATGGGTCAGGTCTCTCTGCATGGGTATCATTGGCGCGATATATCAAGATTCTGGCTATGCGAGGCCGTGCCGGATGACCCGGTTCGCCCCCTGGCGCAATCTCACGCCGTCGGACGCTGAGCCGGCGGACAGCCGCGCGCACGGCCCCGATGGCAAGGTGTTCCGCAAGGATCATCCTGTCCGTCCCCGGTCCCGCGTCTCCGGCCTAACCCGCATCCGCATCAATCATATACCGAAGCCATCATAGCAACCGCCGATGGCGAAGAAGAGCAATCTCGCAGCGATAGCCGCATTGGGCGTGTGCATGCTCATAAGCAGCCTGAACTGGATGTACATGCGCATACCGCAGTACTACATCATGGTCGAGACCGGCTCCGACATCACCAGCTGGCTGCTCTCCGCGTACATCATCTCGGAAGTCTCCGTCGTCATCGTCGCCGGAGCCCTCATGGACAGGCTGGGCCCGAAAGACGACGCAATCCTCGGCACCGGGCTGTTCTTCGGCGCCGCCATCGGCCTGTGCATGGCCGAGTCCGTGGAGATGATGATCGCCTTCCGCATAGTCCAGGGGTGCGGCGCAGGGTTCCTCTTCACCGTCGCGCTGGGCTTCGTCGGGAAGCTCCCGAGGAGCAAGAGGCTGGACCCCCACAAGATAATGACGCTGACGTTCAGCCTGGGGTCCCTTTTCGGCACCGCCATCGGATACTACTTCACGACGGAAGTCCAGGACTGGAAGGACATGGTGGTCATCAGCGCCTTCATCGTCCTCATTGCCGGCACCGTCGCCTACAGGAACCTCCCCGACATGCCCCGCAAGTTCGTCCGCGACGTCCCGGGAATGGCATTGACCCTTCTCACGATCGCGGCGGTCATGAGCTACACGCAGATGGTCAACGACACCTTCGAGCTGTTCAGCTACGAGAGCCTGGCCTTCGCCGAGATGTGCATGCTGCTGGCGGTGCTCCTGATATGGGTGGAGCGGAGGGCCGAGGATCCCATCATCCCCCACGGCATCGGCAGGCACGAGATCGGCCTCATGGCGGGGATGTTCCTCGCAGGATTCTGCGGCCTCGGCCTCCTGCAGTTCCTCGTGATGTTCATGATGGTCTCCTACGGGATCTCCCTGTACGCCGCGAGCAAGATGCTGTTCTGCCTGATCGCAGGCGGCGTGGTCACATCCCTGCTGGGGATGAAGCTGGTCTACAAGGACGGCATCCGCCCCATGGTCCTGGCAGGCTCCGTCATGATCGCCGTCGCCTTCATGGGCGCGTTCTTCCTCATGCCCAGAGGCCTGGCCGGAGTGGGGTTCTCGCTCTTCGGCATGGGCCTCGGGTTCGGGCTGATCATCACCGAGATGCTCGCCAGCCTGCAGGCCGTCACCAATCAGAAGCACCAGGGCTCCCTGACCAGCATCCTGATGGCCTGCCGCTTCATCGGGATCATCCTGGGGATGGCAGTGTACAAGGGCATAATCGACAACGCCCTCAGCGGGTACATCGAGGGTATCGAGGGGGAAGCTGTCAAAGACGTGGAAGACTGGGTGATAGCCAACTTCTCCGCCTACGTCCAGGACATCATAGCGATCTTCGAATCGACCATCAGGCAGTGCTGCATCGCCGCGAGCATCGCCGTCCTCTCCGTCCTTATCGTCTGCTACTTCTGCGTCGGCCGCAAGGACCTGGGAGCGCCGGAATTCGTCACCGACGAGGACTGCGGCGGAGGCTCATGCCTTTCCGCGCCATTTGAGGCTCCAGATGGCCGGGGAGACGAATGTGCGGACGAGGAATGCGTCGACCAGGATGCACAGCGCCACGGCGAACCCGAGCTGCGAGAGCATCTGGATGCCTGAGAAGCAGAACACCGCGAAGCATCCCGACAGCACCAGAGCGGCCATCACCAGCACCGGCTGGAGGGACAGGAGCATCGCGGAGGAGGCTTCCCTCCATCCCATGCCCTCCTTCCTGCAGTGGGCTATCCTGTTCTCCTGGACCGCGTTGAACCACGACCCCATGAGGAAGCACACCGTCAGCATGAACACCTGGACCGAGAGGGACACGCTGCCCCATACCGCTTCCATCAGGATGTCCGCGAGGCACAGGGAGATCAGCCCGCTCAGGATCGTCGTGACGACCCCTCTCGCGGCCGTCCCGACAGAGCTGGAGAGGGACATCACGATGAGGAACATCAGCAGCACCGGAGGCACCGACTTGACGAACCCGGACTCGGCGGAGTCCACGAACTCGATGTAGACCATCCCGGCGCCGGCGATGACGACGGTGTCGGCTGCGGAACCTTTCTTGAAATCGTTCACCGCAGAGGATATCTTCTCCGAGGTATCCAGGGACCTGCCGGACACGGCGGACTCCTTGGTCGCGACCCTTATCAGCAGATGGGTCACGACCACGCTGTTGTCTGAGAGCATCTCGTATCCGACCGTTCCGAGGGCCATGTTGAGCGCATAGTCCATGTAAGGCCCGCAGGAATCGACGATGTCCCTGTAGCTGTGGCCGGAGGCCGTGAGCTTCAGGACCGTCCTGTCGAGCTCTCCGCCCAACGTCGGATCGATCCCTTCCACGACGGCACGCACCTTCGACAGGGCCTCCTTGGGATCGTCCCCCTCGGCATATCCCACCTTCTTGAGAAGGTCCTGCCATGTCACGACAGACGTCACGGAGGCTATGTTGCCGGGATCGGACCCTGCCAGCGCCTCGGCGAGGGCCGAGGCCTCGGCGGCCGATGCGGAGTCGCTCCATTCCAGCTTCCCCAGGACGTCCGTCCCCGAGATCGTCCCCAGAGGGGATGCGTATCCGAGCACGATGCTGTACGGATGCAGCACCCCACCCAGGCCGTAGCTGTCCAGGACCTTCATCCCCATCCTGGAGTCCCCTGCCGCCAGGGAATCGGACATGTCGTAGGGGAGCTCGTCGCCGGAGCCCCCTTGGTCGGCAAGGTACCCTGCGCAGCAAACCGCCAGGCATCCGGCCACCGCGATCACGGCCAATCCGTGATGCGATGTCGCCCCCGAGACCCTTCCGATGAACCTCCTGAAGGCCTTCCCGATGCGGGAGTACACATGGGCGATGCCCTTGGGCATCCTCCTGCTGTCGGCGTCCGCCGTCCAGAACAGCTCGTTCCTCGTCAGGCGGATGAGCGATGCGGGTATGGTCAGGGAAGATACCATGGAGATCAGAGTCGCGTACGACAGGCATGCGCCCATGGACTCGAACGCCCCGGTCCCCACGACCGACAGCGTGATGGCGCAGATGAACAGGCACACGGATGTGGACATGATCGGCGAGAAGGTCCATTCCACGGTGCTCTTCATGGCCCTGTCCATGTCCCGGAGCTTGGCCAGCTCCCTCTTGTACACCGAGATCACGTAAAGGCAGTTGACGAAGCTGATGACCATCACGGCCATCAGGACCAGGATGGCGGAGACCACAAAGACGTCGGCCATCCTGCCGATCCCGAACAGCACCGCCATGGTCGCTATGACCGGGGGCACCACAGACGCCGACATTATGAGGGTGGACATGCCGGAACCGAAGAACAGCCCGGTGAGGATCAGCGTCAGGACAACTGCCAGGATGAGCGCGGACATGGCCGTGTACGAGAACTCGGAGCCCATGTCGTAGGCCAGAGCGGGGTTCCCCGTCACATATGTGCTGAAAAAGGCCTCGGACTCGTACAGCTCGTACATGTAGTCCGATGTGAAGGATTCCACGGCATCCCTCAGGGCCTGGGTGTCGTCCTTCAGGTACTCGTCTGAGTAGGAGCTGCCGTACAGTATCCCGAGGACCATGGCCCCCGACGCCGTCTCCATGTCCTCCGCGAGGACGGCGACTCCGCCCCTGACCAGGTCGAGCTTCAGCAGCCAGTCCTTGGACTCTACGAACCTGGACTGGATGTAGTCGGAGTATGCCGGTATCCCGGCCTCCTCGTCGCCCATCAGCTGCCTGTACCCGTCGCGGACATGGTACTCCACCACGAGAAGCGGTATGCGGGACTCGTCCACATAAGGGCCGTCGAAATAGGCCGATATGATGTCCGATGCCTTCTCGGACTCGCTGTCCCTGGCCGCCAGGGAATCGATTCCGCCCCCCATGGAATCGAGCATCTTGACGGCGGGAGGCACCAGTATGAGGATCGCCACGACCCAGACTATCAGGATGACCTTGCCGCGGTCCATGACCGCGTCGACGAGGATGTTGCTCACGCCGGTGATTAAGCATGCTCGATATATGATAGTGATGAGCGAAACTCATCCGTGCAGGCGAAAGAAGAGCCGATGCTGGACTGAAAAGAAAGGGGCGCATATTTATGGAAGGACTGTGTACGCCTCCACGATGTTGCCGAAGAAGTACCTCGCCCTCATCGTCGTCTCCATCCTGGCGGTGGGCGTCGGCGTCGTCGTCACATGGGGATATGTCCACAAGGACGCGGACGGGTACTACGACTACGACATAGAGTACTCCGATTCCTTCGAGAACGGCTCCGTCATCGTCAAGGCCCCTGCCGGGAAGACCTTCGCCATCGTGGACATCGTCGTGAAGAACGTGTCCTACGAAGCGGGGATACCCACATCCATAACCCTTCTAGCCTGGAAGCTGACGCTGGACAGGATGACCTTCGAGGCGAGCCCGATCTACACCATCGAGCATCCGGACTACTCGGACATGAGGATCAACGAGGGCAGGACATGGGGATACACCATCGTCTTCGAGGTCCCCCAGGAGTCCGCCGGCAAGCGGGATGCGTCCCTGGATTACAGGTTCGTGTCGCTGAACGACAAGCTCGACCTGAGGTACGATCCCGAGCTCAGGCTGGACACGTTCTGAGCATCGCCGGTCGCACATTATATACGGCGGAGGCCATGCCATCGGCATGGAGCAATCTTTCCTGGTGACAGAAGCGCTTGCCGAGCAGTTCGACATCCCGGTCCACGAGGTGTCGGAGGCCTTCGGCGCGTACGAATGCCCGATCATCCTGGGCGGCAACACCGTCGAGGACCTGAAGGCCTTCTCCAAGGACGTCGGATCCAAAGTCGTCCTGGTGCAGTACAACTACACCGACGAGGACGAGCTCTGCGTCGACATCTCCGACGAGGCCATCGAGTCCCTGTTCGGGGAGAACGCCAACGATGCCAAGGACTACATCATGAACCACAACGAGAACATCATGTCCGAGGACTGGTCCGCGCCCTATGCCATGGCAGCCTTCGTGATGTACGAGGGAAGCGCGTTCGGGATCAAGGTCTTCAACGAAGCCTATGACGAAGAGTTCCTCGTCGAGCCCGAAGACTTCCTGGCCTGCCTCCTCGACGAGTTCGATGAAGAAGAATGCGAATGAACGGCGGTGGCGCGAGCCATCGCCTCCCGGCCCTTTCCCATCGCCCGAAACGGCCGTCGCGATCAGTTTCCTTCGGAACGCGTTTTCGCGCTTATTTACATGAAAAATTACAACTTATCGGCGAAACGTGTCATTCTTGTATCGTTTCGAGCCCTTCGCGACATGAAATATTGCAAGTTAGCGACGATTGCATTCTGACAATCCTGCTCATCGCTCCCCCTCGGAATCCTCTCTGAAGCCCTTGCATATCTCGTGCATGCCGATCGGGCCGACGGCCGGTATCGCATCGAACTGCCCCGACAGGTACCTCAGGCGGTTGTTGTGGTTCTTTTGGGTCTTGCTGAGCGAATGCAGAGAGGGGATCTCCTCGGATGCCTCCGCGCCGGAGCGCATGAAGAACACGTTCCACGGGCAGAGGTCCTCCAGCAGAGAGGTGTTGTGGGCGGCGGCGATCAGCTGGCCTTCCATGTCCGGGAGCACTTCAGCCAGGATGTCCCTGAGCATCTTCTCGTGCACCCCCGCATCGATCTCGTCTATGAACGCCACGCCCCCGTCGGCGCATGCCATCAGCGGCCTGAACAGCCTTATCAGCGTCCTGATCCCGGTCGATTCGGACACCGCCGGGATCTCGCGCACCTCGCCCGCGACCTTCTTCCCGAGGATGAGGTCGTACCTCACTAGCCCCTCGCCGGCCTCGGTGAAGATGTAGTACGCGTCGCAGATGCCCGAGCCGCTGCGGCCCAGGAACTTCGCCAGCGCTTTCGCATACCCTTCCATGGCCTTCACATGGCCCGGGACGCACTGCCCTCCGATGAGCCCCGACTGGCCGTGGAACGAGTCCATGGACGGGATGCTGACCGATACCGAGTCGATCGCGTCTATGACGGACTTCACCGACGGGTCCATCGACCTGGACATCGTCTCCGCGTCGTTCTCCAGGTAGAGCTCCTTTATAATCGACATCATGGAATGGGCCCCCCATGCCCTGAGAGCGGTCTTTCTGGCCCTGCAGAACAGGGACCTGGACAGGAACGTCCCCCTCGCGAAAGCTATGGCCGGGCCGTCTTCTCCGGACTCCGCAAGGAACAGCCTTATCATCCTCTGGCCGGGCCTCTGCCTGAGCTCCTCGCGGATCAGCCTGCCGCCCTTGTCGAACACCATCTCGTAAGTGGTGTCCAGCCCGTTCACGGTGAAACGGTAGAACGTGCGCATGGGGCCGGCACAGCCTATGAGGCGGTTGGACCCGGCCAGCACGCGGAGGTTCCTTGCGAGGGCGGCTTCGCGCATGGCGTCCTCTCCGCAGCCGGAGACGGAAGACATTATGCTGACGATGCTCAGGGTGTCGACAGAGTCCTTCAGGAACCTGACGGAGCTCATGAGGTTCGTCTTGCCGGAGCCGTTCTCGCCGTAGACGAACGCATGGCCCAGCGGAACGTCCGAAGGGCCGGTGAGGTCGAATACGGCACGGTCGAACGAACGGTAGTTCTCCAGCTCGATCCTCTTGAACATGATGTACACAATTGTCAGAGAAGTATATGCAGGTTATCTCATTATGGAGTACATATCGTATCTGCAATCCCGCATTCGGCCGATTTTGGCATAGAATGCTGCCCTGCCTGCCGAGCCGGGGCTCTCCCTCACAAGGAACTTTGCACGGCCGATGCGCGCTATGCGGTTTCCGCCGGCTTTCTTGCCGCCCGGGCCGAGCATCTTCACCGGTCTGAAATGAACTGGACAGTGGTGCAGCATTATATATCCGGTAGCTCAATCAGCGGTTCATGTCATTCTTCAGCGACACCAGAAATGTCGGACTGATGATGTTCATCATAGCCGTCCTGGGTCTCATCCGGGCTGTGCTCCAGATCTTGAACGGAGCCACCTGTGACGGTCAGACTATCGACAAGATCGGGTTCATCATCATCGGCATCGGAGCTCTCTTGGGAGCCATCATCTTCTTCAAGTTCGGTAACAACGTCCGCACAGGAGCCGTTTCGGGAAAACTCGAAGTGGTCGCCGGATTCGTTCAGACTGTTGGATACCAGAACATCGTGGCCAGCATCTTCTTGATCGTAGGAGGCGCCTGCGTCGGCCCAGGGTACGCCATAGGCGGAGTTGTTCTGCTGATCCTCGGTGCCATCATCCTCTATCTCGGGAAGATGATCAACGACGGGAAGAAAACATTGGGCGACAAAGTCCTTTGGATCGCCCTCGTGGTTGTCTTCTTCATATCGATGCTCGCTTGCTTTGCTGGATTATTGGGCAGCATCTTCGATATCATCTACGGAGCCTGCAGCATCATAATGTATCTGTGCATCTTGGTCTTCATGTTCGACAAGGAGATCAAGGACGCGATGCTCTGATTCCGGAAACGGGATTGTTAAACCTTTTACCAACTGCTTCCCAACGGCTGGACTGTCGAAGGCCGTTGGGGCTTTTTGCGAGGCCGTCCGGCCCCTTCTTCGAAGGCAGCTTCGGCATGAAGCCGAGGGAGGCTTCGCGCATGGCATCCACCCCGCAGCCGGAGACGGAAGACATTATGCTGACTATGCACGGCTGGCTGTCAGATACCCTTTAATATATTGTCATTATTGCCAATAACAGATAAAAATGGTGCAGATAGGCAAAGCTGTCAAATACGACGATTACGGAAGGGTCACTTGCCCCTCTGCCCTCGCAGAGATGCTCGACCTCCAGAAGGGCATGGACGAGGTCACGTGGCATGTGGAAGACGGAAAAGTCGTGCTGAAGAAGGTCACGAAGATCTACAGCGGAGGGTTCGATTTCGAGACTGAGGAGATCGAGGAGAAGCTCAGGGAGTACGAATCGCACTATTGCGAGGTCGACGGCACGGAAGGCCTCGACTTCGAGGAGGTCCAGGCAAGGGCCAGGGCGCAATACGAGAGGGACAAGGAAGCCCGCAGAGCCGCCAAGGAACAGAAGAAGAGCAGGAGCTGACCCTCGCCCGGATGATCGTATGACATGGCTGGTATCCATAGACGAATCGGGGAATCTGGGAAGAGATACGCGCTTCTTCGTTATGGCAGCTGTTGTTGTCATGCGCCCACGTCTCTTGTCAAGCGTAGCGAAGAAGATTCCCAAGCAACGTGATGAATCCAAATTCTACAACTCAAACGAAGACGAAATCCTGGATGTTCTTGGAGAACTCTCCAAGTGTAATGCGAGCATAGTCTATGTGGTTGTAGACAAATACGACTACAAAGGGAAACATTATGGGATCCGTGGCAACAAGCTGTACGAAGCGGTTCTTCGCGAGCTATTCATCGAAGCCTTTGGCATCGTGAAGAAATCAGATGTCAACGTCCTCCTTGACCGTAGCCCGTTCATCCCACTGAGTACTGTAAGAGCTATGGCGAACGATGCCGCCATATCCGAGGGATGCAACCTAATGAGATGCGACAAGGTGACTTCTCATCAAAGTTCATGCGTTCAAATCGCAGATTTTGTGGCTGGAGCCATTCATCGTAACTACGAAGATGGCAACCCACATTTCATGGAAATAATCAGAGATAAGATATCCGTTGCCCGTAGGAATTGATGGCCACCCATGGCAGCCGAGCCTACGGGTCTTATCTGGATGGTTTAGGAATGTGTCTATTCTATTTAATTCTATTCAATCAACCGCTCGTAAGTGTCACGATTGATAAGAGAAAGATATCCGTTGCCTGCAGGAATTAATGGCCACTTACAGCAGCCGAGCCTGCAGGTCTTATCTGGACAATGCTTGTATAAATCACGTATATTTAAAAACACTGTACTAAACACGCCTTCATTAATATATCTGGGTCTTTCTGAAAATTAGTGGGTAGATAGCCATTCCTTAAAGGACTAACAAATG
>CAVICI010000049.1:0-13960 GCA_963640995.1 Dialister hominis | reverse complement strand
TTAATTAATAACACTACCATTAACACACCGGAGACCGACGGGCTCGGATGCCGTTGTCCTGTGAGAGACCTCGGAAGGGGTGGGATGTCCGTCTCGGGCCGTCCGACCCCGTCATCATCTCCCCTAATGAAAACGAGACGATCATTATGATGAAAATAGACAAGTATGAGACGGTCCTCGTGAAGGGAAAACCCGTCACGTATGCCGTCGTCGGCAAAAAGAGGTACGAAATGCCTCAGGCTTATGTGTCGATGTACACCGACGATTACCTAGCCATCGAGGAACGTGAGCTCGATTTTCCCGAGGTCTTCGATGTGCCGAAGAAGCACTACATTCCCCTTTACACCGGGGGCAACTCCGAGACCACGACGGAGGTCAGGGAATGACCGACCCTTCCGAAACACAGGTGCAGCCTTCACAGGCCGACCTCATTGCTCAATTGAGGGACGAGTTCGCCTTACAGATCGGAGCTCTCAAAACCTCTTTCGAGGAAGCAAACAAGAAATTGGAAGAGGAGAATAACTCCCTCAAACAGCAGAATGAGAATCTGCAGCGTGCCCTCATTCGCAGTGCGACAGTCCCCGACGAACACCACGTCGCAGATCCTCCGAGCGAGGAGGAGATCTATCGTAAGAAGATCGAGGACATCGCAAATAAAGCGCTCAAGCAGGTGAAAATATGACAGATCAAGACACCAGATATAGCAACCAGTTCGTCAACGGACCTATGTCAAAGACTCCCGAAGTAACCGTTACCGATTTCCCTTCGGGTTCGAATGTTACCAACCTATCCGGATATACCCCCGTCTCCGACGGTGGCGTATTCTCCAATTCGATGTTGTCCGATATCGGAAGGGCCATGGTTTACGGCCCGGAAAACCAGGACAACGTCTACGCCAAGTTCCTTAAGTCCCCGCTCCAGAGGGGCAATGCCTCCATGACGTCCGTCTTCAAAGGCCTTAAGTCCAAAGCCTACGACCCGTTGGTCGGAGATTCCGCTCTCTTCAACGCCAACAAACCGGAAATGCTATCCACCGTCATCACCAAGAACATGGACCGTACCGTCGATCTGGAAGTGAACGACCGCTGGCTTAAACAATTCGTCCAGAGCGAAGAGATGATCGGAGAGGCCGCGTCCGCCATCATGGCCCAGCTGAACTCGTCCTATCTCATGGACATGTACACAGCTTCGAACGAATATTTCGCAGGCTCCACTCATGGAGCCAAAGCGGACCAGATGGTCACTCTTACCAGCAAGCCCGGAGACGCAGGATTTTCCGACGAACTCCTGGAGACCTTCTACAACACAACACAAAAAGACTTCAAATGGAAGTCTTCTAAATTCAACCCCCTCGGATACGAGACAAAATCGAACGATGTGACCATTATCTGTGATAAGAGCATCGAGTACAAGGGATTCCTGAAGACATACGCAACCGTATTCGCTCCCGAATACATCAAGGTCAATCAGGCGATCGGATTCGTCGACAGCTTCCCCGGAAGCGTTGCAGGAAAACCCTCCACCGCAGGAGATCTTCTCGCCATCATCGTCGACAATAGGGCACCGGAGATCATCCCCATGCCCGACTCGATCATAACCGAGCAGTTCAGGAACCCTGCGAGACACTCCACAGCGTTCTTCATGTCCTACGCCTACGCTCTCGGCGTGAACCAAATGTTTAACGCGAAGTACATCTTCGCGGGAGCCTGATGAGAATCTGGTATCAGTGCGGGGACTACATTCTGACCTATTGGGTCTTCTGGGTTCTCCCGCTGATATCATCCTCTTATCTTATTATCACAGAGGCAACCAAAATGTACGCACATATTCCCGAGTTGGAAATCACAGTCGGCATAGCCTTCGTGGCTGTGCTCTTCATTCTTGGCATGGTCCAGTACTCGAGGTTCATCGAGCACAGAAAAGCACACAAAGACGACGAACTCGGAAAGGAGAAATTCGCTTTCGTCCCATACTTGGCCATCCCCATCCTCGGAGCCGTCGTCTCCGTTCTGGTCGGCGCATATCTGACAGATCTATGCGTGGTCAAGGAATACATCACCACCACCGAGAGCATCCAGTTCTGGGTGGCTGTCTCCAGCGTCCTCGTCTATGCGATCGCAGACCACTATCTCATAGGCCACATAGGGGATGCGGTATACTACCAGACCATCGAATCCAAAGTCGCCGAGGCCGCCACGAAAAGCACTGACATTTCTAACGACCCGGAAGCGCTGAAGCAGTTGATCAAGCAGCTTCTTAAGTGAGGCCGAAGGATGCACATCTCCAAGCTTGAGATCTTCGGAGACGTCGGCTACGTCGAAGGCGGCGTGGAGGTGCCATCCCTCGAGGACACGCTTCAAAACCCCTTAATGACCTTCGAGGATCTCCACCCCTCGAGGGACGATCTTTTCAGCGCGGTGAAGCTCAAGACCGAGTACGCACCGCTTATCTCCGCGTCATATTTGCGGATCACCTACGACAAGATCGGTTATCCGATCTATGCGTGGGTGGAGACGGTCTCCGTCCTCTCTGACTCTGAAGATCCAGTCACCAGGATCTCCTTCCACATCGATCTGTGGAGAACCTATCTCGCTTACGCGAATTTCGGCTACGGTCTCGTCTCCCGGAGACCGAGAGGGACCGAAGACCCCATACAGAACTGCTCTTACAGGTACAGGCTGGCGCAGGACTTCACTCCCCTGTCCTATACGGGTAAGGGTTCAGAGTGTTATTGGGTTATCATCAACGCCACCCAGTACACCCTCAAAGGGAGCTCCTCCAAGGTCTCCCGTCCCAAGACAATGATCGCGGCCTGCAATAAGACAGGTGTGGGTGATGTCTACGTGCGCAAGAAGTCCGACGAGACCAAGAAGTACAAATTCCCCACGCTCCCGGAGATAGTCACCGGGGAATACGACGAACTCCTGGGTGTCGACCCACAGTCCATCTCCTCGGTGTTCGTCTCTCCTTACCCTCCTCTTATCCCCACCTCGGGTACGGGGACATCCGACGACCCATACGTGTACGAGTCCTCCTCCGAAGATAAGGAGTACGTGGAGTACGGCGGGGATGCCAGCGTCTGCAGGTACATCACAGGCGTCGAAGGCTATCAGTTCGACAGCTCGCTCACGGTTAAGATCACCTGGTCGGACGGCACGATGCAGTCTGTCTCCGGCAACACCTCGGACATTGCTAACGCGATTTACAACGTCTCCGGCGGATGGATGCGGGACGTGACCATCGGGATCTACACTTTTAAAAGAGGCTCGAAGGTGCCTTACATCAAGCTCAATGAAGTCGACTTCGGTGTCTCCGGCATATCGGAGGGGTCGTATCTGCAGATCCACAGCACACTGACACAGACCAATCTGATCTACGACAATGTGACCGTCACTAGCACAACCTCCGGCACGGAGACCACGGTGAGTCTCACCGGAACCCAGGTCGAGAGACTCATCGAGTTCAAGGATGGAAAATGGGGTGGCTCCGATCTGTATCTAGCGTCATACTCCGGAGAGCCGAACTTCTGGTGGAGTCTTTACATCCCCAAGATCACCGGTCAGACGGTCACGGGTATCTACTCCTTCAACGACACCCAGGCTGTGGTCGTCAACGACAATTCGAGATATGACAGTTTCCCCGTGTCCGTGGACATGGAGACCACGGACACCAGGGAGGTAGTGATGCTGGACATGGACGGCAACCCCGTCTGGTCTCTCCCCTGGGGTCGGAAGATAACGTCCATGCAGGTGCGTCCCGTCATCTCCATGGTCTCCGCCAATTTGGAGATAAGGGCAGACGGTGCCGACTCCAGGTCTGACGGCACCTGTGCGGTTATCCCCCTACCCAGTGTGGACATCACCAGCAACTCCTGGAGCTCCTACGTCTTCTCCGGCCAGCGTGAGTATGACATAGAGCAGAGGAGAATCGCGGCCAAGCAGGCACTGATCCAGGGCATCACCGGTGCGGCCGAGTCGACGGTCTCCGCAGGCATCATGGGAGGTATCGGCGCAGGTGTCACGGGAGCGCAGGCCTCGCAGATCGCGGAGCTCATCAACGGCACCAAGATCGGCGGCAGAGGTGCGGCCGCCAAAAAGGCGCAGATGATCTCCGGAGTCAACAGCATCATCGGCTCCGTCGGAGGTGTCGGAGCCCTCGGATCCGCAGGAGCGATGCTCGGAGTGAGTGCCGGCAGTGCCCTCGTCAACTATGCACTGACCACCCACTACAACCAACAGCTACAGGCGATGCAGGACCTTCTCACGTCCAAGCAGACGGAGACCCTCATTTCCGCAGGGTCGGGATGGGACTGGATGTACTTCGGGCGGGAGCCGGGTGTGGTATTTTTAGTGCCCGACGGCTACTCGCTGAACCGCTTCGAGAGCGGTATCACCAATGCAGGGATCGAGGTCTCGGAGCCGACCTCCGACTGTACCTCCCTCTTGAAGGCAGGCGGTCCTCTGCAGATAACCCAGCTGGTGGTCACCGGGGAGATCCCTCCGCAGGCCAAGGCGGAGATCTCGCAGACACTGGCGAGAGGAGTGAGAATTTTAACTAAGAATAAGGAGACAGAAAATGAGTAAAAAAGTTGTGAACCCCTCGTGGGAACGTCCGGGTGACGGGGAGCCTTTTCATTCACCGGCATCCATCAGGGCCTTCAAGGCGACCCTGAAGGAGTCGCTGATCAGAAAATACATCGGGATGGCAGAGAGCATGTGGGAGTGGGACTTCTCCACTTCACCGCAATTCGAAGATTTCTGCCTCATGACCCGTCACACCGAACCCGAGACCACACTGATGCGCTCGGGACAGGGCGTGTTCTTCGAAGTCCCCAGTACCGGCCAATGGGCGTTCCTACCCGTCGTCTACGAGGGCGGTATCAACATCTACGGTAAATTCAACTCGTGGCATCCCATGCCCGTGGGGTATCAGGAAGGAGACCGCGGGAAAGACCCGGTCAGGGATACCATAAGGAACCTATCCTTGGACGCCACCAATTCCGTCCTGATGCTGGACAATCTGTACGGGCAATCCGACAAGCAATTGGTGGAGCAGGCCGTCAATGCCCTCGTCGACAACTGCCTTACTATTTCCCAATTGCAACTTCTCATGAAGGCTCCGTACATTATCCGTTGCACGGATACCAACATCAACGACGCCAAGCAACTGTACCTATCCATATCTTCGGATTCCCCGGCGATCTTCCGCTACTCCGACGTGGA
This sequence comes from Dialister hominis, assembly GCA_963640995.1. Classification (GTDB taxonomy): domain Archaea; phylum Thermoplasmatota; class Thermoplasmata; order Methanomassiliicoccales; family Methanomethylophilaceae; genus Methanoprimaticola. Next base: position 8,738 of record CAVICI010000049.1, on the reverse strand, counting down.
GACACCGGAGGCGGTGGTGGAAGCCACCGGCACCACGATAGATCCGAGTCTCTTCGATACCTTCCGCCACTGGGAGAACATTCTCCTGGAGCAGTTAGGCATTCCGGGAGCCCAGGTCACCCAGAAACGCACGGTTCAGACGGAGGACGAGATCAACATGGCGGACGACATGATCACACTGAGGAGACAGGAGAAGTTCCGCATGAGACAGCTGGCCGTGGAGAAATTAAACGAATTGGCGGGTTCGTCGGTTACGGTGACCAGCGTTATCGACGCCCGGAAGGACAACGAAGAGAGGGAAGGAGAGGAAGGAGAAGAAGACGAAGGAGGAGAAGACAATGTACAATGACTGGCACGACGGAGGCCTATACGACGGGGCCACACAAGCCCAAGGTATGACTTTGGCCGATCTCATCTGGGAACGCCCACAGCACTATACCTATCTGGAGAGCCTTTGCGTGTACCCTGCGGTGAATCCCTACAATCTGACCACTCCTGCAGGCAACTATACCTACCGCTCTAGTCTGGCTGAGTCGCCGATAGAACTGTCCAACACCACAGACACCCCGTGGACATTCGTCTCCAAGTCCAAGACACTGGAGGGTCTGACGGGCGGAGTGATGATAGACACCTACCACGAGAACTTCCGCGTGGAGAGAGGAGACGGGGGCACCGTCTATGTGTACTGGTCGGACGACAGAGACCCCGGCAGTCCCGCCTGGCCTAACTACGGTCTGGAGTACGTCGACCTCCCCCCGAACACACCGCTGTGTGCGGCGTTGTGGGACCGCGTCAGCAGAAGATTCAATGAGCGTTACTACAAGAGATATCTCTCCGGAGAAACTCTCGACGAGTGGCAGAGACTTCTCCAAGTGAGGACCGACGAAGTGGTGCCGAGGATCGAGAGAGCTATGCGGATCTATGCCGCAAATGACATCGATGCGGATCTCGTTGCTTCGCAGGTCACGGAGTACTTGGATCTGAAGGACACCGGGACATCCGGAAGCTCCGGGAAGAACTCTGGGAAGACCACCGTCACCCCCGATCAGAGCATCAACGAGTCCGACAGCTATGCCGGGCAGACCTCGTCGTCCTCGTCTGAGTCTTCCGGCACAACCTCCAACACCAGGACGGGGAAGGTCAGGACAACCCAGACGGCTCTGGGCGGTATCATTCCCCAGCTGAACCTCTCCATCGAAGAGTGGTTGGACCTGGAAACACTTTTAATTGAGAGATATAGTTCATGTTTCATGAGTTTTATTTGGAGCTGATCCAATGAGTGACAGAATAAATCTAGTAGACGCTTACAGCAACAGATCCGTCGTGGCCAAGCTGGCCAAGATGGAGGACGAGATCAACGGAGCCCAGGACTCCATCTCGACGCAGACGGAGAGCTTCACCAAGCTCGCAGACAAGAAGACCGAAGCTGTCAACACCGCCGGCGATACCGCCGTCTCCAAGGTCGAAGCGACCAGGGACAGCGTGGTCAATGCCGTCACCACTGCCGGCACACAGGCGGTCGCGGACGTCAACTCGGCCAGCGCCTCGGGCGTCAAGCAAGTGCAAGACCTGCTGGACGGTCTGGACGAGACGGTCGCCAAAGCAGAGGCCGCCGCCACTACCGCGGAACAGGCCTCGAAGACCGCAGACGAAGCCTCGGACAAAGCGGAGGCCGCGGCCAAGAGCGTCGACGACGACGTCATCGCGGCCGCCAACGCCGTGGTCGACGCCAAGGCCTATGCAACCACGGGTGTCCTACACGACGGTACCACAGTGACCAGTGCGGACGCCATCGAGAAGCAGTGCGAGACGATAGCCTCCCAGGTGGACGCCAAGGTCAGACAGACAGCGATCTACGAGGCACAGGCGGAGACATGGGCTTCCGAGGCTGTGAGCTCAGCTCAGGAGGCAGATTCCTCAGCGTCCAAGGCCAAGGCCAGCGAGAGCGTCTGTGCCACCTCCGAGACCAACGCCAAGGCCAGCGAGACCAACGCCAAGGCTTCCGCGGACAGTGCGGGGACATACGCCGGGGAATGTCTGACGTACAAGCAGGCGTGCGACTCTGCCAAGACCTCCTGTGAGACCTCTGCGACAAGTGCCCAGACCTCCGCTACCCAGGCATCCTCCGGTGCGACCATGGCCGGGAAGAAGTCCGACGAGGCCCTAAGCTCGGCCCAGCTGGCATCGGGGTACGCGACAAGAGCGTCTGCCAGTGCGACCGCCTCGGCCAACTCGGCCCAGGAGGCCAAGGACGCGGCCGCCTCCATAAATCCGGACAATTTCGTGACCGTGGAAGACTATCAGGAGATCAACGGAACAAAGAAGTTCACAAGTCCGGAATGCGTGAAACGTGGCCCGTGGACGGTAGTCAGCAACGACCGCGAGATGATCACATCCAAATGGGAGTATTGCTACGGATTGAAGGTGTCGTATGCGGGAACCCAGTACTGGCAAATTCACTTTGACACGGACTTCGGGGACTTCACGGCACTCCTCGTCTTCGACGTAAGCACAGTCACCAAGGCGACCATAACCAATGCCAGCTACGAGATAGTCGAGAACCACCTCCGGGGCCCCTCGGGCACAACGATGACATTGGGAATCGAGGACGGGTCAGCAAACTACACGATAACCTTCGCGCTCAAAGCATCAGGCGGATGCGGGTACACGGTGACCGCTCTGGATCTGGCCTATATCCCCACGGGAAAGACAACATACGCCAGACAGCTCGTCTCCGATGACCTGGTTTTAGAGACAAACTTCATGCCGAACCATGAGTTCTCGATACCTGTGGCTGTCCCCACCTTAACGTCAATGTGATGTTATTTATAGGGATACCCATATCCTTATCCAACCACGAATCCCGTGGGGTACCGTCGGAGGGCCCCATGGGCTCCCCGTGGATCAGAACAAGGAGCTAAAACTATGAACACAAAACCCAAAATATGCGATGCAAGCCAGCTTTTCGGCCTGAACGTCGCTCTTGAGGAGCAGGAACAACTTGATTACGTCAAGGTCAAAGACCTGGTGGATACCAAGGCCGAATTTTCCATCGAGAGGATCACCTACAAGTCCGACGTCCCGTCGGACTATGCAGAATCAGGATTCTGTGACAAGGTCTACCTGACCCTCAACGTCGAGAGCCTCGGAAGACGCTTCACCGTCATCACCCAGAAAGCTCTCGTCGATGTGTTGCATCAGATGGAGATCTGTGCCAATAAAGGCAACAGCATGGTGCTGTCACCGAGCACCAGGTACATGATCGACACGGTCAAGAATGCGACCGGTACGAGACAGTACTACAAATTAAAAGTCGTAGCTTACGAGTGAGTCCATCCCTAAACCTTTTCCTCCCGATCAGGGAGATCCATAACGTCTTCTCCGCATTGTCCAGCGTTCCCATTCGCGCATTCCGATCGGGTATCATTAATCACCTTATGCGGGGAGGACGGCCTTTTCGACACTATTATATACTACCACGGAATATGGTACCATAAGCACGGGATGAGACCGTGCGAAGAAAAAGGTGATTGAAAATGATCACAATCAGCATCAACAACGGAAGCGACTCCTGGAACTGCACGAACTCCTCTCAGGCGTTCGACGCCCTCAGGGAGATCAGGGACATCTGTCCCCGCAGAAAGAGCATCGACTTCGAATGCGACGGAAATCCCTATCTGAGGGTGGACTTCGACACCCCCAAGGACCTCACCGACGAGTACCTCTACGCGCTGGCACTGAGGTGCCACGCCGTAGACGTGTTCTCCTCCAGACCTTTCGAGGTGAAACAATGAAAGCAGACCAGGCACGCAGGGAGGCACGCTTTATGCAATGGGATGTTCCCGCTTCGAAGCAGGAGGTGCTCTCCGAGAACCTCTCCTCCGGCAAAGTGGGGAGAATGGACGGACACAAGATCACCATCACTGCGATCGGAGATATCGCACTGAGGTGCGCACGCACGCTGGATGCTACCTACCGCTCCGGCAACGGAGACCTGATCAATGATGTGGCGATAGAGTTCGAGGGGATGGGACCGCAGTCCCTGTGGACCTTCGCCGGCTCTCACACCCAGAGGGTTGAGGTGCCGAGGGATGCCCTGGTGAAGATCCTGAGCGAGACCGTCGACGACACGGTGGTCTTTTATTGCACACAGGACATGCCTCTCCTACTGTTCTCCTCGGTCGGACTGACCGAGGAAGGAGATCCGAAAGCGTGCATGGCAGTGATCGCACCGCAGGTGAGAGAATGAACGCAGGAGAAATGTGGAAGGGGAACGACACCTGGCGTTATGTCAGGGAGCACCCCGGCTGCACCGTGAGCGAGATCACGGATCAGATCGGGGAGAGCGACGAGTACAGGTGGGTTCTCCTGCGGAAGAAGGTCACCCAGCAACTCCTCACTCTGAAGAAGAGCGGAAAAGTGACCACGGAGCTGGGAGACGACCACCGCAGCCACTGGTGGGTGGTCGAATGAGCGCCTTCAAACACGGCGACGCTCCGTCGCTGGCCGCGTATCTCGGGCTGAGACGCTTCCACGTGGGAGCGGAGAGGGTGGTCTTCCGGCAGTGGAACAGGGTGCTGGGCATCTATCCCATTGCCCCGATCCGTCTGATGAGTTCGAAGGAGCTCCTCCAATTCTGCGATCATCTCCTGGAGTTCGACGGTCTGAACGTTCAGATCTACTGCCTTTCGGGGGGAGAGCTGTGAAGGTCGAGGGTGCTTTTCCGTACATCGGAAGGGATTTCCTGGTGACTCTCGAGGATGACGAACTGTCTGAGCTCTGCAAGTGTTGCAGGAGCTCCGGGTGGTCGCCATCCTCCGAGAACATGGCAGACATGCTCAGACTCGTGATCTGGAGAGGTCTCGAAGAGAACCTTGCGGACATCGAGACCGTCGAAGCTCTCGCACGCAAGCACGGGGAGGATTGAGATGACTCTCCGGAAGGGGGAGGTGCGCAACCTCCTATCCAAGCCTAAAACGATCACCGTCGACGGGAAGACCGTGAAGGTCGCCCCCGGAGAGGTCGTGGTGTTCAAGGATCGGTGGGGGAGATACACCGTCAAAGAGAAAGGTGCCCGGATGACCGAGACCGACCGTCGTCTCGGCTTGAAAAGAGCCAGAGGAAAAGAGGCCGCATGGATACGCTCGGAGTACGAGCAGTACGGATCCGAGCTTCGCATGAGAAAGCTCGACTCCAGGGAGTCGAGAACGCTGAGGGCGTGGGAGGTCGGAAGTCTGAAGGGGTGGGTCAATGTGAGACAGGGGGAGTTCATCTCTCGGGATTATCCGACGCATCTGGGTGACATGGAGAGACTGATGAGATCTCTCTCCGCAACCACCTGGGCGCTCAAAAATAATGTGGACTTCGAGGAGTTGTGGTATCGGCTGTCCGGGGATGAAAGGTTCGAGGCGATGTCGAAGCTCGTCGATATCAACTGGTCCAATTTTTTCAACACATACATCGACTCCGACGGGAGTCATCAGGACACCGTCAACGAGGAGCTTCAAGGTCAGGGACTCAATCACATCCTGGAAGTGCTTTTAGGCGGTGCGCCTGATGCACTGGAGCTTTGACACCGAGTCGGGAGGCACCGAGCTGTCTCCCGACGGCACCCGGTGCACCGACGAATCGCTGAAGAATCGTGTTATCACCATGGCACCGATCGGAGTGCGGAAACTCTCCGAGGTGGTAACCCTCGTCGCAGATCCGGAGCAAAACATTTACGACCTGTGGGCAGATTGGTTCTTTAATTCCACCAACGAACTCAAGAGGGTTTTCCACGTCTGGAACTTGGCGTGGGAGTGGAAACCTATCGCCAAATGGTACGAGTCGTCGCAGTGGTGCGTCGACGGTCAGGGCTACCAGGGGGTCGTCACTGCACACGACATTTTCTCTTATGAGATCAAGCTGGGGGACAGGATCGTTAAATTCGTCGATGATTTCTGCCACTACCGCGTCTCGGTGGACACTGCGACGAAAAGCATTCTCCAGCTCTCCAAGTTCAAAGCGATCATGGAAAATGCGGGGCTGTATGGGAAGGAAAAAGACCGTGTGGAAAAACTGCACGAAATTTGGTACGCTCTCGGAGGAGAGACGAGAGAGATCTATCTGCATTATGCGGCAGTGGATGCATTCTGCCAGGCGTTGTGTTGCGAACACCTCTTCGATTCCGGAAGGTTCTGCACGAGTCAGAGCTTCGACGGGCAGTGGAGGAGATGCCTCGAGAGCTACGACTGCGGACTGTCCGCCTCCGGTGCCGGAGCGAGGGAGGCGAAGTCTCTCATTCTCTTCGGTCGTCACTTTAGGGATATTCCGATGATGGGTGAAGTTCTCCGGATCGCTTCGTCTCCGTCTCCCAAGGATCTGGACAAGGCGACCACTTCCGTGATCAGGAAGCTCGACGACATGTGGGCACAACACTTCGGGACGCCTGACCGTGAAACCAGAAAAATCATCGAGAGAAACTGCAGAGGAGGACTCGTCTGGGGTGAGGTCGGTGTGTGGCAGGGGCAATTTTATCATTATGATTATAAGTCCTCGTATCCCGCGGTTTACTATTTCCGGAAGCTTCCGAAGGGCACCGGCTATCGGGAGGAGATCACGGAGAAGGGGGAAACGATCAGACTGAGAGACGTGTGCAGACGCACGTGTGATGCCTCAACGATGCAGCGTTGGATCGATGAGTTCAATGATGACAAGCATCAGATCTATCTTCTTGCGAGGTGTCACTTCCGCCTCAGACCGAGACACATTCCCTTTATTTCCGTTAAGGACTGCCAGGAGGAAGGCGTTCCGTTGAAGAGATATGGTTTTGATGGATCCAAAAAGGTACACGAGGGAGACACCCAGATGCTCCTATGGACGCTCGAGGAGTGGAGAATGATCGCTCGCAATTATATCCGGAGCGAGGAAATGGTGCAGGAGGTCTGGCTGGCCAATGCCGAGGTGGGGTTCTGCAGACCTGCCATCGAACTCTTCTTCGAGGGAAAAGAGCATAGCGTCGGAGTGGAAAAAGCACAGCACAAGCTAGATCTTAACGGGGCGTGCCACGGGAAATTCATGCAGAAATTCCTGACCAATGATGTGGTGGAAATTCAGGGGTGGCATCTCCACAAGGTGGGCACCGGTGACGAGATCCTCGATAAGGTGACCGCCAAGACCAACCCTCTGGTGGGTCTCACGGCAATGGCGCACGCAAGATGCAGACTCATCGAGCACTGCGACATCGTCACCGAGGCAGGGTATCGGGTGCTCATGACAGACACCGACTCCATGGTGACCGACTGTCCTCCGGATGTGCTTCGGGAACTCCTCGAAGCGAACGGGTGGCCCGACTGGCTCATTCACAAGGGGCATACCTCCATCGGGGAGATCCTCGGAAGGTTCGATCAGGAGTCTCCGGATGTGCCCTTCGACGAGTTCCGGTGCTGGGGCCTTAAAAGATATGCGGAGTTCGGGGAGGGGAAATTGAGGAAGTCGGCATTCGCAGGGATGCACGACGACGATCAGCAGAAAATACTCTCGGAGCCGTACTCCGAGGAACTCCGGTGGGAATCCACCGGGAAAAAATGGGTGGGGGAGTGCTACGCGATCAGACCGCACCCGGTGGAGGTGATCGTGGAGTCCGTATTCGCGGACTCCGAGACCTTTCGCGACGGAAGATCCGTCGACTTCAGGGAGAGATTGAAATGGGTGATTACTACAGCTTGAGAGGTATACTCGGAATGAACTGCAAATATTCGCTGGTTCTCAGCGATCGTGGACGTGGAAAGAGCTTCTACGCCAAGCATTTCCTGATGAGGCAGTCAGGGACTGCGATGTGTCTTTACCGCAATTCTTCAGACATGAGGATGGCTATGTTGAGCTGGATCGAGCCGTTGCTCTCGACGAGGAAGAGCAAGGACTTCGAGGTGTACTCGGCCGACGATTTCTCGTGGGAAGGAAACGAAAAGGAAGGGTTCTGCCTCCTCTACCGGGACCAGAGGAAAATTTGGTTCAGGTATCTGACACAGGTCAACCACATCAAACAGGAAGTTTTCCCTGATGACATGAACTGGGTGTGGCTGGACGAGTTCATTCCGTTGGCGTACAAGAAGCTCCCCGGGATCGACTCCGAAGGGGATGCGATACGTGCGATCGTCAAGACCGTCGAGCACGACTCGTTATCCTCGAGGAAGGAGAGAGGGTTGAAGCCGGTGAGGGTGATATTATTCGCTAATCCGTTCACGTGGAACAATCCGATCTTGTCTTACTTCCATGTCCTGCCTCGTTATGGGAGATATAAGGCAGGCCCCGACGTGGCCGTCGAGATGCTTGAGCCTATCGAGGACAAGCGGAAGAGAGGACAGAAAATGACCTCGGAGGAGTTCTTAGGGGAGGAGGTGAACAGAAACCAGGGATGGCAGAAACAGCTTGCGTTCGTCAAGGACAAATGGCCGACCGTGGCTCCGAGATGGTCTCTGCGTTTCGGTGTGGACTTCTTCACGATTTACCTCGACGAGCACTGCGAGGCCTACTGCCGTCGGTGCTCCGGGCATTCCGGATGCGAAAGGTTCTCGTCAGGTGTGTGCGACGAGGGAGAAGAGATCATCGGGAAAAAGATGAGAGACTTTCTGAAGAGGATCACCTTCGCAGGAAGGATCACGTACCAAAATCTTAATGACAAATTCGATTTTCAAAATCTCGTCGTTGAAGAACTCTGAAACTTCTTAGCGTCCGTGAGGGCGCATACTTTTAGC
>CAVICI010000048.1:0-14187 GCA_963640995.1 Dialister hominis | reverse complement strand
AAATGAGCCTTTTCCTCTTCAGAAACCCACCCTTTGAGCTCGATGCGGTCGCCTATATTGTATCTGGAGATCATCTTCCGGAGCTTCTTCTCCTCGGGCCCTGTTCCGCACAAGACGAGCTTGCAATCTGTGGATCTCATGGCCTCAATCAGATAGGTCAGTCCTTTGGTGTCCACAAGACGGCCAAGGCTTAGGATGAAATCGCCCTCTTCATCAGACAGTGGCGGAATCTCGTCCAAGCAGTTGTCGATAGCGGTCATCCGAGATGGATCGACGCCGTGTTTGACGAGATCCTGTTTGACATACTCCGTGACAGGCATTATATGACTGTATGTATCCAATTTTTTCCGATAGAGAATATCGTTGGCCTCTGAAATAAGCCCTTGAATACCGCGCCCCTCACCCCACAAGTTATGATATGTGAAGATTTTCGCGCCCCGATATTTGGCAACCTCGCCATCAAAACTTGGCGCCCAGCGATAATTGTAGTCGACAAGATCAGGTTTCATTTCGTTAAGATAGTCGAGCACGCCATGCGTGACCACGTACGGCGGATTGTAAACATCATAGAATTTCGATGGGATTCTGACAATCTTGTATCCGTATTCGGATTCCTCTTCAAGAGGCGTTCCGGGAAGCTGTGCAGTCAGGATTGTTACATCATGGCCCAGTCTTGTCAAATGCTTGGCTGTAACGTGCATGCGACGTTCGATTCCACCCATCGACGGATAAAAAAACGGGTTGGCCTCGACCACTCTCAGCGATTCCAGAATATCCTGCCCCCTCTAACGATAATACATAGATGATATGAATGTAATCCCGCTTGCACGGGAACCACAGTTGAGCCTTATAGGTCTTCGCCGTATCCTTTCTTGAATAGATCCCGTAGAATCAGCTTCTTCTTCTCGGACGTAGCCTCATCCACCGCCTGCTGGTAAGATTCACGGGCTTCTTCAATACCGACTGGTTTGAACATCAGCCCTTCTTCTGATAACGAACCGTTTGCCATAGCTATCGCCTATAAATGGGCCTCCGTTTGCGCGAGATCACTATTATACCTTTCGGCCATTTGGCAGTTCGTGTAGAATCTCCCCGCTTGCGCGGGGACCGTGCGTTGAACTCGGACACGAAAGCGGTGTCGAGAGAATCTCCCCGCTTGCGCGGGGACCGTTCCAAGACACCTTTTGTAGACACATATGGCGGGGAATCACCCCCGCTTGCGCGGGGATCTCTTGAGAACATTGTGCGTGATGACGTAGGAAGGAGGATCACCCCCGCTTGCGCGGGGACCACTTCAAATTCAGTATCGCGTTGATGATGTTAAACGGATCACCCCCGCTTGCGCGGGGACCACAGGGATTCGGGGCGTGGGGAAAACTGTTCGACAGGATCACCCCCGCTTGCGCGGGGACCACTGCCGGATGGTCATCGAGGCAGGTCACCAAGTGGGATCACCCCCGCTTGCGCGGGGACCACCACGTTGAAGATAAAAGGGCTCTTTGCCAGCAGGGATCACCCCCGCTTGCGCGGGGACCACTCTCTTATGTCTATGTAGAGGGCAAAACCCACCGGATCACCCCCGCTTGCGCGGGGACCACGAAATGGGTATCTGATGAATTTGATGGGTCAAAGGATCACCCCCGCTTGCGCGGGGACCACACGAGGCGGCATCCACCCATCTCGGATGCCATGGGATCACCCCCGCTTGCGCGGGGACCACCTGCTTCCGGGCTCTCAATAGGCATCATTACCAGGATCACCCCCGCTTGCGCGGGGACCACCCTTTAACCAAGTTATCAATCGCGCTGGCAAAAGGATCACCCCCGCTTGCGCGGGGACCACATCTGCCCTCCGTCGTCTCCGTGGTACCACACAGGATCACCCCCGCTTGCGCGGGGACCACGCCTCCGACTCCGCCATGACCTCCATCGCGATGGGATCACCCCCGCTTGCGCGGGGACCACTTTCCAACTTTCTATGAGACCATAATGGGCTCGGGATCACCCCCGCTTGCGCGGGGACCACTTGGTCTGCGTGAACTGCTTAGTCCAGTAGTCAGGATCACCCCCGCTTGCGCGGGGACCACATTCTTAGACATAGATAGCATCGGTTGCTACGAGGATCACCCCCGCTTGCGCGGGGACCACATGGATTCTACAAGCAATGCGCCAATTCTTAGAGGATCACCCCCGCTTGCGCGGGGACCACCGAGGCGGTCACGCTGATCTGCTCGTGCGGCTAGGATCACCCCCGCTTGCGCGGGGACCACCTCGGATACAAAGACAGCAGACAGGACTACAACGGATCACCCCCGCTTGCGCGGGGACCACATCACAATGGAGAAGACCGACACCGGCTACAAGGGATCACCCCCGCTTGCGCGGGGACCACACTAAACGCTCTCCTGTACCCAGACAAACGTATTTTTACTCTTTCCCTGTTCAGAATGATACAAAAAGAATCGGTTTCAATTTGACAACCGAAGAAGTTATGCGCCCGGCATATCCGCTTCGCGCTTCATCATCAGCGTGATGCCGTCGAAATCTACAGGTTCGAGAATGCCGTTATGCGTCAGGACCTCAAAGTGCTGTTCATTCCTCATAGAGTAGATCATCACCGCGCGTCCTGTTCCGACACTCCGGATTATGCGATCCCAAAGCAGGTCCTTCACACGGGATGCTACACGCCCAACGTAAACGCCGACATCCACTTCCAGCAGCCATTTCGTCAGATCTCCGCGAAGAGACGGCGGACAGGCAGATACGACTACCGTGACCATCATTCCTCGTCGCCTCCATACTGCGTGCCGCTTGGAACATCCCCGCTCCGATCATCCCACAGCCTGAGGTCATCGCCAGTTTCCTCATCGACAACCTTCCCCAGCAGAAGATCCTTGATATCCTTGGCGCAACGCTCCATGATATGCTGAGAATACATGCAATCGCGGACAGCCTTCCTCGTAGCCGAGCCGATGTTGTCCGGGTTCTTTGAAGCGATCTTGAATGCCACAGGGATGGTGATATCAGTCTTGTACAGATCAGCGATATCATAGACGAACGACCTTTCATGCCCCGTATGGACGAATCCCAGGCCAGGGGAGCAGCCCACAGAAACGATGACACTGTGTACCGCGCCATACAGGCACGCATTTGCCGCAGATAGGGCCTGATTGACAGGATCGCTATTGTTGTAATCAGACGGATCGTACTGACGCCCATTCCACTCGACCCCCGTGGTCTGAGACCATTTGCGATATACTGAGCGGATCCTGGACCCTTCTCTTCCGCGAAGCTGTTGCATCGTGAGATGAGAAACATCCTCGCCGGGGAAGCGCATAGCATACATCTTCCGAGCGACCGCCAGGCGGCTGCGCGTGTTCGATACTGCCCTTGCCTGCGCATCGAGAAGAAGGGAAGAGTGGGTCAGAGGCCGCCCGTGAGCATAATATCTCACGCCCTTTTCTCCGACCCACACCACGCTGGCACCGGAATCTCCCAGCAACTCCATTGCTCTATGGCTGATTGTCGTTCCGGGGCCGAGCAACAGAGCCCCTATTGACGCAGACGGGATAGATACTGTCCCGCGCTTGTCAGTAGATATTATCGCGCTGTCCGTCCTTCCGATCTTGCAGTACTCCAGATAGAGGAAAGACATGCGTTCGCCTATCTGGGGAAGCTCCTGCAATTCGGGCTTCTCGGCCCCGACTATGGTCATAGACGTATCGTGGTCAACAGACCGCAGCCGTATGCTTTCGCACGGCCGATCCCGTCAATCATCGCCTGCTTGAACAGCTTCGAGTCCGTGACCCGCAGCACTCCCTCGAAAGTCACGACGCTCAGAGTGACGAACCTGTCTCCGCGCTGGAAGCGCTTGACCTCGCGCTGAACGATCTCCGCGCAACAGCCGCCCTCGACAGGAAGTATAGCGAATCCGCAAGACTGCGACTTGTCCATGAGCCATTTCATCTGCTGTTCGACGGTGATGTGCGGCATGACCTTTCCGCGTGTCCCGCCGTTCATCACGGAATGGGTCGGGTTCGCCCTGAGCCTGAACCTCCATGTGCTGCCATCGGTCATCTGCTCCAGATGGGCGTCATAATCCACAGTGTCCCAGGTCTGCCCCGTCGCCGGCCTTCCGTACTGCTCGACTATGTGGGTGAAATCAGGCCTGCGCTTAGACTGGACCAACAGGAACAGTGCATTTCCTACGCGATCGATGCGCCAGAGGACGCGTTCGTCGGAATCTGGATCCAAAGCCTGGAAAGAAGCCATGACGGCTGCGTGCATGACCTGCGGAGATTCCAGTGCCCTCATCGTATCTCTGCGGTATTCGTTGAGTTCAACACGAGAAAGGAACATCACAACGCCTCCAGATCCTCGAACGCATCGTGTTCTGTCGCACGCTCGTCTACCTTGCTGCCTTCAAGGACGGCATCACCAGACCGTATCTTCCGGAACCCATACCTCCGCCTGCTCTGAGAGAATGATATCGGTGCATCACGGACAAGATAGCCATCGTCTGATGGCCCCGCATCGATGATGATCTCCAGCTCTGCGGAATCTCCGTGCCGGCGCTTATACCAGTCGGCGGCCAGCCAGGGCTCTTCCCTGAGAGCATCTTCCAAGGGCATATCCCTCAATCCCAACGATACGCGACCTGATACGGGGCATGAACGCCGGCCCATGAAGAGGGGGAAATAAGGGCGGGCTATCGAGGAAGCGATCTCCGTCAGGAACTCTTCGTCGCCCTCCAAACCTGCCAGGAACAGCGCGTCTTCCAGATAGTACCTGTTGGTTATGTACGCTAGCTTCTCCTTCGTCGGATGATGAGCGGTATGGTAGTCTCTGAGGACCGTTCCTTCCTGATCTATCCTCACTCCGAACCTCAGCGATGACAGGTCATCGATAGGCTCGTCGCGAGAGCGCCCCATAGCCGCTGCTATCATCCCTATCACACCGCTCTTGCTCGGATGGGCATCCGTTGTGCGGGTGTCGACTTTGCTGTCCGTTCCCCACGCCTGCAGGGGTCCGGCAAGCCTCAGCAGCAGTGTGGTCATGAAATCAAAGCTCCTCGAGGATCCTGGACTTCAGGCCCTCGAGCGAGGTCGCAAGATCCGCTGATGGTCCGAGGCTTTCCAAACCGCTTCCGATCTGCCACGAGGCGACAGGAGCTGCGATGAAATCTCCGCGATACTTCTCTTCGCAGGCGACCATTGCAGCCACCGAGCCTTCGTTGAATCCTCCGGTCTCGCGCTTAGGCTGGACCGGGGTCTCGAATGCAGGAGCAAGGTTAACAGGCTGATCCTCGCGGAGCGCTATGAAGACTGCATATGGGACGGAACGGTTAGCGAAGGTGTTCTGCTTCCCTGTCGGCATGGACAGCACGAAAGCGCGGACGAACTCCTCGACAGCCATGGCCGTGGCATCCGCATCCCCCAGCTGCCTGTACAGATCGTGAACTGCAACAGTAGCATACCTGTAGAGAGTGGACGAGTTGAACTCCACGGTTCCGATCATCCCCGCGCCTGCGTTGTCCTCGGGCGAGCGCTCGTCCACAGCCGTGAAATAGTCATATTCATTCTCTATCCTGTGAGTCGATATCGCGTGAGCGACCTGCGCAGACGCATCTGCATTGAGGAGAGGATTATCGGCCACCATGCGCCCGAAGAGCGCAATATCGATTCCGTGGCCTTTGTTCAGGGCCTCCTCGACCGTCTTCTTGTCATACCCTCCGGCCAACGCCAGCTGGGCAAGGTTCAGGGCCTGCTTGTTGCTCATGAAGAACAGCGCCTGGGCCTCGGGGACTGCGGTCTCGCCCTTCTTCGCCTTCGACTTAGTCTTGATTCCTGCTTTTTCCAGAACACCGAGGGCTTTGGCCTGAGCTTCCTCGTCCGAAACCGAGGAATCCAGGGCTTTGATGTCCTCTGCGATCATCTGTACGATCTTCGTCGTGCGGACGGACAGGAGCGACTCGTCGACCCTTCCGTGGAAGTAGTCTCTGGTTGCCCTCTTCCAGCTCTGAGAAGACACTCTGGCGCGCCTTACTCCGCCGTACATGCAGGTCTTAGGGCTTCCTGTGTCATCGCGGTTGGCACAGTTCGGCGGCATCGTTTGAATCACATTCACATCGAGAAACAGTCTCTTTTCCATTCTTATCACTCCTCATCTTTGTTCATCTTGTAGAAATCCTGCCCCCAGCGAAGGATTACATTCCTCCTTCCGTCAGGATATTGAAAGTTGTAAAGGTCCTTGGCGAACTGCGGGTAGTCCAGGCCTATGGTCTTCCCAGAAGCCTTCATTAGCTGAACAAGCCCGCGCGCATGATGCGCCAGTTCCGTGATCTCAGTAGAGGTCACAACAGAGTTGAAACGCCTCGTTATCGCGAGCTTATTGTCTTTGTTCTTCAGCTTTCCTACCGCAGTTCCGAACGATATTCCCTGTACGTTGACGCTGGCCTCACTGCCCTGCTGATGAAGGGCATACAGCGTCAATGCTGTGAACACGGCTGATTCAGCTTCAGTCTCTTTGAAGCCGTCATATGATGCGCTCATGAGCTCATCCGGCATGGATGTGAGCACGACAGCCCAAGCATCCGGTGCATCTGATAGCTTCTTTCCTACGCCTCTGCGCAGTTTGGCCATCGAAGCCGCATATGTTTGAGACTTCGGATCCAAACGCCCTATGGCCCTCGCAGCAGATGCTGCTACCAAGCTCGATTTATTCATTCTCCGCACCTCCTTCTGCATTCCTATGAGTTTCCTTGTACAGATCGTACGAAAGGGTCCTGAAGGCTGTGAACGCCGTCTTCCCATCCTTTCCGGTCAATGCCCTCTCTCCAGATTCGTTCAATATGCTCCTGGCAACGTTTTTTACGATCTTCTCTACCTCCCTCAGCCAAGCATCCATTTCGTCGTCGACAGAACATGTTCTGGGATCGATATTCCTGAGCCAACGCCTGAACGGACGATCCAATGCAACATATGCTCTGGCCTTGGCCCTGTCTGATGCGTTGCGACGGAAATTGTCATCGCATCCGCAGATCTCGGCTATGTTCCCCGCATACTTCCACAATATCGATACACACTTGCCTGTAACAGTTACGGCGTCTGCAATCCTGACATTCCACACTTCATTCAGATTCGCCAGGAGTCCACTGTTTACCGTCATAGAATCTATTAAGAAGTTTTCTACAACGAAGTCCTTGTCCGCGAATTTCACACCTATGGTTGCGATGGTTACGGCGTCCTGATTGATGACACCCTCGTCTTCTAGATCTCTAAGCCAACGGATGACCCCCGGGATATGGTTCTTCTCGGAACCCATGTTCTTGACCATTATCGGACCATAATCCCTCCACATGGAGCGAGAAGGATCATGTCTACGGGGAACAACGTTTACTCCGGAGTCTTGACGCCACACAGTCATCTGCTCGATGAATGCGTTCTCCTTCTCCACTATGTCACCACCCATCAGAAGGTACTCCGTGACGAAACCGTTGGCCTGGATCAAATGAATCCTCCGAGACTGGAGGGTTAGAATCTCAATGGGACTTTCGGGCATCGGGATAGGCGTACGCTCATCAGCCTTAGCCACCTCGGGCTCCCATGTCGGAACGCCTACAGGGAACGGCTCCCGATTTTCTGATACCAGTACAAGATTCAGCAAGAAGGTCTCGAACAGATTCTTACCTTCGGCCATTATGAATCCGAGCTTTCCGACCCATCCAGCGCCACACGAGGGCAAATTTGCGCGCTTGAGTGTCGGCTTAGACGATGTATCATCAAAAGCATTTAGATTTATCAACCACCTGGTAGCCTCACCGAACTGCATGTTAGCCCTTTGAACTCCTGAAATGAACGAGAACAAGCGTGGCTTGTTCGAGCTCTCTGACAGTTCTCCATTCAGCTTAGATGCCTGGTATGGGGTCCCCTTCTCTACTGGGACCTGGTAGAACGGACGCGTGGGATGGAACAGGAAGAAGCGGTCGCGATACGACTCGAGATAGTTGAATATTGGCTTCGTGTCAAAGTGCCCCCTGCTCCATAGCGCCTCCCATCTGCTGAAAGCATCATCCGCAGTCGCCATTTCCCTGGGATCCCCATTCTCATCGACCTTCTGATACACGGCATACAGGACTGCCAGAAGGAATCTGAACACGGCGGCATCCTGGGTGGGAATCTCGCCGGCGAGCTTCTTCAGCTCATGGGCCTTCTCGAACACCTCCTTGAGGTTGCATTCGACCACTTTGCCATCATCATCCATGGCGAGGATCCATCTTTCGTCCAACAGGTTGAACTCCGCAGTCATTCCATCATCAGCCCCTTCTCACTATCATATCTCATCTTCACACCCAAAAGCTCGAACCTGCCGTCCTCGTCGACAACCTGCATCAGCTCATCTGCCAGCCATTCGGACTCTCTCCACGGCTTCGGCACAGCATCTTTGTTGGAAGCCGCGACCGCATCGATGACCTTGTCCAGGCCATGCTTGGAAACAAGCCTGTGCGGAAGGGCGATCCTGCAATCCGATATCATGCGAGCTATGCGAGGATCGGGCACAGATGATGCGTCCAAACACGCCTCGGAATCTCCGAACACAGCGAACCTGCCATCGGCGTCCCTGCAGACCATGACCACTTCCACAGACCCGTCTATGTCGCGGACCGTAGCCTCTGCGCACTGCTCCTGCATGCCCGAACGCTCGTTGTCCAGCCAGCCTGTGAGGTCGCCGTTCCTGCGTGGAGGCGCGACCTGATACACCTTCGCCTTCCGTTCCTTCCTTTCCATCGCACTGTCGCGCTCGGCCTTCGCGGCCTCGTACGATTCCGACATCTCGCCGGGAACGGCCACGCCGCCCGGAGAGTAAGCCGAACGGACAAGCCCGGGCACGTCCTGAGGGATGCGCACCTCATCTCCGAGGAGCACGCGCGTGTTCATCAGCTGGTATCTGCCGTAGACGCTCTCCGTCCCCCTGTCGAAATCGGGCCCCTCGGCATCTATGACATAGCATATCGGAGACTCCATGCCTGCCGGACGCTGATTCTCATGCCTGTGCAGACGCCCCATGCGCTGCAAGAGCAGATCTATCGGGCAGATCTCTGTGAACATGATGTCGAAATCGATGTCCAGAGACTGCTCCAGGACCTGAGTCCCCACGACGATGACGCGCTTGCCCTCGGATCCGCCTTTGCGGGCCATCGAATCCAGCAGCTTCCGCTCCAGACGGGCGCGGTCCGCCGCAGTGAATGCGGAATGCAACAGCATGACATCGTCGGGATAGATTGCCTTGATCGCCTCATACAGATCCTGAGCGTGCCTCACGGTGTTCACGATGATGCCTGCGTGCCCCCCATCGCGGAGCTTCGCCCCGACTTCTTCGACCACATCGTCCATGGATATGCGACAGACTGATACAGTCATGTCACGGCCGGATGCACCGGATGTCCCGACATCGACAGAGGTTCCGCAAAGGCAGGTTATCATCGGATACCCGTCCGCCTGCCTCGAGACATCCACCTCGGCGTTGGCATAGGCGTTGATCATCTCCGTCTTGCGTTTAGGCGGCAATGTCGCCGACATGACTATCACGGGAACGCCCAGCGCACCGAGCCAGTTCAGAGACTTCTGGAGATAGCTGCCCATGTATTCGTCGTATGCATGGCATTCATCGATGATCACGACCTTCTCGGCCAGGCCGAAATGCCTCAGGAACAGATGCCGTCTCTTCAGACCGGCCATCAGGACCTGATCGACGGTTCCCACCACGATGTCCGACAGCAATCCTGTCTTTCCATGGAACCACTGGTGGACGACAACGTTCCCGTCACGGCCGTCGACATCCCATCCCGAACGGGGGATGGATGAGAACTCTTCGTTGAAGGCAGACTTCCCGTGCGCCAAAGAGATCGAGCGCGTGCCGTCTTTCGAGCACTTCTCGACCCAGTCTTTGACCCTGGAGAACACGCAGTTGGCAGTCGCTTGGGTCGGAAGGCCGAAGAACAGGCCGTTCTGCCCGAATTTGGATGCCAATATCTCTGCGATTGCCAGCGCGGCCTCGGTCTTGCCCTCCCCCATAGGCGCCTCGATGACCACGAGCCCGGGCCTGTCCATCCGGACCGCCATGTCCATCGCCAGCTTCTGGAAGTCGCGCGGAGGGAATGAGAATGCATCCTGGAACGACATGTCCGAACTGTAGACCAGCCCTTCATGATGGGGGAAAGCGATGCGCGCGCATCCCTGCTCTGCACGCGCAGATCCATCTTCTGCGGCCAGCCGGTCGAACCCGATCAACGGAAAGAACTGCTCGTTGCTGGCCAGCCAGTCAGAGATTATGACTACCCCGGTCATTATGTCCTGACCGGGCTCGGACAGCCTAAGACCGCAGATCTGCTCCTTGGAGATGCCTGACAGCTCGCAAGCATGCATCAAGAGCGAATCCTGCACCCCGATCCAGGCAGGATCGCTGAACCCTGTGCTGCCCGTATACCCGGACAGCTTCCTGCGGCTCACAAGATCTCTGGAAGGCGGCACGCCGTGATGGCTTCCGGCGACTATCGAGACGGAACGATCGATTCCGTTGCGCTCCATTATCGCCAAAGAAATGGCCGCGTGCGGTATCGTGCGGATGTCTATGTTGTCCTTGATCTTGAGACCGTTCTGGATGACCCGTTCGCATAGCATCGAGCCGCCGCTGGCCAGCGCCTTTGCCTGAAATGCCGGAGATGCCTTCCCGATATCGTGGGATGCAGCGAAGAACTTCACAAGATCTATGGAACGGATTCCGGAATCGGATTGGTCCAACGCCTGTTGGATCTGATTCTTCACAGTGTCTGATACCCACGTCTCCCACAGGTATGACGCCACGGCTGCTGTGTCGCTCATATGGACTGCCAATGGCAGCCATTTGTTCTCCGACGGAGACATCTTCGCCCACAGATACTGCTCTGACGTCATTCGCAAACCGTTCCCGGGATCGACCCGTTTGAAAGGCGATGTTAGTCTATAGATTTAATATCTACCCTTCAAGTTCCCACACAGAATTCCCTTCGATAAGAACTACAATCGTATGATATCGAAGAATAAAATGACAATTTCATAGCATTATTCCATGAAATTAAGTGCTGCTGGATGCATTTAGCAGGATGATTCTTGCACAGAAACGAAACAGGTATACAACATTAGATTCTAAATACGTATACTATCTTTCAATCTAAAAGACCGATTCTGATCCTGGTCGATTCATTTTACCGCGATTGTCGGCGGAGCGACCGTCTTTCTATCGGCTTTGGCCGGCCGTAACCGAAGTGCTTGTAGACATCGTCCACCGCCTTGGGTGCTTCCCTCGGCAGGATCCTGTTCGCGAAGATGTCGCATTTCTGCATCCTCAGAATATAGAGCGCATGCTGGAGCGACATATCCCTACTGGAAATCGAGTCCTTGATCTTCCGCTTCCCGGACGAGAGCTCACTCTTGCAGGCATCCAGACGAGCCTGCATCATCTGCTTCAATGCCATGGAGATGAACTCCAGCAGCATCTTCCCGCTGATGGCCTCCTCCGAATGCACCGCATCGGTGCTCACGCGCCCCGACGTCTTCTCGGTGTCGATGAGCTGCCCTATGCCCCCGCGCTCGAAGTACGCGGGAGTGATCTCCTCGCGGCCGAGCCGGAACGAGGAGACAAGGATGTACCTGCCTGCGGCGGTGTTCGCGCGGTCCAGCTGCTCACGGTCGATCTCCTCGGACTGGAACTTCTTGAGGGCCGTCTTCTCCTCGAAGTTCTTCTTGTCCTCGTCCACCATCAGATGAAGCCAGACCTTCTTCCCGCTGTCCTCCGTCTTCCTCTCGGCAGAGCAGACCCTTATGAAACGGTCCTTGTAGAGGATCCTTGTCTCAGTGCCCAGCCTGTCTGCGAACTCCTCGACCATATCCCTGTACATCTTGCAGTTGGGCTTGAGGCGGGCGATGAAGCCGATATGGGATTCCAAAAGCTCCTCCATGTCTTCGATGGCGCAATATCCTGCATCCAGAATGGCGTATTCCGGATCGATCCCCATGCGTCCGAGCTCCTCTGCGGCCCTCGCAAGCACATCGGGGCCCGTGGCATTGCCGGTGACGTGCCTGAGGCACAGGGGCATCCTGTCCGATTTCCTCAGGGCCAGGATGAGCCTGGCCTCCAGGCTGATGTCGCCGTTGCGGCCGCTTATCCCGGTCAGCTCCATGTGTGCGGGATTGGGAACGCCCGTGCAGTCGATGATCACAGCTTCGGCATCATTCTTCGTCATCAGCGGGACGTATCTCTCGAAGAACGCCCTCTGGACCTCGGGATCTCCGATCCTCTCCAGGAACTCGTTGATCCTGCACTCGTCCATGTCCGCATCCGGAAAGAGGACCGATGCGAAACTGCCATCATACCAGTCCGCGGCCCAGGAATTGGGATCTGCGGTGAGCGTATAGAATGCGACCAGGGCCTTGAACGTGTCAGCGTTCGGAGAGCCGCTTGCCTCGATGCAATCGTACAGCCCCGATTCCCGGATGAAGCGGTCCAGAACGTACATGTCGCCGAAATCGGTCACTGTGAGCCTCTTGCCGCGGATCGAGGATCCGACAAGGCCTTCAAGGCGGGGATCGTCCGTTTCCAGGAACTCTTTCCTGTCTTTGTCGGCATCGTAAGCGACGATGATGCCTTCCCGCGTTCTGAAGATGCCGGAGCGTTTGTCTTTGGCCAGGACCAGGGGCCTACCGAGCTTCTCTCTGGTGGTCTGCTTCGAATGGTACTTTCCGCCCTGCTTGTACTCCGTGTCGACTATGGCCGCAGTGCCTGCGGTGATGCGGCCGTTATCATCCGTTTTCAGTCCCTGCACCCTGATCCAAGGCAATCTCTCACACCCTCGCGCGAATTCATATACCACTACATAAACATCTCCGACAAGAGTTTTTCAAACCGATTCGGGACATATAAGTTGGAAAACACACAGATTAACGCTGTTTCTCACAGAATAATGAACCTGAAATAATCAGATCCTTGTAGTGCTAACAACAACCCGACATAGACTATCTGTCAAAATAAATCCGGTGAAAAGCAAATTCTTATAAACTCGCCCCGCGGCAAGAAGCAAGGATCGAGAGCCCGTTCACAATCAAGCCGACAAGACTATTATTAAATGAATCCCATATTGCAAACGTCATGTTCGATTACTCGAAGGTCAACATCGTAGTCGAGCGGATTATCCGCCAGGCGAATCCCAAGATGATCATAATCTTTGGGTCGGTTGCTCGCCGGGAAGCGAGAGATGACAGCGACCTCGACATCCTGGTTGTTTTCGACGGAGTGGTGGATCAGAAGAAGATGTATTACGACCTATCAGGCCTCTTCGTCGGCTTAAAACTGCCATTCGACCTCATCATCATGAACTACGATGATTTCGACCATTATAGGAAGAACAAACAATCGTTCACTCATGAGATTGTATCCACCGGCGAGGTTGTCTATGCTCAATGAATCCTCCGTAGATTTCATCAGGATGGCTAATGAGGACCTGAACGCTCTTGAGGATCTCAGATACTTCGACTTCAGATCAGCTAATATCGCATGCTTTCACGCTCAGCAATATGCGGAAAAGATGATCAAGGCACGGAGGCTTGAACTTGATATGCCTGTCGAGAGGAGCCACAATCTTCTATACCTTCTCGAAGACTTCGAATCGTCCGAAGATATCGAGAAAGCCCGCGACTACTGCAAAACACTCGGCCAATACGAAGCAAGAGCACGCTACCCGATAGAGGGTGCTACCATATTCACGCCCGAAGACGCCGAGGAGGCATACAACATGGCCCTCGAGATTCCCTTCCTCATCGGCCTTTACCAGAAAGGGTCTGAAGGAAAGCTCAGACCACGCGATTGCCCGTAATGACCGTTCCCTCCGGAACGACAGTTCCATCGCGGAGAACCTCATTAGTGATTGTCGCGCCCTTGCCCACCGAGCATCCCTCCCCAAGGATGGCATTGGTCAGAACGGCGCCATCGACCCTGCATCCGGGCATGACCAACGAGTTGACGACGGTCGATGACCTGACAATGCATCCGCCGGATACGGCAGAAGAGTCGATAGTCGAGTCGGACACCTCCGAGCCCGGTCCGACATAGGTCACGCCTTCGCGCTTGCATCCGGAAACCGCGCCGGGCCCTTTCG
>CAVICI010000047.1:0-14391 GCA_963640995.1 Dialister hominis | reverse complement strand
GTCCTGTTCATGGACGTTTATAGCAATGAAGGGTTAATACCTTTGGCAGGGGGATTTCACAGACTGCGAACTCGCCTGTCGTAGTCCGAGTACTTCTCGGACATGCGCTCCCTCACGACCGCCTCCAGATAATCCTTGTTGAGCCAGAACCCCATCTTCGTCACGTCTTCTCCGTCTTCGTCTAACCGCTTGTGCTGGTCATGGGGCCTGACGTGGGACACCCGTTCATCCGATTTCTTCACGAAGTCGTTCCTATCATGGACCAGCTTCTCCTTGGTGTCCTCCCAGACGCCCTTGATGGCCTCCATATCCTTCGGCGGGATGTACCACAAGAATGCGCCCAGGAACACAAGGCTCTCGCATGCCACTTTCTTAGTGCCGCCTGTCTGGAACCCGAAAACCGGGATCAGGAACTCGTGGTTGAGCTTCGCGAAGAAGTCGCTCTCCTCCCAATCGTGGCCCATGACCTCTTCAGGCTTGAACGCAGGGAAGGACATGTCCTCTTTGGGAGTGCCGTCGATCTGCAGCCTGACTGTCTTCATCAGGATGCCGGCCTCTTCGAACTCCTTGATGCGGACCTTGCCCGTCACGCCGAACATCGCCATGGCGACCTTGTTATAGTACTGCTTCGCCTTGCGGTTCAGGCTCACGCCCAGCTCCGCCTCGATCTCGACGCAGGTCATGCCCCTGAAGCGGTCCAGCCTCCCGGTCACGTAGTCGGAGAACGACTTGTCCGGGTCCCATTCGCCGTGGAAGACGGTGTCGTAGCCGGAGGCCTTGCGCGACAGCCCCTTCCTGACATCGGGATGCGTCTCGTACAGTGTCGTCATGAAAGACTGCTTGAGGGACAGCGACCTCTGCTTGGCGAGGATGTCCGAGAAGGGCTGCGTGCGCAGGCCCGTCCCGTGGCCCGCGCCCTTGGTGTTGGCGGCGAGGAACCTGGTGCACCTCTCGGACAGCAGATGGGCCTCGCCCCGCTCCACGAACCCCTGGATGATGTCCCAGTCCTCGCGGATGATGCGGAGCTCCTCCTCGGTCGGCGTCCAGTCGACGACCTTCACGATGCGGTACTCCGTGATGTCCGTGCGCTCCGACCACAGATAGAATATTATGAGAAGGCGGGCGCCCTTCTTCAGGAACGTGTTGAAGCCCTCTTCGGGGACCTTGTTGTAGTCGATGATCCCCAGGACCAGGCGCTCCTTCGACTTCCTCTTCCTGCCCTTCTCGATCAACGGGGCCACCTTGAGCTCCATCTTGGCGTGCTTGAAATCCGGCTCGGCATCGTTGTTGGCCCTGATGCAGAAGTAGCTCTCGACCATCTGGCCGAACTTGCCCTTGGAGCCCGTGTCGCCTATGATGCCCGTCTCGATGTCCATGACCTGCCTCAGGCTCCTGCCTGTGAGCCTCCCTGCGTATTCGATGATGGATTGGGGATCGTTCTCGTCGTAGGGCAGCTTCTCGGGAGGCGTCGTCTTCTTCGGCATCGGGATCGCCGTGCCATCGCCGCCGCAGACGATAATCCTTTCTGGGCGCTGCGCACCGAGATATAGGCGCATGGCGATGGCAGAGCCGTGGATGCAGAGCATTGGAAGGAGATCAGGTCGCCGGCGCCCTTGAACGAGGCCACGACGAAGTCGATGAAGGGGAACGTCCGCAAGGACACGAAGCCCGAGCTGGTCCTGCGCAGGATGCTCCGCGAAGCGGGATATCCCGGGTACAGGCTGCAGTGGAAGGTCCCCGGCAGGCCGGACATATGCTATCCCGGAAGGAAGCTGGCGATATTCGTGAACGGATGCTTCTGGCATCGCTGCCCCGTCTGCGACCTGCCTCTGCCGAAGAACAACCGGGAGTACTGGGAGGAGAAGTTCAGGCGCAACGCGGAGAAGGACGCCCGCGACATCAGGATGCTCGAAGAGGGCGGATGGCGCGTCGTGACCGTGTGGGAGTGTGAGCTGAAGAATGATCCCGATGCGGTGATGGCCCGCATCCTTGCTACCAGATTCCTGGATCGATCGAAACCTTAAAAAGTTGGACCGCACATGGCCCATCGTGACCGATGACATCCGTGTAGTGGAGCTTTTCGCCGGCGTTGGGGGGTTCAGGTGCGGCCTGGAGGCCGCGTCTCCCAGGTACAAGACCGTCTGGGCGGACCAATGGGAGCCGGGGCGCAAGGACCAGTTCGCGTTCGACTGCTACGACCGCCACTACCGCGGCACCGGGTCGGTTAACGTCAACGAGGACATCGGCCTCGTCAAAGACGACATCCCGGAACATGACCTCCTGGTCGGAGGGTTCCCCTGCCAGGACTACTCGGTGGCATCGACCAACGCCAAGGGCATCGAGGGGAAGAAAGGGGTCCTGTGGTGGCATATCAACGACATCGTCAGGGCCCGGAAGCCCAGGTACGTGCTCCTGGAGAACGTCGACAGGCTGCTGAAGTCCCCCGCGTCCCAGAGAGGGCGCGACTTCGGGATCATCCTGAGGTGCATGGCCGACAACGGGTACTCGGTGGAATGGCGCGTCGTCAACGCCGCAGACTACGGCTTCGTGCAGAGAAGGCGCAGGACGTTCATCTTCGCATCCAGGAACGACACCGGCCATTACAATGAGCTGAGATCCGCGGACGCCGCGGGCATCCTCACGGAGACGGGGTTCTTCGCCAGGAGCTTCCCCGTCGAGGGCTCTGTGAAAGGGGCGATGAGGGAGATCTCCGTCTCAGAAGCGGATTATCCGACGCTCCTCGAGGTGTCGGATTCGTTCCAGCAGGCGATAGGCAACGCCGGCGTGATGACCGGGCACACAGCCTATACGGCTGACGTGAAGCCGGCTTACGACGGCCCGAGGGCCCTCCTCGGATCCATCGTCACGGAATGCTCCGATGAGAGGTACTATCAGGACGCCAGCCTGGACAGGTGGCGCGAGATGAAGGGGCCGAAGAAGATCAAGAGGGTCAGCAAGACCGGGAAGGAGTACCTCTATTCGGAAGGGGGCATCCCGTTCCCGGACCCGCTGGACCGCCCCGGCAGGACGATGCTGACATCGGAAGGGACCAGGAACCGCAGCAGCCACCTCATCCTGGACAGGTCGACAGGGAGGTACAGGGTCCTGACGCCTGTGGAGTGCGAGCGCATGAACGGCTTCCCAGACGGATGGACAGAAGGGATGAGCGAGAGGCAGCGCTATTTCACGATGGGCAATGCGCTGGTCGTGGGCCTCATAGAGAAGATGGGGGTCGCGCTAGATTGCATGGATAACGAGCATCGATTTCCAGATAGCATGCCTCCTGATTCCGGCAAGGAGATGCCCTGACAGTAGCATGTCTTTCTGAGAGATCTTTTTATCGGCACGGAAGATTGTGGTATTAAGAGCTTTTATGAATATCGAATTAGAAGAGCGCATCCTGGAGATGCTGAGCACGTTTACCGGAATGGGACCATCCGAAATAGAAGCACGTTTGAAGGAATCCCTCAACCCTCAATCCAAAGGTTATTTCAAACAGCTGTCTGAAAGGATGATGAGGTCTAACCCCGCCCTATATCGCGACTACTACCGTTCTGGAATTTCAATCAAGACGGTTCGCATAGATTCTAGCGGGGTGCTACGCGAAAGCATGTCGTTTCCGTATTTCAAATCGGAAGATATGCTCGCTCAAGAATGGGACGATAGCGACCTCAAAAAACAATTATCGAGCAGATTCCTATTCTTGATTTTTAAGTCTGGAGATGATTCAGATACAGTACGGTTCAAAAATGCAGCATTTTGGTCTTGTTCTGATGATGACCTGATGCGCATTTCCGAAGTGTGGAAACACACGAAAGAGAAGATGCAAGCGGGACAGGACGACTTTACGTCCAAATCTACAGGATGTCTTGCCTACGTCAGACCGTATGGAGCCTCTGCAAACGACACGCACCTGTTCGATGGAGCTTCGCAGAAGAAATATAGCTTCTGGTTGAACAACGACTATGTCGCAGAGATGCTCAGAGCCCTGCCTGCGTTGCAGAAAAAGATTGAACCTCAGAACGAACCGGTCGAAGAATGCTCCTTGGAATCTAAGATAGTGAAGATTGTCTCCGAATCAGAGGAACCTGTCAAGCCATTCAAACTGAGAACGATGCTTCAGGATTGCTGTACCTCGGATGAATTCAATATGGCCTTGTTGACTTTGGTCAATTGCGGACAGATTAGAAGAACGTCGTTCGGAGTTCAATGCGCTGGATTGTCTTTGGATGATATGCTGACGGATGCCCCACAATATGTTCGGGAATATTTCGATACAAACGACCTCGACGGATATTGTGCAAGACAGAAAGTTGAACGTGAAATAGTAGAGAACGATGTGCGTGCGTTCTTCACGATCCGCCCGATAGAAGATTCTCTTTCATTCGATTTCAGCACATACAGTTTCACGAAGAAACAATTCCTTGAAGTATATGAGGTTTCATCGACCGTATACAGATATTTAGAGCTGATGCATCCGCATGGATGGAAAGATGCTTACGACCTCCTGTACGACCAATCTAAAGCAGATTCTTTCAAGAATCGTTTGCGCAATGCCTTGTTTGACAGGATTAGCGTAGATGGCAAAGTCGTGACACTCACTGAACAAGGGATAGTCGATTACATACTAACCTTGGCAGATAAACCGCTCACCTTCGCCGAGGTAAGTAGACGCTATAAAGAATTCATCAAGAAAAACGGCCTGAGCGATGAGCCATTTGCTTCCATGAGCTCAACACAAGTCAAAGATATGGCAAATGCTGAGGGCACATACGTATTGAAATATGATGGCGTCTCAGTTGTCCGGTTCCCGTTCGGAAACAAAGATGTCGTGAAACTCCTTGACAAATTGAACTTACAGCAGTACGACAATCAGTACATTTCCGCAAGCCTGCTGCTTTCTAGGAACCCATCCGAATTCACAGATATGGGAATTGAAACTGAAATGGAGGTCTTCATGCTCTTTTCCAAATACAAAGATGCTCCTATTCTGAAGGAGAGGCACGTGCTCCCAGTTTCGCCCCCTTCATTGAAATTCGGCAACGGATCGATAGATGAGCAGATTACAGGCCTACTTCGTGAAACAGGACGGATATCCAAAAATGATTTTTGTACCAAATACACAGAACTGTATGGCATCAAAGAGCAATCTGTCAGAGCATATATGTCAAAACATCCAGAGTACAGCCATGGCCTGTATTATGACATAAACCTCCCAATTCTACCTGATGATGTTGCAAATTACCTCCGCCCCTTGTTCAAAAAAGCCATGATGACCCATGAAGAAGCACAAAATCTATTCAAGAAGGCAGAAGCGCAATTCGGCCTGCAGATGGCAGAGCCTTGTTCCGAAGATCAGTACTACAATGTCAATAACATCAGATTGTTGGGGTATTCTCGCGATAAGACCTGTATATTCACAAACAGATACAAGTCACTAACAGACTGCATAGAGTCAGAATATTTGTCTGGAGAATTCATAGACGTTACCCCGGAAATGCGCAAGAACAATGTGATATTGAGCGTGCTCGAGGACAAGGTCGAATCACGTGATATTTACGCTTTCGGATCAGATTCATACATATCGGCTGGAAAACTACATTCGTGTAATGTGTCGGATGATATGCTAGAGGACTATTGCGAGAATGCATGCACGTACCTCCCAATAGGGCGCTACTACACGTTGCATTTCCTTCATGAAATGGGCTTTGAACACCCACTCGAAGACTTGGGATTCGAGCATTGTTTTTATGAAGGGCTCCTGGAAAGGCATCCGGGCATTTCATCGTCCAGCATCAACAATGTGAAAGTGTTCACAACAGGGATTTATAATCGTGCTGAAGCTCTATCGGACATAACATCTGCGGCCCTTGGGGAAAGGGGAAGCGAGGACGTTGATGACCTGGCTGACGATATAAAGAGCCTATTCGGAATACAAATGCAGAACCTGTTAAAGAGGGTAAAACCGTTCAGGTATTGCAAACACACACGGAAGATATACCGGGATGATGAAACCTACATAGAGGAAATGCGCAGAGCGTGATTGCATGGATAAAATAGATTTGAATGACACCGAGCTGGTGCAAGAAACAGAGAGATCGGATAAACTTGTGATTGACGGCCTTGCCAATGTGTACTCCATATTCAGAATTAGGTTAGACTGCCTGTATTACAACGATCAGAATGATCGTATAGCCACATGGATCAGCAAATACGAGTCGGAAAAGGGACCTGTCGACGTGAACAGCCCAGACTACAACGACATCATCCATGAGATGATCAAAGAGAGCAATCCAGATGCCTTCACGAAGACAAAGAACAACATCCGCTTATTCGGTCAGAGGGTCTACGGAGTTGTTCTTTCAGATGGAAGGATCGTAGATGGGAACAGACGTTTCACGTGCCTGAGAGAACTGGCGGAAGAGGATCTCAAATTCAATTACTTCGATGCTGTCATCCTCCCCCAATCATATGACACTGCAAACGGGAAGAAGATTATCAAGGCACTAGAGCTGGAAATTCAACATGGTACTGAGAAACAAGTGGACTACGACCCTGTGAACCGCTTAGTAGGCATATATCGCGATTTGATTGAAGAAGGGCACACGTTCGAACCGAAAGAGTATGCAAAATGCATTAACCAGAAAGAAACCGAGGTCAAAAAATCAATGGAGCTAGCAAAACTCATGATAGAATACCTCGAGTTCATTGGGGCACCCAAGCAATTCTACATCGCAGTCAACCAGAACATTCACGGTCCTTTGAATGAGATGTACATGATACTCAAAAAAATCTCTGACCCAGAAGAGCGCGAGCAATACAAGCAATGGATGTTCACTGCGATATTGTATGGGGAAGGAGACGTGACGAGAGTCATCAGAAAATACAAAAAGATTGCAGAAGAGGGCGCATCCGAAGCCTTTGCTAAAAGCCAAGACAACATCGTAGAAGATGCGATTGAGAAGATAAGCTCCGTAGAGGGGCCTATGACTCAGCAGGCCCTGTCCGAACAGATCCTGTCTGATAAGAATCTGAAAGACTCTGTCAAAAGGTCGATAGATTCGGAATATGAGCGCATAGGCGCCCAATTAGCACGTATTGCCCCCTTAGAACTAGTGGACGGTGCGATAACAAAGCTGTCTTTGATAGATGAAGTACAGCTATCCATAGTGGAACAGAAAGATGAATTGCGCAATAAGCTGGATGAATTGCGTGAACTCGTCAACAAGTGGCAGGAATGCCTAAATGACTGATTTGACAGACCTGGAAGGATTCTACGATTCTTACGAGGTGGATCTGAACGAGAAATTCTACATACCTCTGTTCAGGATGGCCCGTCGCGTGGACAGGGTATCATGCTATTTCTCCTCGAAAGCTCTAGCCTTGTATAGCAGAGGCTTAGAAGAGTTTGCAAAGGAGCCTGGATCCAAGTACAGGCTGATAATCTCGGAAGAGGTGTCTGAAGAAGATTTTGAAGCTATCCAAAAAGGAGAGAGCGAAAGATATGATGACATCCTCTCATCCAGGCTGCGTGAAACCCTTTCACTAAGCCAGGAGAATGCATTGGGCACGCTAGTGAAATTGATGGCGACAGGCGTGGTAGAGTTCAGGATTGCCCTCGTGAAACGTGGCATCTTCCACTCCAAGTGGGCTTTTGTCGAAGGGCTCGCCGGCGAAAGAATGCTTATGCTCGGATCTAACAATGAGACCGCGGCGGCAATCGAAGACAATTATGAGGAGTTCGACTTCAGGCAGTGCCGTTTGAATGATCGCCATGAAGATAAATTCGAACAGATCTGGAACGGGGACAAACCAGGGATTATCATCAAGAAACCTTCAGAACTCATCTGGGCGGAGCTGAAGAAGTATCAGAAGGAAGGCCATCTTGTCATCGATGAACATACATTCACTCCAGACTGCATCTATCTTAAATGGTCAGGCGACAACATCATCTTAGAAAATCGTCTGATTGATTCTCCCAGCAACTACAATATCGTTTATGGAGCACACATAAAACTGTATGTGAAATCGTACACAGACCGCATTGTCTTCAAAGAAAATGCCAATTATACAGACTGCCGCAACATAATCACAAACCTGTCAGACTACTGCTCACGTAAGAATGTCCAACTTGTCGTTTCAAAAACACTGGAGGATATGATTAGAAATCAGGATCTAATGCTGGACAAGAGACGCAAATTAGGCTTGCTGATAAAGGCTCATTCGCCGAATATCGTCCCACAATTCTCAAAATTCAAGGAAGTAGTAGACTCAGCCACATCCAGAAAACTCTATGATCAGCAGATGTGGGACGCATTCTTCATGTATTCAATGAAGAAGGCCGGCAATTTCTCAGTCCCAGGTTCAGGAAAAACCTCTTCGGTCTTAGGAGTATTGGCCTTCGTCAGAGAAAAAGAGAATGTCCGCAACCTGCTAGTGATATGCCCTCTGAATGCATTCGACTCCTGGATTTTCGAATACACAGCAACATTCGGCCATAATCCATCAACTCTAGATGTCAGAACATATAACAACTCATCTGCAGCACGTGCCGCCATCCATAAGGATTACTATTCCTCAGATTTGATTCTGATTAATTATCAGAGCCTGTTCAAATACGCGGACATAATCGAAAAACACATTGCTAATAGCCTTTTGATTTTCGATGAGGGACATTACGTCAAAGGTTGGGGAAATCAAAGAACAAAGGCCGCGTTGACTGTATCGCATGATGCGCCCCGCACGCTAATCTTGACCGGTACGCCCATGCCGAATTCGTACTCTGATCTTTATAGCATCTTGAACATCATGTTCCCAAAAGAATACGGCTCCTACTTCAGATACAGCCTATCCACATTATCCAATCCCTCCAATAATGTCATCAACGATATCAATGAAAGGATAAAACCGTTCTACTGCAGGACCAGCAAGGATGATCTCAAGGTTCCACCTGCGAATCCTGACATCATCCTCAGCTATGATTCCAGCCCTGACGAGCATAAGTTGTATGAATCACTCTTAGGGCTGTGCGATTTGAATCCCTTAGTGGCAATAGTACGTATCCTCCAAGCTGAGTCTGACCCTTCGATGCTGATGGTCGACGATGTTCAAGAAGATGTGATAGATTCATTCAAGGAACTTGTTGATGATGTGGAGCATCATGACGGAACTACACCTCTGATGCCCAGCCTCCGCCATCTAAGCGAAATAGTGAATGGAATCGGCACGACCACCAAGACACGTATGTGCGTCTCTGAAGTCGAGAAGCTGGTGTCCGAAAGAAAGACCGTCATAATATGGTGCATATTCAAAAAATCAATATCCAACCTCAGAGAGTTGATAAGGGCTAGGGGAATAGGGTGTGAATCCATTGACGGTTCAGTCCAGGTATCTGAACGTTCAAGCATAATCTCAAAGTTCAAATCAGGAGTTTTTCCAGTGCTGATAACCAATCCGCACACTTTAGCAGAATCCGTATCACTCCATCAAGTGTGTCATGACACAATCTACTTTGAATATAGCTACAACCTGGTCCACCTACTGCAATCCAAAGATCGTATCCATCGCCTTGGTCTCAAGGACAATCAATACACTCAACATAGATTCATGTCTATCCATTACCCCAAGATGGTTTTAGATTTCATCGACTCACCTTCACTGGATGATGCAATATACAACAGATTGAAAGAAAAAGAGGCGACAATGATGGAAGCAATAACTGCCGGGACATTAGAATCTTCTATCTCATCGCCCGAAAAGGACCTGGAAGATATCTTCCTCAGGATGGGATGGCAATTTCCAGAAAGAAAAACTGGTCTCAATCAATGAGCTTACACCCACATCATGCATCAACCGAGCGCGTGTTCGCAAACTCATAGGCTACGTCGCCCCAGTTACGGCATATCGCAACTACTCCAAACCCATTCCATCCATTTCTTCACGGTCTGAGCCCTGCGCCCAGGAGTCTTCTTGTCCGGATCCATCGAACCGATGTTCTCGCGGATCCATTGCTCGATCTCGTCCTTCGCAGGAGGCTCGTCCTGTTCCATGTATTCGGTAAGGAAATGATTGAAGACCTCATGCCGAGAGAGCAGCTCGATCATGTGCCTGATCTGCATATCAATGGGCTCCGAAACGAACTTCTCACCTTCCGGAGAAAGGTAGTTGCGATACGAACGCTGCCTCACCCTCTCCGTCAGCCCGAGGTAACAGCACGAATTGCCGTAATATCCGCCCTGACGTTCATTGATGAACATCAGCTCGGCCAGCTCCTTATCCGTTATCCCGGGATTGTCGCGGATGCACGAGATGGCATCGAACACCTTCTGCATGGTGTCCGCCTGGGGAAATGGAATCTCTGGAGAGTCATCATGCACCTGCGCACCTTTGATTATCTCGTATGCGTCCTTGACAGATACGCCTTCGAAAAAATCGTACTTGTAGCTGCCAGTGAGCCTCAAGGAGTTGTAGTTCTCATCATCTGCGACATTGTAAGTGTGTATGAAGAGGGAGCCTCCGGAGTAGGACATGAAGATGTTGATGATGTCCTTGTCCGAACGGTCGCGGATCATCCGATAAGGATAGTACAGCTGCCTTCCGATGAAATCGACGCGCTGCTTCATCTTCGCCTCTATGTTCAGCACATAGCTGTCAGATTCAAAGACGCCATCCATCTCCAGCTGAGATCTGTTGACGGATATCGAGTACGGATCTCCGCCGCGGACGTTGTTGATCAGGAAATCGAACTTCCCCGTGGTCTCTCTGCCGAAATCCGTCAGAGCGACCTCCTCTCCGCCGGCGATCCCGTCCAGGATCTTGTAGTTGAACGCCGAGAGGATCAGGCTGGGCTCCTTCTCGATCCGATGCGGATCCAGCATGTCGTACTTCCGGCCTATCGATACGCGGCTGCCCTCCGCATCGTCGTAATCCACCTCGACGAACGCATCGAAATGCCCGATGACGTAGTTCCCGCGAGACTCGTGGGGCATTATGCACAGATCGTTCTTGCCAAGGACTGCCGGAAGAGTGTATTTCGACTCGATCTTGGCCATCAGGCGAGGCTCTCTGTTCGTTATGTCCTTCAGCTTCTTGGCATCGATCCTATAGAGCCCGCCCTCCTCTACGGCCTTGAGGACCGGCTCCTGCTCGAACAGCTTCCTCCAAGCGACATCGTTCTTCCCCGCGTCGCCGTAGCTCCCTTCGAGATCGTATTCGCCGCCAGCCATCCCCAACCCCGTCGATGCAGATGATGCCTCTGGAAGCGCTCAGGCCTGATTGAACAGCAGGTTCCTGAGCCCATTCTGCTTGAGATCGTTGATGCAGTAGAGATGCTCCATGACATCGAAAGTCTCCCTCAGATTGTTCCTGGCCGATATCCAGCCCAGCCCATCCGTGACCCAGACGAAATTGAACCCTTTGATGCCCCGGGATTCCAATGCCAAGGTCTTGTAGCTCCTCGCAGTCTCGTTCAGCTTGGAGCCTGAGCTCGTGTAGAAGTTCACCTCCATCGCATAGATCTGCTCATCCCCGTACACCACGAAGTCGAACCTCTTCTCGGTCTTCCCGTTGTTCGATATGGGGGAGAAATCGATATCGTACTGAATGTCCAGATCCCCGATGTAGATCTCCTTCGAATAGTCCAGCCCCTCTTTCTTGAGGTAGGACTCTACCAGATCCTCCATCAGGTGTCCGCCGCGGTTCTTGCGCCCGTTGGAGTCGAGGCCGACCTCGACGCCTGTCGCATAATCGTATACGCTCGAGATCAGGTGGTTCGAGAACATGGAGAACAGTCCTATGCGCTCCATGAAGTCGGCATACTGCTCGACTGAGTAGTTTGGCTTTTTGAAATTGAAACGGTAGAGCTCGCCGTCATCGACGACCTTGACCTCTGAGTCCCTGATCGCCACCAGAATGGGAATGGACTTCATGATCGACGGCATCTTGTTCACAAGAATGACGAACTTGGACCTTGGATCCTCTGAACCGATCAGCGAGTCCAATGCACAGAATTCGTCCCTGAACTGCGATGCATTCTTCACGACCTTGTCGAAATCCACATAGTAATCGTAGGAAGCTATCGATTCGCAGAATGTCGACAGCCATTTATCGAAATCCCTCTCTGGACCAGACTGCATAGGCACAGTACTTATCTACTGCCATATTACCTTAACCCGGAGGCACTGAAATGAAGGGCATCGGTCCGAAAAAGATCAATCTTCTAATCGAAAACGGATATCCTTTGGACAGGATTGCATCGTCCGATTTCTATGACATCCTGAAGATTCCGGGATTCGGCGTCAAGACGGCCTATCAGCTCTTCGAGCAGCTCGGCCTTGAGATCGCATATCCTCCGATGGAAGAATCGCATAGCTCGATCGAAGATCAGGTCGTCATCGACAACAAGGTCATAAAACCCTGGAGGGAGCATAGGACCAAGAAATCGAAGGACATCGCCCCCGGACCTGAAGAATTCGATGTCGAGAGGACGACTACATGGAGCTTTCCGGAACGCGGAAGCTGGGCATCCCATACCGGGCAGTACAGGGGGAACTGGCCCCCTCAGCTCGTGAGGAACATCATAGAGCTGTACTCGGAAGAGGGCGACACCGTGCTGGACCCGATGGCGGGAGGCGGTACGACCCCCGTGGAATGCCTGCTCACGAACCGCAACTCGATCTCGGTGGACATCAATCCCGATTCGATCGCGATCGTCAGAGACCGCCTGGACCTTCCGGGCGAGATTGCCGCCGGTTTGAAAGAGACCTCCCACAGGACGTTCGTAGGCGATGTCCGCAACCTGGATCTGATCGGGGATGACAGCATCGACCTGATTGCAACCCACCCGCCTTACGTGAACATAATCCACTATGCGCCTCTTGTCGAAGGGGACCTGTCGCAGTTCTCGGACTACAGCCTGTTCTTCAAAGAGTTCTCAGTTGCCATCTCGGAGATGCACAGGGTGCTGAAGCCCGGAAAGAAATGCGCGATCCTCATCGGTGACACCCACAAGAAGAGCCATTTCGTGCCCATCTCCGCGCGGATGATGATCGAGTTCCTGAAAGCGGGATTCATCCTGAAAGAGGATATCATCAAGCAGGAATGGAACTGCGACAGCTCACGCAGCCTGGCCAAATACGGGAAGGCAGACTTCCTCCTGACGATGCACGAGCACCTGTTCATCTTCGAGAAGCCGGGCAAGGATTCGAAATACTCGAAAGAGTCCACGATAGGCTTCTTCTCGTGACGTCAGAAACGGTCCAGGTTGCATTCTCCGCGCTTGGTGGCAGTCTCGTAGCTGGTGATCAGCAGCTCGCTGATCTTCCCTCTCCCGTCGCCTTTGGAGTTTATGGCCCTGCTGGCGGTTATCCTGTTTATGTTCAGGCCCGCGTAGAGTTCGTCGAAGAAATCGTCGTCCGGATCGGTGTTCTTCGGATCCGAATTGCTCACCATGACCTTCGCGTGCTTCTCGTTCACAAGCTCCTTGACGAAGCTGCCGAGCGTGGCCTGATCGTCGTCATCGAACTGCTCTTTGGTGTACGATGTGAAGCTTGAAGTTACATTGAGAGGGCGGTAAGGAGGATCGAAATAGACGAACGTGTTCTCATCGATGAAGTCCTTAGATTCCAGATAGGACACATTCCTGATAGTGACATTCTGCAGCAGCTTTGACACCTTCAGCAGGTTGTCCCTGTCGCAAATCGTCGGATTCCTGTATCTGCCTGCAGGGACGTTGTAATCGCCCTTGGCATTCACCCTGTACAATCCATTGAAACAGGTCTTGTTGAGGAAGATGAACAATGCCGAAGCCTCTATGGCTCCTACGTCGAGCTTCTTCAGCTCGTTGAACCTCTCCCTCTTCTCATAGAAGAGAGCTTTCTGAGCCTCGGCATCGCGGGAGATGTAGTCAGACTCGTATTCAGACAGCAGCCCTATCAAATCGTCGGGATTGTCCCTGACATCCGTGTAGAGGTTCACTAATTCGCGGTTTATGTCGCTGATGTACGCCTCTTCGATGTCATAGGAGCTGAGCACATCAAGCAGGACAGCCGCTCCTCCGATGAAAGGCTCTGCGTACCTGGTGATAGTATCTCCTAATCCATCCGGATACTCAGGTCTAATCTGATCGAGCAGCTGACCCTTGCCGCCGGCCCATTTTATGATGGGCTTCGCCCTTTCTCCGCGTGATTCTGCCACAATGAACCCGTCCATGAGAGCTGAACGATGAAATCGAAAAACTCTGGTCTGCAACAGCAGGTAAACTATGCGGGGTATAATGTTTTGCCAAAGCAGGATGGGTGTGGCTGCACGTTTCCGCCCCGTCCCGTAGGTTACTGTTTTAAGCGCCCCCTCCGATGGCCCGTCCGATGACATTGCTCGGAGAGATCGGAGAGA